>NZ_WBMR01000008.1 GCF_008923365.1 Actinomadura montaniterrae
CCGGCGAGCCCCGCCCGGCCGTGCGGGCGGCGCCGGTGGCCGACCCCACCGGACGCCCCGCCGAGAGGCCGGAGACGACGGCGACGCGGCCGTCCGGCTCATCACGATGGACCCCACCGTATTTCCGTTCCGCTTGCGGGCCAGGGGTCCATCGTGATTAGGCTGTTACCACGGTGGCTCGAGATCCGCCGGGACGGTGCTGTGGGCGCCGTGACCGGTGGGACCACCGGCCACAGACGTGGCTCGTACCGATTTGGGCTGCGGTCGTTCCGCAGCGTCGTCCGCGCAGGTCCGTCCTGCCGCACATCCCTCGTGCGCCTGGCCGCGCCGTGCCGCCTCCCGCGTGCGCCTCCGCACGCGCCCGCGCCACGGCGCCCGCCGACGCCCGGACGACGGCCGACTCCGTACACCACGTCGAACGAGGTCGCATGCTCCCCGCTTCCGAAGGGCGCCGTCTCCGGGCCGCCCGTGTCCGCCTGTCCCGCAGCGCCCGCCGGTTCGTCCGCGCCGGGCAGCGGTCGCTCCGCCGCGGCACCGGCGGGCACCGCCATGGCACCGGCGGGCACCGCCGTGGCACTGGTGGGCACCGCCGCGCTCGTCCGCTCCGCCGCGTCCCGCGCGCCATGCGCTGGGCCTTGGCCTTCTTCTGCGCGCTGGCCGTCCTGGCGGCGGTCGCCGTCGTGATCGGCTACGCCCGGACGCCCGTCCCCACCGAGCCGCAGGACGGCGTCACCGACGAGGGCTCCACCGTCTACTACGCCGACGGCCGGACGCCGCTGTTCCGGCTGGGCGCGAACCGGCAGAGCGTCCGGCACGGCCAGATCCCGGACCGGCTGCGGTGGGCGGTGCTCGCCGCCGAGGACCGCGGCTTCTACCGCAACCGGGGCGTCTCGGTCTCGGGGACGTTCCGCGCGCTGCTCCGGGACGCGTCGGGCGGCGACGTCGAGGGCGGGTCCACGATCACCCAGCAGCTCGCCCGCAACTACTTCAAGGGCCTCAGCCGCGACCGGACGCCGGGCCGGAAGATCAAGGAGATCTTCGTGGCGCTGAAGCTGGACCGGCACCGCGCCAAGGACGAGATCCTCGACCTGTACCTGAACACCGTCCCCTTCGGACGGCAGACGTCGGGCGTGGAGGCGGCGGCGCGCGCCTACTTCGACAAGGACGTGTGGCAACTGGACGTCGCCGAGTGCGCGCTGCTCGCCGCGATGATCCAGCGCCCGGGCTACTTCCGGACGCAGGGCAACGGTGACGCGGCGCGCGCGCTGAAGGCCCGCTGGCGGTACGTGCTGGACGGCATGGTGTCGATGGGCAAGCTCGACCGGGCCGACGCGGACCGTCTCCGCTTCCCGCGCACGCGGGGAGTGTGGCGCGGCGTCAGCGTGTCCGGCCAGGGGCTGCTGGCGCGCCAGCGGGTGCTGGACGAGCTGGAGGGCGCCGGCATTCCCGCGAGCGCCGTCGTGAACGGAAAGCTGAAGATCTACACCGGCCTCGACCCGCGCTGGATGGCGTACGCGGAAGAGGCCATGCGGGGCGCGCGCGAGCCGCAATGGCCGAAGGACGTGCGCGCCGGGCTCGTCGCGGTGGACCCCGCCGACGGCGCGGTCAAGGCGTTCTACTCCGGCGATCCGAAGCGCGGCGTGTACGACTCGGTGTTCGAGCCGGTCGCGCAGGCGGCGTCGACGTTCAAGCCGTACGTGCTGGCCGCCGCGCTGCGCCGCGGCTTCAACGTCCGGACGGCGGTGCCGGGCAGGTCGCCGCTGCGGTTCGCCCCGGACGGGAGCGTCACGCCGATGACCGCGCCGGGCTACCGGGTCTCCAACGACGAGAAGATCGGCTCGCTGGGGACGATCGACCTGGTCGAGGCGATGGAGCTGTCGGTGAACACCGGATTCGTGAAGGCGGCGCTGAAGACCGGGATCGCGAACGTGGCGGAAACTGCGCGGCGTTTCGGGGTGCCGGAGTCGGCGCTGCGCCCGTACCGGGGGCAGGCGGGGCTCGCGCTCGGCATCGCGAACGTGTCGGCGGCCGTGCAGGCGGCGGGGTACGCGGCGTTCGCCAACGGCGGCACCGCCGTCATCCCGCACCTGGTCACCAGGGTCGTCGACGCGCGCGGGCGGCGGGTGCCGCTGCCGTGGGACCGGCCGGGCGGCCGCGTCCTGACCGGCGAGCAGGCGGCGCAGGCGACGTACGCGATGCGCGCGGTCGTCACCGGCGGGACGGGGCGGCGGGCCGCGCTGCCGGACCGCGACGCGGCGGGCAAGACCGGCACGTCCGACGGCAACCACGCCGCCTGGTTCGTCGGGTACGTCCCGCAGCTGTCGGCGTCCGTGGTGATGACGCGCGCGGAGCCCGGCCCGCTCGAGGGGCTGCCCGGCCATCCCGGGCGGGTCGCCGGGGAGGACCTGCCGTCCTCGGTGTGGCACGCGTTCATGGCGAAGGTCACGCGCGGCATGCCGACGGAGCCGTTCGCCGAGCCGGCGTTCACCGGCACCGCCGCGAACTGGGACGACACGGTCGAGAAGAAGGAGCCGGGCGGCCCGGCGGCCGGACGCGGGGCGCCCTCGGCCGGCGCGTCGCAGGCGCCGTCCCGGACACCGGATCCGGGCGGCTCGTCCGGCGCGCCCGCCGACGCGCGGAGCCGCAGAAAGTGGTGCGCGACGCCCGGCAACGAGGACGCGGCGGCCTGCGCCGGGCGGTGACTCGGGCGGGCGGCCGTCCGGCGCCGCGAGCCGGCAGGGCGGCGCCGCGAGTCGACAGGGCGGCGGCGAGCGGTTAACGTCGCGACGTCCGATGCGAGCAGACGACCACGTCGGGGGGCCTGGTCAGGTGCGTGCCATTGATGTCCGCGGATGACCGTTCGCGATCGGCCGGAACCGCCCGGCGGCGGCCCCGGCGAAGGCGCGCTGCGCTCGGACGACCGCGGTTCGGACGGTTGCCGCTCGCGGCGGCGCTGGCGCTGGTGGTGCCGCTGGCCGGCTGCGGGGGCGGCGACGGCGGGAAGGGCCCGTCCGCGCACCACGGCTCCCCCGGCGCGTCCGGAACGTCCGGGAAGAAGGCGCCCGTGACGAAGGCCCCGGACGCGTGGGTCCCCGGATACGTCGCGAAGATGAGCCTGCGGGAGAAGGTCGGGCAGCTGTTCGTGCCGACGTTCTCCAGCCGCGCGAGCGCCCTGGCGATCATCCGGAAGTACCACGTCGGCGGGTTCATCTACTTCCCGGAGAACTTCGGGTCACCCGCCACGACGGCCGAGCAGTCGAACGCGCTGCAGAAGGCGTCCATGGTCCCGCTGCTGCTCGGCGTGGACGAGGAGCAGGGCATCGTGTCGCGGACGCCGTTCATCACCCGCTTCCCCGGCAACATGGCGCTGGGAGCGACGCACAGCGCCGCGGACGCGCGCGCCGCCGCGCAGGTCACCGGCACCGAGCTGCGCGCGGTCGGGATCAACCTGGACTACGCGCCCGACGCCGACGTCAACGTGAACCCGCGCAACCCGGTGATCGGGCTGCGCTCGTTCGGCTCCGACCCGTCGCGGGTGTCGCCGCTGCTCACCGCGGCGATCGCCGGGTACCAGGGCGCCGGGGTCGCCGCGACGGCCAAGCACTTCCCCGGGCACGGCGACACCGCGACCGACAGCCACACCGGCCTGCCGGTGATCACCCATTCGGCGGCGCAGTGGCGGAAGCTGGACGCGCCGCCGTTCGAGGCCGCGATCGACGCCGGCGTCGACCTGGTCATGACGGCGCACATCGTGGTGCCGGGGCTCGACAAGTCGGGCGACCCGTCCACGCTGTCGAAGACGGTGCTGACCGGGCTGCTGCGCGGCGACCTCGGCTACAAGGGCGTGATCACCACGGACTCGCTGCAGATGGCGGGCGTCCGGGAGAAGTACGGCGACGCGGTCGTGCCCGTCCGGGCGATCAACGCTGGCGCCGACCAGCTGCTGATGCCGCCGAGCCTGTCCAAGGCGTACAACGCGGTGCTGAAGGCCGTGCAGTCCGGGAAGATCACGCAGCAGCGGCTCGACGAGTCCGTCACCCGGATCCTGGACCTCAAGCAGAAGCGGGGGCTGTTCAAGGCGCCGCCCGCCGACCCGGCGAAGGCGTCCGCGCAGATCGGCACGCCGCAGCAGAAGGCGACCGCGCGGCGCGTCGCCGAGCACGCCGTCACGCTCGTCCGCAACGACCGCGGGCTGCTGCCGCTGAAGGGCAAGAAGGTCAGCGTCACCGGCCCGGGCAGCGAGGCGCTCGGCGCCGCGCTGCGCGAGCGGGGCGTGGCGACGGCCGCGCCGGGCGCCGCCGACGTCCACGTGCTGACCACCGTGAACGCCGGGACGGCCACGGCCGCGCGGGTCCGCGCGCTGGCGTCCAGGCCGGTCGTGGTCGCGGCGCTCGGCCGCCCCTACGACCTCGACCACGCCGCCGGGGCCGCCGCGACGCTCGCGACGTACTCGTCCGGCGCGACGTCGATCGGCGCGCTCGCGGGGGTGCTGTCCGGCGCGGTGAAGCCGGTCGGGAAGCTGCCGGTGCCCGCGGGCGGGCAACCCGTTGGTCACGGCTTGTCGTATTGATGGACGCGGGGCCCCGCGAGCTGGGAAGATCGGCCCGCCTTCGCACCCCCGGGAGGTCCCCGTGCGCGTTCGTCCGTTCCTGCCCGCTCTGTCCCTGCTGCCCGCGCTGGCCCTCGGCCTCGGCGCCTGCGGCGGGAAGGAGGAGGCGGGGATGCCGCCGCTGACGCCCGAGCCGGGCGACTCCCGGCTCGTCGACGTCACCGCCCCGGCGAAGGACAGCCTTCCCGCGCGGCTGGTGCTCTACAAGTTCCTGCGGGGCGTCGCCGCCGGGAACGTCAAGGTCTGCGGCTTCCTGGCCCCCGCGTACGACCGGGCGGCGTTCGGCCGCGCGGGCGGCTGCAAGGCCGGCGGGCTCGCCGCGGCCCGCGCGAAGCTGCGTCCCGCCGACCTGGTGGCGCTGCGCGGCGTGACCGTCCCGACCTGCGACGACGGGCCGGGCGACGGCGAGTACACGGTCGCGTTCGGCGACCTGAAGTGGAAGGGCGACCCGGCGCGTCCCGGCGGCGTCCTGGCCGCGAAGTTCACCCTCCGCAAGACCGGAGCCCGCTGGCTCATCACCGCCTGACGGCGCGCCCGCAGCGCACGCGCCGCCTTGACGGGCGCGCCCGCATTGGACGCGCCCGCAGCGGACGCGTCCGGGGAAAGGAACGCTCGCGACGGGCCGCCCACCCCGACGACCCGCCGCGAGCGCGTTCAGATGCCGAGCTCCGCGAGGCCCGGCAGGTGGGAGCGGGCCGCCTCGCGCGCCTGCTCGGCGGAGCGGGCGGCACGGGCCGCCTCCGCGGCGCGGCGGCATTCGGCCAGCGTGTGCCGGGCCAGCGCGGCCCGGACGAGCGGGAGGGACGGGGCGCTCATCGACAGCGACGTCACGCCGAGCCCGACCAGGACGCAGGCGAGCGCCGGGTCGGCGGCGGCCTCGCCACAGACCCCGCACGGGACGCCCGCCGCGGCCGCCGGGGCGACCAGGTCGAGCACGGCGGGCTGCCACGGGTCCTGCAGGTGCGCGAGGCCGCCGACCTGCCGGTCGGCTGCGCACGCGTACTGGGTCAGGTCGTTGGTGCCGATGCTGAAGAACTCCACCTCCGGCGCGAGGTCGCGGGCGCGCAGCGCGGCGGCGGGCACCTCGATCATGACGCCGGGGTGCTCGATGCCGGCCTCGCGGCAGGCTCCGGCGAAGAACGCGGCCTCCGCCGCGTCCGTCACCATCGGGGCCATGACCTGCAGCTTCACGCTGAGCCCGGCGGCGGCGCGGGCGAGCGCGGCGAGCTGGGCGGTCAGCACGTCCGGGTGCCGGCGCGCCAACCGCAGCCCGCGCTCGCCGAGCGCCGGGTTCGGCTCCTCGCCGGGGGGCGGGAGGAACGCGAGGGGCTTGTCGGCGCCGGCGTCGAGCGTCCGGACGACCACGCGGCCCTCCGGGAACGCCTCCAGCACCTTGCGGTAGGCGTCCTCCTGCTCGTCGTCGGACGGCGGTACCGAACGGTCGAGGAACAGGAACTCGGTGCGGTACAGGCCGACGCCCTCCGCGTCGTTCGCCAGCGCGGCGTCGAGGTCCTTCGGGCCGCCGACGTTCGCCAGCAGCGGGACCGCGTGCCCGTCCTTCGTCGCGCCCGGCCCGGACGTCTCCGCGAGCGCGGAGTCGCGGGCCGCGCCCGCGGCGAGCGCGGCGGCGACCTCGGCCTCGGTCGGGTCGGGGCGGACGGTCCCGGCGGCCCCGTCCACGAGGACGCGGGTGCCGTCGGCGAGGTCCGTCGCGCCCGGCAGCGCCACCACGGCCGGAACGCCCATCGTGCGGGCGAGGATCGCGGTGTGGCTGGTCGGGCCGCCCTCCTCGGTGACGAACGCGACGACCTGCGCCGGGTCGAGCACCGCGGTGTCGGCGGGCGCGAGGTCCCGCGCGACCAGCACGAACGGCTCGTCCGACTCCGGCACGCCGGGCATCGGCAGGTCGAGGAGGCGGGCGATCGCGCGGTCCCGGATGTCGTCGAGGTCGCTGACCCGGGCGGCCATGTACTCCCCCGCCCCGGCGAGCATCTCCCGGTACACCCCGAACGCCTCGAACACGGCGCGGGCCGCGGCCGTGCCCTCGCCGATCTTGGCGGTGACGCCGTCGGCGAGGCCGGGGTCGCGGGCCATGAGCGCCTGCGCGTTCAGCACGTCCTGGCCGTCGGTGTTACCGGCCGCCGCCGCGCGCGCGCCGCGCTCCTCAAGGTCGGCGGCGACCGCTTCCAGCGCGGCCAGCGCACCGTCCCGTTCGGCCGCGGCGTCGCCGCCGTGCCGGGAACCGGCGTCCGGTTCAGGGACGGCGCCGGCGATGCGCCGCACCGGTCCCACGCCCACCCCCGGGCTGACGCCCGCGCCGCGCAGGACCTCAGGCACCTTCCGGCTCCGGCGTGGACAGCAGCGCCTCCAGGCTGTCCAGCAGCTCGTCGGCGCCCTCACCGTCGGCGGACAGCACGACCTCTTCGCCGTGCCGGGCGTCCATGCCGAGCACCGCGAGGATGCTCTTGGCGTTCACCGGCGAGCCGCCGCGCTTGGCCACGGTCACGTCCATCGGCGCCTTGGCCGCGGTCTGGACGAACAGCGCGGCCGGCCGCGCGTGCAGCCCCACCCTGGACTCGATCTTGACGTTGCGCTCGCTCACAGAATCTCCCTTGCGGCGCCGCGCACCCGCAGCGCGGGGCCCGGCTCGACATTGACTTCCTTCAGGTCCGCGACGACGTGGTCCGCCTCGGCGAGCGCCGCCACCGGCTGGGTGGTGGCGACGCCGACGCAGGCCATCCCGGCCGCCTTCACGGCCGCGACGCCCGCGGGCGCGTCCTCGAACCCGACCGCCTCGCCCGGCGGGACGCCGAGGTCGCGCGCGGCGGCCAGGTACCCCTCCGGGTGCGGCTTGCCGGTGACGACGTCCCCGGCGGTGACCACGATGTCCATCAGGTCGCGGACGCCCAGCGCGGCCAGCAGCCGCTCGGCGTACGGGCGCTGCCCCGACGTGACGACGGCCAGCGGGACGCCCGCGTCCGCCAGCGACCGCACCAGCTCGACGGCCCCCGGCACGGGGACGTCCTCCGGGATCCCGTCCGCCGTCTCGTACGACACCGCCTGCTCGAACAGCTCCTCGGCGGTGCGGCCGGGGAACAGGTGCGCCAGGTCCTCCAGCACCTCGATGCCGCGGCGCCCGGCGAACGAGGAGATCAGCTCGTCGTCGTACGGCACGCCGTGCGCCTCGAACAGCCGCGCCCACATCACCCGGTTGCGCGGCTCGGTGTCCATCAGGGTGCCGTCGAGGTCGAACACCGCCGCGCGCAGGCCGATCAGCGCCATCCGGTCAGCTCCATGTGAACAGCTCGGCCCCCTTGACGACCTCGCCCGCCTCGACGACGTCCGACAGCGCGTCGGCGCCGGCGTCCAGCGCCACCACGGCGCAGATCGGCGAGCGGCCGCCCGCCTCGATGACGGCGGGGTCCCAGGCGACGACCCGCTGGCCGGCGGTGACCTGGTCGCCCTCGGCGACCAGCAGCTCGAACCCCTGGCCCTTGAGCTTGACGGTGTCGATGCCGAGGTGCACGAGGACGCCGTGCTCCTCCTCGTCCACCACCACGTAGGCGTGCGGGTGCAGCTTGACGATCTTGCCGGTGACCGGGGCGATGGCGTGGCCGGGGCCGCGCTCGGGGTCGACGGCGGTGCCCGGGCCGACCATGGCCTGGGCGAACACCGGGTCCGGGACGCCGGCGAGGCCGACCACCCGGCCGGCGACCGGGGACAGTACTCGGGTCATGAGCGGGGGTTTCCTTCGGGTCAGTCGAGGATGTCCTCGATGTCGCTGGCGATGGTGTCGGCCTCCGGGCCGACGACGACCTGCACGACGGTGCCGCTGCGCATGACGCCGAACGCGCCGGCCTTCTTCAGCGCCGCCTCGTCGACCTTGCCGCCGTCGGAGACCTCGGTGCGCAGCCGGGTCGCGCAGGGCTCGATCTCCACGATGTTGTCGGCGCCGCCCAGCGCGGCGACGATGGCCTCGGCCTTGTCCATGTCGTTCTCTTCTCTCGGTGCGTCCGGTCAGTCCGTCTGGGTGACCTTGTTGAGGCCGCGCGGGACGTCGGGGTCGACGCCGAGCCGGCGGGCCAGGTTCTCGACCAGGATCTGGCCGGGGACGATGAGGCCCAGCGGCGCCACCCATTCGGGCAGGCCCGGGCCGGGCAGCGCGGCGGAGCAGGCCTGCGCCAGCCCGTCGCCGCCGCCGACGCCGAACGCCCTGGCGCCGGCGCTCTCGACGCGGCGGGCCAGCGCGATCGTGCCGGGCAGCGTCGGGCCGGAGTCGGCCGCGACGAGCAGCGCGGGGGTCTGCTCGTCGACCACGGCGATCGGGCCGTGCAGCAGGTCGGCGTAGGACAGGCCCATGGCGTGCAGGTAGCACGCCTCCTTGATCTTCAGCGCGAGCTCCAGCGCGGTGCCGAACGCGATGCCACGCCCCGACACGACCGCGCCGGGGACCTTCGCCAGCTCCTCGACGATCGCGGGCAGCGCCGGGGACGCCTCGGTCTCCGCGATCATCCGCGCGACCTCGTCGGGGACGCGGCGCAGGTCGTCGACGGCGACGTCGGCGCCGAGCCCGAGACCGAGCACCGACAGCGCGGCGAGCTGGGTGGTGTAGGTCTTGGTGGCGGGGACGGCGATCTCGTCGCCCGCCTCGGTGATCAGCGCGACCTCGGCGGCCTCCGCGAGCGGCGACCCGGCGCCGTTGGTGACGGCGACGGTGCGGGCGCCGCAGTCCCTCGCCCAGTCGAGGGTCTCGACGATCTCCTCGGTCTTGCCGGACTGGCTGATCGCGACGGCGAGCACCCCGGACAGGTCGAGGCGCCGCCTGTAGGTCGTCGCGATGGACGGGGCGGCGAGGGTGGCGAGCCGCCCGGCGTGCGACTCCACCAGGTAGCGGCCGTACACGGCGGCGTTGTCGGACGAGCCGCGCGCGATGAACAGCACCTGCCGCGTCTCCCGGGCGAGCGCCCCGATGTCGGGCGTGCGCGGCAGCAGCGCGTCGATCGTCCGGCGCAGCGCGTCGGGCTGCTCACCGATCTCGGCGCGCATCAGACTGGTCATGATCCCCCTCCGAAGAGTTCCTGCCCGTTGATCCAGGTCGTACGCGCCCGATGGTCCGGCCCGAGCCAGACGAGGTCGGCGGCCGCGCCGGGCGCGATGCGGCCGAGGTCGGGACGGCCGATGAGGTCGGCCGGGACGCGGGTGGCGGCGTCGACCGCGGCGGCCGGGTCGACGCCGAGCCCGATGGCGTTGCCGACCGCCTCGTCGAGGCGCAGGCCGGAGCCGGCGATGGTGCCGTCGGCGCGCAGCGGCGGGCCCTGCTCGGGCATGGTGATCGGCTCGCCGCCCAGCTCGTAGGTGCCGGGCGGCATCCCGGCGGCGGACGCGGCGTCGGTGACGAGCACGACGCGTCCGGCGGCGGCGCGGAACACCAGCCGCGCGGTCTCCGGGCCGACGTGGTGCAGGTCGAGGATGAGGCCGGGGTGCAGCCGGTCGTCGATGAGCGCCTGGACGGCCACGCCGGGGTCGCGGTGGTGGACGCCGCTCTGCGCGTTGAAGATGTGGGTGACCTTGCGGGCGCCGGCGTCGGCCGCGGCGGCGGTCTGCGCGGCGGTCGCGTCGCTGTGCCCGACGCTGACCAGCACCCCTGCCCCGGTGAGGCGGCGGATCGCGTCGAGCGCGCCGTTCCGCTCGGGGGCGAGGGTGACGAGCTTGACGAGCCCGGTCTCCAGCAGCGTCCCGACCGCTTCGGGCGTCGGGTCGGTGAGGTGCGCGGCGTTGTGCGCGCCCTTGCGCTTCTCGGAGAGGAACGGCCCCTCCAGGTGGACGCCGAGCACGCGGGTGCCGGGCGGCAGCTTCGGCAGCAGGTCGCGGGTGCGGCGCAGCGCCTCGGCCTGCGTCGCGACGGGCGCGGTGATGAACGTGGGCAGGAACGAGGTCACGCCCGTCTCGGGGAGCCGGGTGACGACCTCGCGCCAGCCGGTCTCGCCGGCGTCCACCATGTCGTGGCCGAAGAAGCCGTTGACCTGGAGGTCGACCAGGCCGGGGGCGAGCAGCCCGTCCGCCAGGTGCACGTCGGCGCCGGACGGGACGCCCTCGCCCGCCTCGGTGATGACACCGTCCTCGACGCGGACGTATCCCGGGGAGACGACGCGGGTAGGACCGTCCGCGGGGGTCATGATCACGCGCTCCGCGGTGATCAGCAGTGATGCCATGGGGGTGCACTCTCCGTGATGCGACCGGCCGCCGCCTGCGCGGCGAACTGGTCTAGTCCGGACTAGACCAGTACGCACCATACTCCACGAATCGGATGGAGCTAAAGATGTCGGCCCGAACTCATCCGGGATCGGCCCGGGACGCCTGGTCGGCGACGTTCGCGGTGCTGCAGCGGATCGGCCGCAGCCTCATGCTGCCGATCGCGGTGCTGCCCGCCGCCGGGATCCTGCTCCGCCTCGGCCAGCCCGACCTGCTCGGCGCGGACGGGCTCGGCGCCGACCGGGTCGCCGAGGTGTTCGCCGCCGCCGGCGGCGCGCTGCTGGACAACCTCGCGATCCTGTTCGCGGTCGGCGTCGCGATCGGGTTCGCGAAGAAGTCCGACGGCTCCACGGCGCTCGCCGCCGTCGCCGCCTACCTCGTCTTCGACCGCGTCTCCAAGACGATGTTCGCGCACAGCTCGGCGCTGAAGGACAGCGTCGTCCAGCTCGTCCGGCAGGAAGACGGCTCCCTCAAGGAGACGATCGGGTACGGGCTCATCAACCCGACGCAGGTCATCGGCGGCATCGCGGTCGGGCTCATGGTCGCGCTGCTGTACCAGCGGTTCTACCGGATCAAGCTGCCGTCCTGGCTGGCGTTCTTCGGCGGCCGCCGGTTCGTCCCGATCGTCAGCGCGGCCGCCGCGCTCGTCCTCGGCGTCGTGGTCGGGCTGATCTGGCCGACGCTCGGCGGCTGGATCAACGACTTCGGCGACTGGATCACCGGCGCGGGCGCGGCCGGCGCCGGCGTCTACGGGGTAGCGAACCGGCTGCTGCTGCCCTTCGGCCTGCACCACATCCTGAACTCGCTGATCTGGTTCGTGTTCGGGTCGTACAAGGGCCCGCAGGGCGTCGTGCACGGCGAGATCAACCGGTACCTGGCGGGCGACCCGCACGCCGGGACGTTCCTCGCCGGGTTCTTCCCCGTGCTGATGTTCGGGCTGCCCGGCGCGGCGCTGGCGATCTGGCGGTGCGCCGAACCGGACCGGCGCGGCGCCGTCGGCGGGCTGATGATCTCCGCGGCGCTGACCGCGTTCGTCTGCGGGGTGACCGAGCCGATCGAGTTCTCGTTCATGTTCGTCGCGCCGCTGCTGTACGGGATCCACGTCGTGCTGACCGGCGTCTCGATGTACCTGCTCGCGGCGGCGCACGCGCAGCTCGGGTTCAGCTTCTCCGCCGGGCTGATCGACCTGCTGCTGAACGCGACCAAGAGCAACACCCGCCATCTGTGGTACGTCGTCGGGCTCGGCGTGGTCTACTTCTTCGTCTACTACCTGGTCTTCAGCTTCGTGATCAAGAAGTTCGGGCTGGCGACGCCGGGCCGCGAGCCGGCCGAGGACGCGCCGCCGCAGGCCCGCCCGGACGCCCCGCCGGAGCCCGCCACATGAGCCCTGACCTGCACGTTCACCTGATCTTGCCGCCCCGGGGCCGTGACCCGGTCGTTACGGTTTCGTGCATTGACACGACTTTCTATGATGTGGTCTAGTCCGGCCTAGACCAGTACGAACCAAGTCGATTCACGCGTCACCCCATCATTCCCGTCAATCCCGTCGATACGGCCGCAGAGGCCATCGAGGACACCCCCAGTGACGACCATCGATCCGCACAGCCCCGTCCCGAAGTACTTCCAGCTGCGCGCCATCCTGCTCGACCTCATCGAGAGCGCCGAGCTGCCCGTCGACGCCCCGATCCCCTCGGAGCGCGAGCTGTGCGTGCGGTACGGGCTGTCCCGCATGACCGTCCGGCAGGGCGTCGACCAGCTCGTGTCGGAGGGGCGGCTGTACCGCGTCCCCGGCAAGGGCACCTTCGTCGCCCGGCCCAAGATCGAGATGCCGCTGCGGCTCGTCTCGTTCACCGAGGACATGCTCGCGCGCGGGCTGCGGCCCGGCGCCGTCGACCTGGACCGCCGCACCGTCCCCGCGGACGCCCGGCTGGCCCGGATCTTCGAGGTCGAGCCCGGCACCGAGATCCACGTGATCGAGCGGCTGCGCACGGCCGACGGCGATCCCATGGCGCTCGAACGCGCGCACATCCTCGCCTCCCTCGCCCCCGACCTGCTGGACCGCCGCCTCGCCGACCGCTCCCTGTACGGCGTCCTCGAAGCGGTGTACGGGCTGGTCTTCGACGCCGGCGACCAGACCATCGACGCCAGCCTGGCGGACGCGGCCGACGCCAAGCACCTGCAGATCCCCAAGGGCAGCGCCGTGCTGCTCCTGCAGCGCCGCTCCTACACCGGAGGCGTCTGCGCCGAGCTGGGCGTGTCGACCTACCGGGCCGACCGCTACCAGATCCACACGGCACTCGGAAATCCCCCGCCGCACTCCTGACACACCCCCTGAGGAGGAACCTCCCGATGACTTCGACCACCGTGGACGCCGCGCCGCGGCGGGGGTCGCGCGCCCTCGCGGTGCTGCAGCGGATCGGCCGCAGCCTCATGCTGCCGATCGCCGTGCTGCCCGCCGCCGCGCTGCTGCTCCGCTTCGGCCAGCCGGACATGCTCGGCAAGGACGGCCTCGGCTGGATCCGGGTCGCCGAGGTCGTCGGCGGCGCCGGCCAGGCCCTGTTCGACCACCTGCCGCTGCTGTTCGCGGTCGGCGTCGCGATCGGCTTCGCCAAGAAGTCCGACGGCTCCACCGCGCTCGCCGCCGTCGTCGGCTACCTGGTCTTCGACCAGGTCACCAAGATCATGTTCTCGCACTCGGCCGACCTCAAGGGCCAGGTGCTGATCACCAAGGTGACCGACGGGACCGCCGCGCCGGCCATCGACTTCGGCGCCAAGAACCCGACGGACGTGCTCGGCGGCATCCTCATCGGCGTCGTCGCCGCCCTGCTCTACCAGCGCTTCTACCGGGTGAAGCTGCCCACCTACCTGGCGTTCTTCGGCGGCCGCCGGTTCGTCCCGATCGTCACCGCGCTCGCCGCGCTGGTCCTCGGCGTGCTGATCGGCTTCATCTGGCCGGTGTTCGGCGGCTGGCTCACCGACTTCGGCAACTGGATCACCGGCGCGGGCGCCGCGGGCGCCGGCATCTACGGCGTCGTCAACCGGCTGCTGCTGCCGTTCGGCCTGCACCACATCCCGAACTCGCTCATCTGGTTCGTGTTCGGCTCCTACAACGGCCCGGACGGCGTCGTGCACGGCGAGATCAACCGGTACCTCGCCGGCGACCCGCACTCGGGCGGCTTCCTCGCCGGGTTCTTCCCGGTGCTGATGTTCGGCCTGCCCGGCGCCGCGCTCGCGATGTGGCGCGCCGCGCCCCCGCACCGCCGCTCCGCGGTCGGCGGCATCATGATCTCCGCCGCGCTCACCGCGTTCGTCACCGGCGTCACCGAGCCGATCGAGTTCGCGTTCATGTTCGTCGCGCCCGTGCTGTACGCGGTGCACGTCGTCCTCACCGGCGTGTCGATGGCGATCCTCAACGCGGCCGGCGCCCAGCTCGGCTTCGGGTTCTCGGCGGGCGGCATCGACATGCTGCTGAACGCGTCGAAGGACAACACCAAGGGGCTCCCGCTCATCATCGGCATGGGAATCCTCTATTTCGTCATCTACTACTTCCTGTTCAAGTTCCTGATCGTGAAGTTCAACTTCGCGACGCCGGGACGCGAACCGGAGGACGTGGAGTCCGTCGCCGCCGACCCGGGCTCGAACCCGGAACTGGCGGGCGGCGGGAAGAAGCCGTCACGCCGCCGCAAGCCGGACGCGCAGGAGGCCGAACCCGCCGAGTCCCCGTCCCCGACGACCGGCTGACACCTGCTTCGTCGCCCATCAACGGCGGCGGGACGCCCTTCCGTGGCGCCCGCCGCCGTTCCCTTTCCAGGCAAGCCGTTCTGCTTCCGCGCGCGCCACCTGCTTCCGCGCGCGCCACCTGCTTCCGCGCAGCCGTTCTGCTTGCGCGAGGGCCGTTCGCTTGCGCTTAAAAGACGCCCCACCCACCCGGGGGCGGACCTCGCTACCGCCCAAGTCAACCCCTCGCCGGCCTCCACCGCCGACAGAACCCCGTTCTGTGGATAACCCCGTCCCAGACGGCCGCCTGAGCAGCCACGACAGGGCGCCGACGGACGGCCGGCTCGGCAAAAGTGGCCGCAGTCGGCCATGGATGTATTTTTTCGCCGCCTCACGACTCCAGTTCAAAAACGAGTCGGGAGGTTCTCGATGGGTCACCGTCCAGCCAAGCGCCCTGCGGTCCGGGTCGTCCCATACCGCGCCGTTCCAGCACGCGCCGTTCCGTCACAGCGGACGGACGGCGCGCTCGCCCTCAACCCCGCCCAGACGAGTGCGAGGCGGCGGCCCGCCGCGTCCGAGCAGAAGCCCGAGGCGCCACCGGGCAGCGTCGTGCGGCCGGTTCATCGAGCGACGCCGGGGCCCCTGCGGGTGGTGCGGCCCGGGGACGGGGTCGAGGCGGAGGTCCGGGCCGTCGCCGACACCACGCTGCGGATCGTCGTCGAAGTACTCGCCGGGACGCGCCCGCCGCACCAGCTGTCGCTGGTCGCGGTGCCGGCGGTGTGCCGCGGCCTCGCGCCGCACCGCCGCGCGGTCCCCGGCGGGCGGCGGATCGTCCCGCCGCGGGTGCTGTCCAGCCGGTTCCAGCGGCCGTCCCGCACCGTCGCCGAAACGTCCGCCGTGGTCGTCGTCGCGGGACGCGTGCACGCCGTCGCGCTGCGCCTCCAGCACCTGCGCGGACGGTGGCGCTGCACGGCCGTCGAGACCACCGCCCCCTGACGCATCGATCCCCCTGACGCGCCGAACCTCGAAACACGGCGAACCCGAAACGCGGCGAGGCGGCCTCCCGGACACCCGGGAGGCCGCCTCGTCAGGGCGTGACCCTACTTCTTGTTGCGCGGGTCGCCGTGGCAGCGCTTGAACTTCTTGCCGGAACCGCACGGGCACGGGTCGTTGCGGTTCACGCCCGCGTACTCGTCGTCCGCCTCCTCGGTGTGGTGCTCCACGCCGCCCTCACCGTCGACGGTCGGCGCCGAGTAGTCCAGCTTCTTCGGACGCTTCGGCTCGTCGAGGCCCTTGGCGTGGATGACCGGCTCCTCGTCGGCCTCCGCGTCCACCGGAACGTCGTCGACCGGCTCCGCCTCCCCGGCGGCCGGGGCGGTCTTCGCGACCGACACCGGCTTCGCGCCGACCTGCGGGGCCTCCGGCTGCTCCTCCACCTCGACCTCGAGGTTGAACAGGTAGCCGACCGACTCCTCCTTGATGCCGTCGAGCATCGCGTTGAACATGTCGTAGCCCTCGCGCTGGTACTCCACCAGCGGGTCGCGCTGCGCCATGGCCCGCAGGCCGATGCCCTCCTGCAGGTAGTCCATCTCGTACAGGTGCTCGCGCCACTTG
Organism: Actinomadura montaniterrae; assembly: GCF_008923365.1. GTDB lineage: Bacteria > Actinomycetota > Actinomycetes > Streptosporangiales > Streptosporangiaceae > Spirillospora > Spirillospora montaniterrae. Next base: position 16,193 of record NZ_WBMR01000008.1, read on the forward strand.
CGGTCCAGCACCGACAGCACGACGCGGCGCTCCAGCTCCCGCATGACCTCGGGGCCGAGCTCCTCCTCGCGCTTGTCGTACGCCTCCTGCGCGTCGTCGCGGATCTTCGCGGCGAGCGTCTCCGCGTCCAGGCCCGAGATGTCGCCGCCCGCCTCGTCCTCGACGAGCTGGTCGACGGTGAGGCTGATCGGGTACAGCTGCTTGAACGCCTTCCACAGCTTCTCGAGGTCCCAGTCCTCGGCGAAGCCCTCGTTGGTGGCGCCCGCGACGTAGCCCGCGACGACCTCGTCGATCATCCGGCGGACCTGGTCGTGCAGGTCCTCGCCCTCCAGCACCTTGCGGCGCTCGGCGTAGATGACCTTGCGCTGCCGGTTCAGCACCTCGTCGTACTTCAGGACGTTCTTGCGCATCTCGAAGTTCTGCTGCTCGACCTGGCTCTGCGCCGAGCGGATCGCGTTCGAGACGATCTTGGACTCGATCGGCACGTCGTCCGGGATGTTCAGGCGCGTCATGATCGCCTCGACCCGGGCCGAGTTGAACAGCCGCATCAGGTCGTCCTCGAGCGACAGGTAGAACCGGGACTCGCCCGGGTCGCCCTGCCGGCCGGACCGGCCGCGCAGCTGGTTGTCGATGCGCCGCGACTCGTGCCGCTCGGTCGCGAGCACGTACAGGCCGCCGATCTCGACGACCTCCTCGTGCTCGCCCTTCACGGCCTCCTTGGCCTTCTCCAGCGCCTCCGGCCAGGCCGCCTCGTACTCCTCCGGAGTCTCCAGCGGCGACAGCCCGCGCTGGTGCAGCTCCAGGTCCGCGCGGAAGTCGGGGTTGCCGCCGAGCATGATGTCGGTGCCGCGGCCCGCCATGTTCGTCGCGACGGTGACGCCGCCCTTGCGGCCCGCCTCCGCGACGATCGCCGACTCCTGCTCGTGGTGCTTGGCGTTCAGCACCTGGTGCGGGATGCCGCGCCGCTTGAGCATCTTGCTCAGCTTCTCGGACTTCTCCACCGACGTCGTGCCGACCAGGACCGGCTGGCCCTTCTCGTGCCGCTCGGCGATGTCGTCGACCACGGCCTCGAACTTGGCCTGCTCGGTCTTGTAGACGACGTCCGCGACGTCCTGGCGGATCATCGGCTTGTTCGTCGGGATCGGCACCACGCCGATCTTGTAGGTCTTGTTGAACTCCGCCGCCTCGGTCTCGGCGGTACCGGTCATCCCGGACAGCTTGCCGTAGAGGCGGAAGTAGTTCTGCAGGGTGATCGTGGCGAGCGTCTGGTTCTCGTCCTTGATCGCCACGCCCTCTTTGGCCTCGATGGCCTGGTGCATGCCCTCGTTGTAGCGGCGGCCGTGCAGGATGCGGCCGGTGAACTCGTCGACGATCAGGACCTCGCCGTTCATGACGACGTAGTCCTTGTCGCGCTTGTACAGCTCCTTGGCCTTCAGCGCGTTGTTGAGGAAGCTCACCAGCGGCGTGTTCACCGAGTCGTAGAGGTTGTCGATGCCGAGGTAGTCCTCGACCTTCTCCACGCCGGACTCGGTGATGCCGACCGTGCGCTTCTTCTCGTTCACCTCGTAGTCGCCGGGGCCGTACTCGTCGACCTGCCCGGCGGTGCTCACCAGCTCCGCCCGCTTCAGCCGCGGGACGATCTTGGCGAACTCCGAGTACCACTTGGAGTTCTGCTCGGCCGGACCGGAGATGATCAGCGGCGTCCGGGCCTCGTCGATGAGGATCGAGTCGACCTCGTCCACGATCGCGAAGTTGTGCCCCCGCTGGACGCACTCCTCCAGGCTCCACGCCATGTTGTCGCGCAGGTAGTCGAACCCGAACTCGTTGTTCGTCCCGTAGGTGATGTCGGCGTTGTAGGCCACGCGGCGCTCGTCCGGGGTCATCTGCGGGAGGATGACGCCGACCTCGAGGCCGAGGAACTGGTGGACGCGGCCCATCCACTCGGCGTCGCGCTTGGCCAGGTAGTCGTTCACCGTGACCACGTGCACGCCCTCGCCGGACAGCGCGTTCAGGTACGCCGGGAGTACACAGGTCAGGGTCTTGCCCTCACCCGTCTTCATCTCCGCGATGTTGCCCATGTGCAGCGCCGCGCCGCCCATGATCTGGACGTCGTAGTGGCGCTGGCCGAGGACCCGCTTGGCGGCCTCCCGGGCGGTCGCGAACGCCTCGGGGAGCAGGTCGTCGAGGGACTCCCCCTCGGCGATGCGCTCGCGGTACTTGTCGGTCAGCTCACGCAACTCGGCGTCGGACATGTCGACGAAGTCTTCTTCGATCGAGTTGACCTGATCCGCGAGCTTCTTGAGCTTGCGCAGAATTTTTCCCTCGCCCGCACGAAGGATCTTATCGATGACTGGCGGCACTCTCGAAGGCTCCTTGCAGATCGTGGTTCACCGCTCCCGGCGGCACGCACACCACTCGTACGATGCCCATCGTAGGCGAGACCCAGAATGGTCTAGGTCACTCCGCAGCGCAATCCACGGCCCGTCCCGTTTGACGGACGGGGCCGGGGAGAAGATCTGAGGCACCATCGGAGGGAGGCTCAATGTCCGGAGAGTCGCACGGGTCCCACGCCGGCCGGCCGAGTTCCTGGGTCGCCGTCACGATCATCTTCATCGGCTTCGTGGTGGGCGGTGTCGCACTCTGCAACGGCCCCATGTGGATCATGTTCTGGGTCGGTGTCGGGATCATCGTCCTCGGCCTGCTGGCCAGCTGGGCGGTCCACCTGTTCTCCGACGTGGTGCTGGACGCCCCGCGGGTGATCCCCGAGATCGTCGACTACACGCTCTTCGGCTCGCGCAGCGCGAAGCGGCGCGGCGGCGACGCCGGCGAGATCCTCGACCGCCCCACCGCCACCGACCCCCAGCAAACCCCCCACGGCTGACCCCCCACAACGCTGTGCTGCTTTCGGGCTGCTTTCGGGCTGCTTTCGGGCTGCTTCCGGGCTGCTTCCGGGCTGCTTCCGGGTCAGGCGGGGCCGGTCTTGAGGGCGGCTTCTACGAGGGCGCGGTCGACGCCGTCCGGGACGATCCGCTCGACGCGGACGTCGTCGCAGCCGACCCACGCCGCCGCACGCCACAGTGCCGTGGCCAGCGCCGCGGCGGACGCCTCCGCGCGGCCGGCGGTCCTGGTGGCCCACGGCTCGAACGACACCTGGCGGGCGACGAGGGTGCCGCCCTCCCGCGCCGGGTCGACCCGGCCGAGCAGGCGCCCGCCGGCCAGCAGCGGCATCGCGAAGTATCCGTGGACGCGCTTGTCCTTCGGGACGTACGCCTCCAGCCGGTGGTCGAACCCGAACACGCGGGACGTCCGCGCCCGGTCCCACACCAGCGAGTCGAACGGCGACAGCAGCGTGGTGGCGTGCCGCCCGCGCGCCGGGGCGGCGAGGGCCTCCGGGTCGGCCCAGGCCTGCTGCTTCCAGCCCGCCACCTTCACCGGGACGAGCCCGGCCGCCTCGACGACCGCCGCCACCTGGTCCTGCTTGAGCCGGTAGTAGTCGGCGAGGTCGCCGCGCGTCGCCACGCCGAGCGCCCGCCCCGACCGGGCGACGAGGGCCGTCAGGCACGCCTCGTCGTCCGGGTCCTGCGCGAGCAGCTCCGCGGGGACGGCCCGTTCCGCGAGGTCGTAGACCCGCCGCCAGCCCACCCGCTCGACGCACACGGCCTCGCCGATGTCGAGCAGCCACTCGATGCCGATCTTGTGCTCGCTCCAGTCCCACCATTCGGCGCTGGCCTTGGCACCGCCGAGCTCCTTCGTGGTCAGCGGGCCGTCCGAGCGCAGCCGGGCCCGGATCTCGTCGCAGACCCCTTCGGGGACCTTGTGCCAGCGCCAGCCCCGCCGCAGGTAGGCGCGGCGGCGGAACGCGAACAGCGGCCAGTCGCGCATCGGCAGGATCGACGCCGCGTGCGCCCAGTACTCGAACGCGCCGAACGAGCCGTTCCCCCAGTAGGCGGTCTCGATCGCGCCGCGCCCGACGGGCCCCAGCCGCGCGTACGGCACCAGTTCGTGCGACCGGGCCAGCACCGAGATCGTGTCGAGCTGGACGGCGCCGAGCCGTTCCAGCATGCCCGTCACGCCGCCCCTCGGCCGCGGGGGGGGGGGGGGGGGGGGGGCGGGCCGGCGGCCCCCGGCCCCGGCGGCCGGGCCCCCGGCCTCGACCACGCCCGCGATGCTAGGCCACAACACCGACAAAACCACATTGCCGGTAACCGGGTCGCGGGTCAGGTGATCTCGAGGAGCTTCTCCCGGACGGCGTAGACGACCGCTTCCATGCGCGAGTGGAGCTGGAGCTTCTCGAGGATGTTGCGGACGTGGTTCTTCACCGTGTTCTCGGAGATGAACAGCTCCCGCGCGATCTCCCGGTTGCCGAGACCGCGGGCGACGAGCCGCAGCACCTCCATCTCGCGCTCGGTGAGGCGGGGCGCGGGGACCTGCTGGGTGCGCTCCTCGCTCCGCTTGGCGAGCGAGGCGAACTCGGTGATCAGCTTGGACGCCATGGACGGGCTGATCAGCGACTGCCCGCCGTGCACGGCGCGGACCGCCTGCGGGACCTCGTCGATCGAGATCTCCTTGAGCAGGTAGCCACTGGCCCCGGCCTTGATCGCTTCGAAGAGGTCCTCCTCCTCGTCGCTGATCGTCAGCATCACGATCTTGGCGCTGGGCGCCGCGTCCTTGATCGCGGTACACGCCTCGATGCCGCTGCGGCGGGGCATCCGGATGTCCATCAGCACCACGTCGGGCAGCAGGTCGCCGGCCATCTCGACCGCCTCGTGGCCGTCGCCGCCCTCGCCGATGACCTCGATGTCGTCCTCGGCCTGCAGCACCATCTCCAGGCCTCTGCGGAACAGCGCGTGGTCGTCGACGATGAGCACGCGGATCGGGTCGGCCGCATCGCCCGGCCGCGCGGCCCGCCGCTCGGCGGGGGTGGCGGCGGCGCCGCCCTGCCGGGGCACCGTCACGGCTTCGCGAGCCTCGGGATTCTCGCTCACCTGAGTCGCGGCGTGGAGGAGACGCCGCTTCCCCCCTTCACTGTCAGTGATCTGAAACTACCGGAGGGTCGGGGCTCCAGGGTCGCCCCCGGAGTTCTTCGCGGGGCCCGGGGTCGCCCCCGGAACGGTCGGGCCGGGACCGCCCCGGCGCGATACCGGCGGCGGCAACGCCCCTCAGCCCCTACGTTACGGGGTTTTCCGCCGTTCCCAGCGTCTCGCGGGGCCGACGTCTCCTGACAAAATCCGGGAGGGCCGGCCGGCCCGGACGCTCCACGTCACCCCGGCGGGGTGCGCGGGCCGTCCGGGGCCGTGCCGATCCCGGTGTCGCGTCCGCGTTCTCAGGCGCCGCTCCTCACTCCTCGACGAGCCTGATCACTCCGTAGTCCCAGCCCCTTCTGCGGTAGACGACCGAGGGGTGCCCGGTGGCCTTGTCGCGGTAGAGGAAGAAGTCGTGCCCCACGAGTTCCATCTCGAAGAGCGCCTGCTCGATGCCCATCGGCTCGGCCTTGTGGAACTTCTCGCGGACGACGACGGGCCCGTCGCCCTCCATCGGGATGGGGACGATGCTCTCGTCCGCCGGCGCCCCGCTCCGCGCGGTGCCGGTCTCCTCCTCGGCGACCGCCGTCGCCGTGCGCCCGCCACCGGACGCCGGCTCCGGCACGGGAGCGGTCAGCGGCGTCGGCTCGGGGAGCGGTTCCATCGTGGCGAGCTTGGCGCGGCCCTTGCCGCCGTGGGCCTTGCGGCGCCCGCAGTCGCGGCGCAGCCGCGACTCCAGCTTGTCGAGCGCCAGGTCGAGGGCTCCGTAGCGGTCGTCGGCGGCGGCCTCGGCCCGGATCACCGGGCCGCGGGAGCGGATCGTGAGCTCCACACGTTCGCGCTGGTCGGCGAGCCGCGGGTTGCGTTCCTCGGACACCTCCACATCCACGCGGATGACCTTCTGGTCGAGCCGCTCGATCTTGGCCAGTTTGCTGTCGACGTGCCGACGGAACCTGTCGTTGACCTCGGTGTGCCGGCCCCTCACGATGATGTCCACGCGGGACCCCCCTTCTCCCGGTTGCGATTCACGCCCGATCCGGGACCCCTGACGGCCCCGTACGGGCACCACAGCACGGTGGGTCGCACCCGCCCGGCCGACCTGGTCTTCGTCCCCACATCCGCCTGCTGAGGGGCTCGCGGCGCTCTCGCCACTACTGCCCTTCTCCCGGTTCGGGGGATGTCGGATCCCTCGACGGGGCAGGACTTACCTCTAAGGCGCACCGTGATCGGTCGACGAGAAGTCGCCTTACGTGGGCCGTTTCGCCTGCGCCTGGCATCGGCTAGCCGGATCGTCTGCCGTGCTCCTGACGAGCACTGCGATCCGACGCAACCACGGACCCGGGCGGGTGCCATGTCAGGAACGCTAACCCCTTACGCCACGAATGTCAGGGGGGTGAGGCGAGGAAAAACTCACTGAACGTCATCGAGGGCCACCACTGCGCCGTCCTCCGCCCCGCCCCCGCCGCGCGCCGGGGACCGCTGAGGCCCCTGGTTCCGGGCGGTCCGCGCCGTTGTACCGCGCAGGTCAGGCCGCCGTACCCGCCCGGTGAGTTTGAGAAAATCTGTACCCCCGCGATGAAGCGATGTGACCCGAATTACCCCCTATGTCGCCGACCGGTGCCCGGCCGCCGCTCTACGCGGCTACGTAAGGTAGCTACCTGCCGTTCCAGGACGCCGGCGTGAAGAAAGTCACCAGCGCCGTCGCAGCGGGGTGGCCGCCACGGTCGCCGCCGCGACGACGTCCGCGCCCGCCGCCCGGAGCGCACGCGCCGCCTCGGCCAGCGACGCCCCGGTCGTGATCACGTCGTCGACCAGGACGACCCGTCGCCCGGCGAGAGCTGCTCGCCCGACCGCCTCCAGCGCGCCGCTCAGGTTGTCCCGGCGCGCCCTGGCGCCGAGCCCCGCCTGGTCGGCGACCCGACGGCACTGGCGCAGCCCACCCACCGCGACCACCGGGACGCCGCCCGCCCGCAGCCGCCGCACGGCCACCGCCACGGCCTGCCTCATGGGATCGTGCCCGCGCCGCCGCGCCGCTCCCCGCCCCGACGGAACCCACACGACCGGCATCAGCTCCCCCGACGCCGCCCATGCGCCGCCCGCAGCCGCCCCACCCGGCGAGGCCCCAGAGGCGCCATGCGGCGGCCCCGGCCCGCTCGGTGGGGGTGTCGTGGAGGCGGGGGGCTGTGGCGCCGGGAGGGCGGCGTCCACTGCTGTGGCCAGGGCCTCCCCTAGCGGGGTGGCCAGAGCCGTTCTTCCGTGCTCTTTGTAGGCGGAAAAGATCTTCGGGACGGGGCCCTCGTAGGCGGCGACCGTCCACAGGGGTGGGAGACCCGGGGGTGCCGGGCGGGCCGGGCGGGCCGGGCGGGCGGGGCCGTACAGCGGTGCGGCGCAGGAGCCGCAGAGGAGGCCGGGCTCGCCGCCGCAGCCGGCGCAGGTCTCGGGGAGCAGGAAGTCGATCAGGTCGCCGAAGAAGCTCATGGCCTCGACGATCCCGGCCGGCGCCGGCCCCCGGAAGGCCCTCGCCGAAATGTGGATAACCGGCCCGCGACGTCGTCCACATTTCCGTGTTCCGGACGCAGGGCGCCGGGATTCGGGCTATGTGAGCGCGGCTCCGGGGTCAGTGCGCGTAGCTGGGGTCCCGCGCGGGGGTCGGGCAGATCCACTGGCTGTACGAGGTCACGGGCGGGCGCTGGCGGCACACCTGGTCCTTGCCCGACGACCACGTCCCGATCAGGACCGGGGAGCCCGGAGCCGCGGCGATGGTGCGAGGCTCGCCGAGGGCGCCGACGCCCATGGACGTGATGGCGCTCCCGTTCACGGGCATCAGGTACGGCAGCGTCTGGGAGTCGCGCTTGGCGCGGCCGAGGACGGCGAGGGTGTCGTAGTCGCGCCAGGCCAGGTCGACGGCGTCCTGGAGTTCGGACGAGACGGGCAGGAACGATCCCACGTCCAGCGACCCGTCAGGGGTGGTGGCGATCCGGCCCATCTGGACCTCGGGCCGCCCGTCGATGCGGACGATGACGGCGGCGCGGACCCCGTCGCGGGCCACGTGGAACGCCAGCACCTGGCGTCCGCCGAGTCCCCAGTGGCCGGCCTTCACGGGCGCCTTGCCAGGGCGCCGGACCCACAGCCACGACGCCTTAGGAGTGCTCTCCACCGTCCACAGGGTGCCGTCGCGGCTCCAGGAGGGTGCGGTGAAGCGTGCGCCCTTGTGGGCGTTCAGCAGGACATGGATGGACGGGCTGCCCGCGACGGGCCCGGTGGTGACGAGCTGGCGGCCGTCCGTGCTGAGGCCCGCGAGCTCCTGGTAGTTCGGCGATACGGCCGGGTGGGACAGGCGTCCGGCGGCGCCGGTGACGACGGGCTGGGCATGGTCGCCCTGGAGGGTGCCGATGAAGCCGGCGGTGGCGGCGACGTAGGCGGTCTGGCGGACCTGCTCGTCGGGGTCCTGGCCGTCCGGGGAGTTCCCGTCCCAGGAGTGGACGGACTGCGTGGCGTCGGAGCCGTCGGGCGTGACGGTCTCGCCGTCGATCTCCAGGCGCCAGCGTTTGATCTCCGAGAGCTGCCGCAGGGTCCAGCTGAGCTGGGCCGACATGCGCTCCACGTTGCCGCCGCGGGCCTCCTGCGTGAGGTCGACGATCGCGAGGTCCTTGTCGATGCGGACGCTGCCGCCGCGCAGCCTGGTCCCCTTGGGGAAGGCGCTCTGCACCGCGCCGTTGAGCCAGGACGTGGGGCCGGACAGGAGGGCCTGGACGAGCTGGGTGGGCAGCGTCTCGCGGTCCACCACCGGCAGGAAGATGCCGTTAGGGACGAGCGTGTGTTCGTCAGGGGCGAAGAAGTACAGGTTGACGGTGCGCATAGCGCGCTCGACGTCGTCCTTGGTGAGGAACAGGCCGGCCTTGTCGTTGCCGGGCAGCCCGGTGATGCGCCATACGCCCTGCTGGGTCTTGGCCAGCTGGAAGTCGGCCTCGAAGCTCTTGGGAGCGGCGGTGTACTGGCCGTCGGAGTCGATCGTGCCGAGCTGGTCGCCGGTGATGTGCACGGTGGCCTGGTTGGCGGACGTCTGGTCCACGTGGGGGTCGACCGTGCGGCTCGACAGGACGTCCACGTACGGCCGTAGGCCGGGGTCCCAGGCGTTGGGGGTGCTGAGGTACTCCTTGGCGACCTTGTGGCCGTCGTCGAAGCTCGCGGAGGCGGTGAGGAAGCCGGAGACGATCTGGGTGGGTCCCCAGTCGGGCTGCGGGCTGACGGGGATGAGGCGGACGTACGGGTCGTCGACGCGTTCGGCCTTCTCGGCGGGCTTGCCGGTGACGACCTGACCGCCGGTGGGGACGTTGGCGCATCCGGTCGCGCAGAGGACGAGTACGGCCGCGACCGCGACGGCGGGCCGCACCCGCCGGTGCCGGAGGCGCAGCGTCGTACGGCGGTCGCCGGTCAATCCCCCGCCTCCAGTTCGGCGAAGAGGGGGCGCGCGTCGCCGGCCCCTGGCGGGACGAGCGGGAGGGGCGATCCGCGCAGTTCGGCCCCAGCGACGCGGGGCAGCGACAGGCGGAACTGGGAGCCGACGCCGGGTTCTCCCCAGGCCTGGAGCCATCCGCCGTGCAACTGGGCGTCCTCCCGGGAGATGGACAGCCCCAGCCCGGTGCCGCCGGTAGTGCGCGCGCGGGCGGGGTCCGCGCGCCAGAAGCGGTCGAAGACCATCTGTCCCTCCCCCGGTTTGAGGCCGACGCCGTGGTCCCGCACGGCGACGGCGACGGCGTCACGGTCGGCGGCGACCGACACCACGATGTCCTCGCCCTCGCCGTGCTCGACGGCGTTGACGACGAGGTTCCGCAGGATGCGCTCGACCCTGCGGCGGTCCACCTCGGCCATACAGGGCTCGCCCGGGAGCTGGAGGACGACCTTGCTGCCCTTGCGCTCGGCTAGGCCCTGGATGTCGCCGACGACGCGCAGGACCAGGTCGCGCATGTCGAGCGACTCGGCGTCGAGCGTGGCGGCGCCGGCGTCGTGGCGGCTGATCTCCAGCAGGTCGGCCAGCAGCGACTCGAACCGTTCGAGCTGGCTCTGCAGGAGTTCCGCGGACCGTCCCACGGCGGGGTCGTCGAAGGTGTCGCGGTTCTCGTAGAGCATGTCGGCCGCGATCCTGATGGTGGTCAGGGGCGTGCGGAGCTCGTGGGAGACGTCGGAGACGAACTGGCGCTGCAGCTGCGACAGGTCCTCCAGCTCGCCGATCTTCTCCTGGAGGTTGGCGGCCATGTCGTTGAAGGAGCGGGCCAGGCGCGCGAGGTCGTCCTCCCCGCGCACGCGCATGCGCTCTTCGAGCCGTCCTGCGGCGAGCCTCTGCGCTCCTTGGGCGGCCAGCCGTACCGGGATGACGACCTGGCGCGTCACCAGTGAGGCGATGGCGGCCAGGAGCAGCACCAGGACGACCCCTACGCCGACCATGGAGCGGCTCACGTTGGTGAGGGTTCGCTGCTCCTGGTCCAGGGGGAACAGGTAGTACAGCTCGAACTGGCCGGACTTGCCGCCCACGATGAGGCCGCGTTCGGACGGGTGGCCGCCGACATAGGTGAGCTTGCCGTAGGTGTAGGCGCGTGCTCCACCGGGGGCGTGCTTCATCTCGTCCCTGAGCCGCTTGGGGACGCTCTCCTTGCGGAGCTCGTTGGTGGCGTACCCGTCGAAGTACTCGGCGGTGGTGTCGCGGATGTACACCTCGTACAGGCCGGACGGGCCGCTGCGCGCCTTCAGGCGGTTCACCACGGCGTTGAGGCGGCTGCCGTCCTCCGAGGCGGGCGACGTGCTGTTCCCCAGGTCCCGCTGTACCTGCGCCAAGCCCTCGTCCAGCTGGAGACGGGCCGCCTTGACCTTGCCGTCCATGAGCGCGGTCGACACCTGCTGCATCAGGAACACGCCCAGGATGGCCACCACGATCGCCGAGATGAACAGTGTGGAGGTGACCACCCGTACCTGGATGGAGCGGCGCCAGCGCATGTAGGCGCGGCTGGCCGTGCCGCGCAGGACGCGCCGCAGCGTCACCAGCCCGCACCGCACGAGCCGCTTCGCCCTCGTCATGTCGGCCTTCACGAGGGGTCCCGGGGGCGGGGTGGCGTGGCGGTCATCGGCGTGCCGTTCCGGCTGTCACGAGGGGCGCGGGACCGGGGGGTCAGGCGGGCCCGGCCTTGTAGCCGACGCCGCGCACGGTGACGACGATCTCGGGCCGCTCGGGGTCCTTCTCGATCTTGGCGCGGAGCCGCTGGACGTGGACGTTCACCAGGCGGGTGTCGGCGGCGTGCCGGTACCCCCAGACCTGCTCCAGCAGGACCTCGCGGGTGAACACCTGGCGGGGCTTGCGGGCCAGGGCGACGAGCAGGTCGAACTCCAGCGGGGTCAGCGGGATGTGCCGGTCGGCGCGCTTCACCGAGTGCCCGGCCACGTCGATGGTGATGTCGCCGATCTGCAGGGTCTCGGGGGCGGGCTCGTCGGTGCGGCGCAGGCGCGCGCGCACACGGGCGACCAGCTCCTTGGGCTTGAACGGCTTGACGATGTAGTCGTCGGCGCCCGATTCGAGGCCGAGGACGACGTCGACGGTGTCGCTCTTGGCGGTCAGCATGACGATCGGCACCCCGGACTCGGCGCGGATCTGCCGGCAGACGTCGATGCCGTCGGCGCCCGGCAGCATCAGGTCCAGCAGCACCAGGTCGGGCCGGGTCTCCCGGAACGCCTCGAGCGCCTTGTCGCCGTCGTGCACGAACGACGGCTCGAAGCCCTCGCCCCTCAGCACGATGCCGAGCATCTCGGCGAGCGCGAGGTCGTCGTCGACGACCAGTACACGTCCTCTCATGGCCCTCATCGTCACAAAGTCGGGGTTCGGTGGAGTGGGGTGAGACGCTCCGGCCCCACCTCGCCAGGGAGAGATATGCCTTGGCGTGCAAGGTTACCTGCGTTTGCCTCGTACATGACTCCTCCAGGCGTCCGGTGGCCGCCCCGTGACGCGCCCCAGGGCGCGGCATGGCGAGAGGCCCGCCTTATGCGCGCCTTATGCGTCACCCCATACAAGGGCGGGATTGTAAACGGGACTCCCGAAACACATGCCAGGTTGTCCGGGATCGGAAGCTTTCGTCCCTGTGCGCGCCCGTCAGGGCGCAGATCGTCATCGACCGGGCCCGTGTCGGCATATGCGGCGGCTCGCCCGTGACAGGATGACCTGACCGGCGGCCGCGGCACCATGGGCCGTCCACGCCGGGACACCCCCCGCCGAAGACCGCAGGGAGCCGACATGCCGGGACCGGACGGCTGGGACGACGACGCGGACGCCGACGTCCCGTTCCGCCCCTTGTCCATCTCGGAGATGCTGGACGGGGCGATCGCCGGCATCCGGCGCCGCCCGCGCACGGCCCTCGGCACGGCGCTGGCGTTCAGCGCGGTGATCCAGGTGGCGAGTTCCGTCGCCGCGTACTTCTTCATCGGCAACGAGGCCCGCGACGAGGTCACGCCGGGGCTGCTCCTACGGTCGTTCGGCGCGCAGATGACCCTCGCCGTCATGGGTCTGGTGCTGTCGGCCTACGGGATCCTGGTCCTGTCGGGGCTGCTCGCGCCGATCCTTGGGCGGGAACTGGTGGGCCTGCCGATCGCCCCCCGGCAGGCGTGGCGGGACGCAAGGCCGCGGCTGGGACGGCTCGCCGCTACGGCGGCGGTGGTGCTGCTGGTGCCGCTCGCCGCGATGATGGCGCCGATCGTGCCGTTCATCCTCCTGGTGGCGTCGGGTGCGCATCCGGCCCTGGGGGCGGTGGCGGCGATCGTCGGCTTCCCCGTCGGCATAGGGCTGATGGTGTGGTCGTACATCCTGCTGGTCCTGGCCGTACCTGCCGTGGTGCTGGAGCGTACGAACGTCGGTGGCGCGCTTAAACGGGCCCGGGTGCTGTCCAAGGGCCGATGGTTCCGCACATGCGGGACACTGCTGCTGGCGATCCTCATCACGGTGTTCATGGGGTTCTTCGCCTTGCGCATCCCGTTCCTGGTCATCCAGCTGATCTTCTTCGGGATCGGCTCGGACGGCGGCTCGACGTTGGGCTCGCTCGCGGTCGACACCGCGGGCCGGATCATCAGTTGGGCGGTGGTCCTGCCGTTCGACGCCGGGGTCATCGCGCTTCTCTACATGGACCGCCGTATGCGCCGTGAGGGCCTCGACCTTGACCTGCGTACGAGGGGACGGTCCGCCGCCGAGCTGGCGGCCGCTTCCGGCCGTGACGAAGGTGGCGGTAGTGGCCCCGGTGGCGAAGGTGGCTCCGGTGACGGAAACGGCCACGCGGACGACGGCGATAGCGAGGGCTTCATCGACCTGTGGCGGCCCCGCCCTGCAGGCGCCTGGCATGAAACCGGATCGGAAGCGGGGGCGCGCCGGTGACGCTCGACCCGATCGGCCGCGACGAGGCCCGCGAGATGGCGCGCCGTGAGCTGGACAAGCAGATCTACCAGCGGGACAAGCCGTCCTGGCTGGAGCGCGTGTGGGACAGATTCTCCGAGTGGCTCCAGAAGCTGTTCAGCCACGCCTCCCATCCGAACGCGCACGGCAGCGGCGGCGGATGGTTGTCCATAGCCGTCATCGTGGTGATCGCCCTGGTGGCGGTGGGCCTGGTGGTGTGGCTCATGTGGGACCGGCGCAATCCGCGTTCCAGGGAGGACCCGCTGCTGGAGGACACGCCGTCGACCGCCCTCGACCACCGGGAGGCCGCGGAGCGGCTCGCGGCCGAGGGGCAGTGGGCCGAGGCCATCCGGGAGCGGCTCCGCGCCATCGCCCGCGATCTGGAGGAGCGGGCTGTACTCGCGCCGCGCCCCGGGCGCACGGCGGACGAGCTGGCGGCGGAGGCGGGCGAGGCGGTGCCCGAGCTGGCGGACGCGCTGCGCGCCGGCGTGCGGGTCTTCGACGACGTCTGGTACGGCGACCGTCCGGGCACGGCCGAGAGGTACGCGCAGGTCAAGGAGCTTGACGAGAGGGTGCGCGCGGCACGTCCGAAGCCGCTGGAGTCCGACGGCCTCACGCCCGCAGGGGTCGGCGCCGACGATCCGGACGGAGGCACGCGATGGTGATGCAGTCGCCTGCGCGCGCACACGAGACGGGCGGCGGAACGAACGGCGGCGGCGCGCGCGGCGAGGCGTCCGCCCGGCAGGTCGCCGGTCGCCGCTGGCGGTCGGCGCGCGGCGTGGTGGCGGCGCTGCTAGCGATGGCCGTGATCGCGGTCATCCTCGCGGCGCTGCGCCCGTCCGGCTCGCCCGACCGGCTCGACCCGACGTCCCCGAAGAGGGACGGCTCGCGCGCGCTCGCGGAGATCCTCAAGCAGCACGGGACGCCCGTAACGGTGGCGAGGCACGCCGCTCAGGCCGTCGACGCGTCCGGCACCGGCACCGTCATGGTGGTGACGCGCAGCGAGCGGCTCACCCAGGACGACATCGACCGGATGCGGGGCGCGCAAGGGGACCTGCTGCTCGTCGAGCCGACGGCTCCCGTGCTGGAGGCGCTCGCGCCGGGCGTGGAGATCCAGAACACCAGCTTCGCCAGTACGGCCGACCCCGAGTGCTCCCTGCAGGCCGCCACGCTGGCGGGCTCGGTGACGTTCGGCCAGTCGCAGACCTACGAAGTGTCCGGCAACGCCGTCTCCTGCTACGAGGTGGACCAAGAGGCCCGCCTAGCACAGGTGCAGGACGGTCCCAGGACCGTCACCGTGCTGGGCTCCAGCGCACCACTCACCAACCAGCACCTCGCGGAGGAGGGCAACGCGGCGCTGCTGATGAACCTCGCCGGGGCGCGCCAGTCCGTGGTGTGGCTGGCGCCCGACATCCCCACCGAGGGCGCCGGCGCGGGGCAGGAGTCGCTGACCGACCTGCTGCCGTTCGGCGTCAAGCTGTTCTTCCTGGAGCTGATCGTCGCGGTCGCCCTCGTGGCGCTGTGGCGGGGGCGGCGGCTCGGCCCGGTGGTGGCGGAGGCGCTGCCCGTGGTCGTCCGCTCCGCTGAGACGGTCGAGGGACGCGCGCGCCTGTACCGGGCGAGCCGCGCCCGGGACCGCGCCGCCGGCGCGCTGCGCTCCGGCGCCCGCGAGCGCCTCGTCCCGCTCCTCGGCCTGCCGCGCAGCAGCGCGCAGGACCCCGCGGCCGCGCAGGAGATCGTCGCGGCCGTGGCCCGCCGGACCGACCGCGACGAGGCCTACGTCGGCGCGGCCCTGTACGGTCCCGAACCCGTGGACGACGCCGGGCTGATCGCCCTCACCTCCGTCCTCGACGACCTGGAAAGGCAGGTACGCCAGTCGTGAACCACCCTGTT
This sequence comes from Actinomadura montaniterrae, assembly GCF_008923365.1. Lineage (GTDB taxonomy): Bacteria > Actinomycetota > Actinomycetes > Streptosporangiales > Streptosporangiaceae > Spirillospora > Spirillospora montaniterrae. Next base: position 31,529 of record NZ_WBMR01000008.1, read on the forward strand.
GACCTCGGGAAGGACGACGTGCCCGGCCCGCTGCCCGGCGACGCGCCGGCCGACACCCCGCCGGGCGCCGCGGGCGTGTCCGAGGAGATCCGGCGGCAGGCCGAGACGGCCCGCGCGGCGCTCGCGGCCCTGCGCGGCGAGGTGGCCAAGACGGTCGTCGGGCAGGACTCGGTGGTGACCGGGCTCGTCATCGCGCTGCTGTGCCGCGGCCACGTGCTGCTGGAGGGCGTCCCCGGGACCGCCAAGACGCTGCTCATCAAGACGCTGTCGCGGGCCCTCGACCTCGACTTCAAGCGCGTCCAGTTCACCCCGGACCTGATGCCGGGCGACGTGACCGGGTCCCTGGTGTACGACAACCGGACCGCGGAGTTCGAGTTCCGCGAGGGGCCCGTCTTCACCAACCTGCTGCTCGCCGACGAGATCAACCGGACGCCGCCGAAGACGCAGGCGTCGCTGCTGGAGGCGATGGAGGAGCGGCAGGTCTCGGTGGAGGGTGCGGCCCGTCCCCTGCCGGATCCGTTTGTGGTCTGCGCGACGCAGAACCCGATCGAGTACGAGGGCACGTACCCGCTGCCGGAGGCGCAGCTCGACCGGTTCCTGGTGAAGCTGACGGTGCCCGTCCCCACGCGGGACGAGGAGATCAGCATGCTGCAGCGGCACGCCGCGGGGTTCGATCCCCGCGACCTGTCGGAGGTGAAGGCCGTGGCGGGCGCCGCGGAGCTGGCCGCGGGGCGCGCCGCCGTCCGGGCCGTTCACCTGGACCCGAAGGTCGCCGCGTACGTCGTGGACCTGTGCCGCGCCACGCGCCAGTCCCCGTCGCTCCAGCTCGGCGTCTCCCCGCGCGGCGCCACCGCCCTGCTGGCGACCTCGCGCGCGTGGGCGTGGCTGTCCGGCCGCGACTACGTGACTCCGGACGACGTGAAGGCGCTGGCCCGCCCGACGCTCCGGCACCGCGTGCAGCTGCGTCCCGAGGCCGAGCTGGAGGGCGCGACCGCCGACGGGGTGCTGGAGGGCATCCTCGCCCACGTCCCCGCTCCGCGCTGATGGCGCTCACCGGACGCCTGGGGCTGCTGGCGCTGCTCGGCGCGGTGGCGCCGATCCTGCTGCCGAGCTGGTGGACGCTGCTCGCGCTGTGGGGCGCCCTGCTGCTCGGAGTCTTGGTGGACCTCGCCTTGGCCGGCAACGTGCGGGCGCTGCGCTTCCACCGGTCGGGCGACACCAACGTCCGCCTCGGCGAGACGGCCCATGTGGCGCTCATCGTGGAGAACCTCGGCCGCCGCCGGCTCAAGGCGCGGCTGCGGGACGTGTGGCCGCCCAGCGCCGCCGCCGCGCCCCGGACGGTGCACGTGGACGTCCCCGCCGGGGAGCGCCGCCGCGTCGACATGGCGCTGACGCCGACGAGGCGCGGTGACCGCCGTGCCGTCACCGTCGTGGTGCGGTCGGTGGGACCGCTGGGGCTGGCCGCCCGGCAGCTGTCGCGGTCCGCGCCGTGGACGGTGCGCGCGCTGCCGGCGTTCCCGTCGCGCCGCCACCTGCCCGCGAAGCTGGCGCGGCTGCGGGAGCTGACCGGCGCGCACGTCGCGCTCATCCGCGGCCAGGGGACCGAGTTCGACTCGCTGCGCGAGTACGTCGACGGCGACGACGTCCGCTCCATCGACTGGCGGGCCACGGCGCGGCGCGCGGACGTGGTGGTGCGGACGTGGCGCCCGGAACGCGACCGCCGGATCTACATGGTGCTGGACACGGGCCGCACGTCCGCGGGCCGGGTCGGGGACATTCCCCGCCTGGACTGCTCTATGGACGCGGCGCTCCTGCTGGGCACGCTGGCGTCCCGGGCCGGGGACCGCGTCGACATGCTGGCCTACGACCGGCGCGTCCGTACGCGCGTCGAGGGCGCGTCGCGCACCGACCTGCTGCCCGCGATGGTGCACGCGATGGCGCCGCTGGAGCCGGAGCTGCTGGAGTTCGACGCGGCGGGGATGGTGTCGACGCTGATGGCGCGGGTGCGGCAGCGGTGCCTGGTGGTCCTGCTGACCGAGCTGAACACCGCGGCGATCGAGGAGGGGCTGCTGCCGCTGCTGCCGCTGCTGACGGCCCGGCACCTCGTCATGGTCGCGGCCGTGTCGGATCCGCGGGTCGGCGAGATGGCCGGCGCGCGCGGCGATCTCGCGGCGGTGTACGACGCGGCGGCCGCGGAGCGGGCGCGGGCCGAGCGGCGCCGGCTGACCGCCGAGCTCCGCTCGCACGGCGTCGAGGTCGTGGACGCGCCGCCTCAGGACATCGCTCCGGCGCTCGCGGACGCGTACCTCGCCCTCAAGGCCGCCGGCCGTCTCTGAGCGGCTCAGCGGCCCTCTCAGCGGCGCCTGGACGGCCGCCGGGGGCCGCGGGACACCCGCCCGGACCGGCACCGGCGCCGGTTGACGGCGGTTTCACCTGGTATGACGCGTTCCCCTCCGGGGCCGGCCGACGCCTCCGAGGGCCGCCCGGCGACTCCGAGGGCAGGCCGGCGACTCCGGGGGTCAGCCGGCGACCGGGACGAGATCGGGGCGCAGCTCCGCGTCGCCGGTCTCGCCCTGCCGGGTGGCGCGGCGGCCCAGCACGATCACGTACCCGAGGAACGCCGTCTCGGCGACGACGCCGATCGCGATCCGCAGCCAGGTGACGTGCACCCAGCCGGTGACGAAGCCCTCGATCAGCCCGGACACCAGCAGCACGCCGACGAGCCCGATCGCGATGCTGATCGCGGCGCGCCCCTCCTCGGCGAGCGCCTGGCCGCGGCGGCGCCGCCCCGGGTCCACGACCGTCCAGCCGAGCTTCAGGCCCCCCGCGCACGCGAGGTAGACAGCGGTCAGCTCCAGCAGGCCGTGCGGCAGGATCAGGCCGAAGAACACGTCGCCCTTGCCGTAGGCGAACATCAGCCCGCCCGTGACGCCGAGGTTGATCTGGTTCATCAGCAACACGTACACGGTGGGGATGCCCAGCAGGATGCCGAAGATGAGCGCGATCGCCGACACCCACGCGTTGTTGGTCCAGACCTGGAACGCGAACGACGCGGCGGAGTGCTCGGTGTAGTAGTTCGCGAAGTCGTGCTCGACAAGGTCCCGGATCTCGTTCGGGGTGCCGATGCTCGACTGCACGTGCGGGCTGTGGACGACCCAGATCGCCAGGGCCAGCGCCAGCAGGTTGCCGAGGACCGCATTGCCCAGCCACCACCACCGCATCCGGTAGGCGGCGGCGGGGAACGACACCGTCACGAACCGCGTGACGTCCCGCCACATCGGCGCGTGGGCGCCCGCCACGGCGGCCCGGCCGCGCGCCACCAGCGACGACAGCCGCCCCACCAGCTCGGGATCCGGCGAGCTCGACCGGACGACCGACAGGTGCGTGGCCGTCCGCTGGTACAGCTCGACCAGCTCGTCGGCCTCCACGCCGGTCAGCCTGCGGCCGCGGTTGATGAGCTGCTCGAGGCGCAGCCAGTCGGCGTTGTGCGCGGCCACATAGGCGTCGACGTCCACCCGGGGAGACTAACGCCTGGGCCCGCGAAGGCGGCAAGATGGACCGGCCCCGGCATTGGAGGATCAGGACATGGCCGAACTCGTCACCGGCGAGGCCGTCGCGCTCGACATCCGGGTCGCGCGGCTGGCGAGCCGGGGCTGTGCCCTGCTGCTGGACCTGCTGTTCCAGCTCATCCTGCTGAACGTCGCCATCTACGTGACGGGCCTGACGGCCCTGGTCGCGGACGAGGCGTGGACCGTCGGACTGTCCCTGGTCGCCCTCGTCGCCGTGATGGTCGGCTACCCGTGCGCGTTCGAGACCCTCTCGCGAGGGCGGACGCTCGGGAAGATGGCGATGCGGATCCGGGTCGTGGCCGACGACGGCGGGCCGATCAGGTTCCGGCAGGCGCTCGTGCGCGCGCTCGCCGGCTTCATCGAGTTCTGGACGCTCTACGGCGCGCCCGCGCTGATCACCTCGTTCTGCAACCGGCGCGGCAAGCGCCTCGGCGACCTGTTCGCCGGGACGATCGTCATCCAGGAGCGGATCTCGTCGTCCGGCCTCTTCGGCCCGGTCGCCGTCATGCCCCCGCAGCTGGCGTGGTGGGCGCGGTCGCTGGAGATCTCGATGCTCTCGGACGAGCTGGCGATGACGGCCCGCCAGTACCTGTCGCGGTTCTGGGAGCTGCTGCCGGAGGTGCGCGACTCCCTGGGGCAGCGCATTGCGGCGCAGGTCGTCGCGGTGGTCAGCCCGCCGCCGCCTCCGGGCGTCCGCCCGGAGATCCTGCTGTCCGCCGTCCTGGCAGAGCGCCGCCACCGCGAGGAGTGGCGGCTGGCCCAGCGCAGGGCTCGCCGCCTGCGCCGTGCCGGGCAGGCGGGCTGGGCGCAGGCTCCTGCTCCTGGCGCCGCCCCTGTTCCCGCCCCGGCGATGGCCATGGCCGGAACAGGCCAGCCTCCCCCGCCCGGGTTGCAGGGGCCTCCCCCGCCCGGTTGGCAGGGGTTTCCCTCGCCCGGGTGGCAGGGGCCTCCCGCCGGCCCGCCGCCGCGGCCCGCCCCGTACCCGCCGGGCGCTTACCCCACAGGCCCCTATCCCGCCGGTCCTCATCCGACGGGCTCGTACCCGACCGGCCCGTACCCGACCGGGGGTTACCCGGTCGGTGGCCCTCCAGCAGGGCCCTATGCGGGCGGCCAGTACGCGCCTGCCCCGTATCCGGTGCAGGGCACGCAGCCCGGCGCATACCCCGGCGGCGGGCAGCCGGGCCGGTAGCCGGACCTTCCGTCGACGCCTCCCGACCAGCGGCGGGAGCGCCGTGTTGTCATCTACCGCCGTAAGCCGGCGCCGTTGTTGTGCATTTCTCCGACTTCCCGGGGATCTCCTCGCCTCCTAATATCCGAACAAATTTCACGTTCAGGAGGCGGGATGCGCGTCCGCAGTGCCCTCGGCCGGATCACCCTGACCACCGCGCTGGCCCTCGCCGGGACGGCGGGGACCGCGACGGCCGGCGCCCCCGCGCACGCGGACGCCGCGCCGCTCTCCACCATCACCGACGAGCAGGGCCGGACGCTGGTCCTGCACGGCCTCAACACCGCGAGCAGCGCCAAGGGCGACAGCGGCCTGCCGTGGATCGACCGGGACGACGTCGTCCGCGAGGCCCGCGAGATGGGCACCGATTCGGTCCGCTACCTGATCCAGTGGAAGAACGTCGAGCCGGAGCCCGGGCGCTACGACGACGCCTATCTCGACGAGGTCGCCGAACGCGTGGCCTGGTACCGGGAGCAGGGCATGCACGTCATCCTGGACATGCACCAGGACATCTACGGGCCCGCCGCGTGCAAGGGCGCCGGGAACGGCGCGCCCGCCTGGGCCACGATCACCGACGGGCTCCCCTGCACGCCACAGGACCCCTGGGTGCTCACCTACCTCCAGCCCGCCGTCCTGCGCGCCTACGACAACTTCTGGAACAACACCGGGAAGCACCCGGAGCTGATGCAGCGGTACGCGGCGATGTGGCAGCACGTCGCGCAGCGCTTCGCCGAGGACCCCGCGGTCCTCGGCTATGACCTGATGAACGAGCCGTTCGGCGGGACCCGCCAGTTCGGCTTCTTCGAGGGCCCCATCCTGACCCCCTTCTACCAGCGCGTTGTGGACGCGATCCGGAAGGTCGACCAGGACAACTGGGTATTCGTGGAGCCGCAGGCCCTCGGGTCCAACGAGGGCGCCGAATCGTCCATCGCACCCGTCACGGACCCGCGTCCAGGGACGCCCCACATCGTCCTGGCCCCGCACTTCTACCCGGGTGGCGTGGACCTTGGCGGCGCCTACAGCGGAGCCACGAAGCTCCTCATCCAGGCACAGTTCGCACTATGGAAGCGCAACATGCCGGCGGCGGCGCGGCGCCTGAACGTGCCGATGTGGCTCGGTGAGGTCGGCGGCATGGGGCAGGACGCCTCCGGTGCGGCGGACTTCACCGGCGACTGGCTCTCCATGGCGGACGACCTGGGCATCGGCTGGTCGTACTGGTCCAACGACCCCGGCTCCGTGGGCGTGACCGACGGCAACGGCAACCCGACACTCTTCGCCAAGCTTCTGGCCCGCCCCTACGCAAGGGCCATAGCGGGCACCCCGGTCAAGATGTCGTACTCCTCGCCGACGCTCACGGTGTCCTGGCGCAACAAGGCCGGTGTGTCGGGCCCCACGGAGATCTGGTTCCCGTCCACTCCGAAGGTCACGTCGACCGACCCGGCCGGGACGTGGCGGACGGCCTGGGACGCCGGCCGCCACGTCCTGTCCGTGTGGGCCGACCCCGACACGGCCGCCCACACCGTCACCGTCACGCCATAGCCCCTGCACGGGCTTCGCCAGGGCGCTTATGCGGCGCTGCTCCAGGCCCGGCGTGCCACGGGAGGCAGGACGCGTCCGAAGACGTGACCGGCGAAGTGGCCGCCGGCCAGCAGCGTGCGCTCGTCCTCCAGGTCGGCGAGCAGCGACTCCCGGGTGGCGAGCGCCTCCTCGGGGGCGTCGTCGAAGAGGAACCCCCACCGGCTCTCCGCGACCTGGACCTGGCAGTGCATCACGTCGCCCAGGATGATCAGGCGCCGGTCGTCGCCGTCGCCGGTGACGACGAGGCTCTGGTGCCCGGGGGCGTGGCCGGGGGTCGCGCGGACGCGGACGCCCGGCGCGATCTCCTGCCCGTCGGCGACGAAGCCGACGCGGTCCGCCAGCGGGTCCCGCACGGCGACGGCGTCCGGGCCGATGATCTCCGAAGTGCCCTTCCAGTGCCGCCACTCGGCCTCGGCGACGAGATGGCGCGCGTTGGCGAAGGTCAGGCCGCTCGGGACGCGTCCTTCGGGGAGGGTGGGGGCGGGCGCCACATCGGTGGTCCAGCCCACGTGGTCGTGGTGCAGATGGGTGTAGACGACGGTGTCGACGTCCTCGGGGGCGAGTCCTTCCGCGGCGAGACTGCGCAGCAGTGAACCACCCTTGAACGAGGCAAGGCCCGGCACGTCGAAGTCCACTTCGCCCAAGCCGAGGTCCACCAGGACGACGCGGTCGCCCGTGCGGACGAGGAACGAGCCGATGCTGATGGGGAGCCGTCCGTCGGCGTCCAGGAACTCGCTGTGCGTCGCCCAGCCGGTGGGCGCGCTCGCGGGGAACACCGCTGTGGGGACGACACTGGCGTGCCCGTCGGGCAGGAAGGTGACGGTGGTGGCGCCAAGGCGGACCTGTGCGCGGGAAGCCGGTTGAACCATGACCATCCTCTCGTGGGGCGGCCTCGGGCGGAGGCCGCTGCACCCACTATTGGAGAGTCACTAACTATTGGGAAGTACCCACTTGCAAGTGCGCGCCCCCGCCGGAGTCGAACTCCAGGCGGGCCCGCTCCACCTCGTTGATGTGCTTCTCCGCCCAGTCACGGACGGCGGCCAGCGGCTCCTCGAGCGTCCGGCCGAGGTCCGTCAGCCGGTACTCGACCTTCGGCGGGACCGTCGGATGCACGTGCCGGGCCACCAGCCCGTCGCGCTCCATGCTGCGGAGCGTCTGGGTGAGCATCTTGTCGCTGATGCCGTCGATCTCCGCGCGGAGTTCGGAGAAGCGCCGCGTCCCGCCGGTGAGGACGCCGACGATCAGCGCCGTCCACTTGTCGGCGATCCGGTCCAGCGCCGCGCGGGACGGGCACGGGGCGCTGTAGACGTCGGCGGGCCTCCCGTCGGGGAGCCAGGCCAGGGGCGAGCGGCCCGGCGTGCCCGGACGCGGTCTGCGGGTGCGCGGCGGTCTCGGCATGCCGCCACACTAACCATCGGAGAGCACGGCGGTCAGCGGGCCGCCGAGCCAGCGGCCGGCGAGCCGGCGGGCCAACAGGTCAGCGGCCGGCGTGGTGCGGCGCCGGGCGGCGGTCGGACCGCCGCCCGTCCCGGGACGCCGGGCGGCGCTCCAGCCGGAGCAGCGCCGCGAGCGCGGCCAGCGCCAGCACCGCGACGGCCCCGGTGAACGCCACGGCGGCGCCGCGCAGCCCGAGCGCCTGGGCGGCGACCCCGACGAGGATCACAGGGAGGGAGATCCCGGCATAGGCGGTGAGGAAGAAGCTCGACACCGTCTGGGCGCGCTGGGCGGCCGGGGTGCCCGCGGTGACGGCGGCCAGCCCGGCGCGGAAGCCGAGGCTCTGCCCCAGGCCCACCACGACGGTGCCGGTGATGAGGAGGGGAAGGGACTCGGCCAGGAGCGCGCCGGCTATGGCGGCGAGCCCGGCGACGAGCACCGCGCACCCCGCGGGCAGGGCGATCCTCTCCGGCACCTTGGCGAACACCACCTGCCCCACGGTGGACGCGCCGAACATGGCGAAGACCACGGCGCCTGCTAGGGCGCGGTCCGGGCGGTGCAGCACGTTGACGAGGATCCCCGGCGCGACCGCCGTGACGAGGCCGAAGACCGCGAACGCGGAGAACGCCGCGATGGCCGCGGGGACGAACACCGGCCGCACCTCCGCCGGCACGGCGGGGCGCTGTGCGCGCGGCCACGCGACCCGGCGGCCCTGTACGGTCTCCGGCGCCGCCAGCACGGCCACCAGCGCGAGCGCGAGGACCACGAGGTCCACCACGAACGGCAGCGCCAGCGGATGCGGCGCGTACTCGGCGAGCAGCCCGGCGAGCAGCGGCCCGCTGCCGAGCCCGAACATGTTGACGGCCGCGGCGAGCAGCGCCGCCGCGCCCCGGCGCTCGGGGCGGACGAGTTCGACCAGCGTGACCGTCCCGGTCGCGGTGACGACCCCCGCCGAGAGGCCGGACAGCACCCGCGCCGCCAGCAGGACCGGGACGTCCTCCGCGACCAGGTACACCACCGCGGCGATCATCGACACCGCCACGCCCGCGAGCATCACGCGGCGGCGGCCGAGCACGTCCGAGGAGCGCCCGAACAGCAGCGCGAACATCACGCCCGCGGCGTAGACGGCGAAGACGACGGTCGTGACCAGGCTCCCGAAACCGAGATGCCGCTGGTAGATGGGGTACAGCGGCGTCGCGAGCGTGGTGCCGAGCATGACGGCCCAGAACGCGTAGGCCATGCACGCCGGGCCGGCGGCCCTCCGCAGGTCCCGCCCCGAGCCGTGCCCCCGAATCCCCATCAATCCTCTCCTTCCACCCAAAGCACCCTTCCCAGGGTGGCGGGAACCACCACCATCAGTCCAACGCATGATTCCCATGCTCATCATCGGTACAGTCGATCCATGGAGCTGCGCCAGCTCGAGCACTTCGTCGCCGTCGCGGAGGAGCTGCACTTCACCCGCGCCGCCGCGCGCGTCCACGTCGTCCAGTCGAGCCTGTCGAGTTCGATCGGCGCGCTCGAACGCGAGCTGGACGCCCGGCTGTTCACCCGCACCAACCGCCGCGTCGAGCTGACCGAGGCGGGCCGCGCGCTCCTGCCGTCCGCGCGCCGCGCGCTGGCCGCCGCGGAGACCGGCCGCGACGCGGTCGCCGGGGTCCGCGGGGTGCTGCGCGGCCGGCTGACCGTCGGCGCGATCCAGACCCTCGGCGTCCTCGACCTGCCCGCGCTGCTCGCCCGCTACCGGCGCCGGCACCCCGGCGTCGCCCTCCGGCTGCGGCACGCGGGCGCCGCCGCCCTCGCCCGCGAGACCGCCGCCGGAAGCCTCGACCTCGCGTTCGTCGACCGGGCGACGGGCGAGCCCCGGCTCGCCGAGCACCCGCTCGGCGGCGACCGGCTCGTCCTCGCCGTCCCCCGCACGGACCCGCTGGCCGCGCGCAGCGTGATCCGCCTCGCCGACCCCACGCTCGCGTCCCGCGACTTCGTCGAGTACCGCGCCGACTCGGCGCTGCGCGCGCAGATCGACGCCGCCTGCGCCGCCGCCGACCTCCACCGCCGCGTCGCCGCGGAGGTTGACACCATCCAGTACCTGGTGGAGCTCGTCGGTCACGGGCTGGGGGTGTCGCTACTGCCGCCCCAGGCCCTCCGCAACGCCGCGGACCGTGTCGCCGCCGTCCCGACCGATCCGCCGCTGCACCGCGACCTCGTCGCGGTCACCCTCGCCGCGCGCCCCCTGCCGCCCGCAGTCAACGCCCTATTGGCGCTGCTCCCGGACGTGTAGTCAGACGAGCAGGTTCGGCGGGGAGCCCAGTTCGGTGAGCTCCACGCCGGGAGCGGCCACGGCAACGTCACCGGCCAGATAGAGGGACTCCACCTCGCCCGTAGACAGATCCGTTATCTCGTACTCCGAGACGGGCAGCGGCTCCGTCTCGGTCTCGTAACTCGACGTCTCGCCCCGGCGCCACCGCCACGACACCGACAGCGCCGACAGCGACGTCCCGCTCAACCGGACGAGACGGACGTCCGCCGCCGCGCCCTCGTCCAACTCCAGGGAACGCGCCACCGCGACGAGGAACCCCGGCGAGTCCGACACGAAGCCCGACGCCCGCTCCCCGTGCTCGGTACCGCTCTCCCCCGCCGCCCGCACCCACGCCAGTTCGGGCCCCGTCAGCCCGCCTCGCAGCCACCAGCCGGGGGTGACGAGCTCGACGCGGATCTGCCGCCAGCGCGCGTCCACGACGAGGTCCAGGCGGACGCCGTCGTCCCGCCGGGACGTGTAGCGCCAGCCGCCGGGCCCGGGCGCGCACTGGAAGCGCTCCTCGATCCCCTCGTCGAGATGCAGGTACGTCCCGGACGGCACGGGTCAGGACCCGATGCGCCAGGAGTGCAGGTAGTCCTCCTGGTCCGGGGTGAGCAGGTCGATGGAGATGGCCATGGACGCCAGCTTGAGCCGGGCCACCTCCGTGTCGATCTCCTTGGGGACGTCGTGGACGGCGGCGGGCAGCGACGCGTGCGCCGTCGCGAGCCACGCGCACGTGAGGGCCTGGTCGGCGAAGGACATGTCCATCACCGCGGCGGGATGCCCCTCGGCGGCCGCCAGGTTCACCAGGCGGCCCTCCGCCAGCAGGACGAGGCGCCGGCCGTCCGCCAGGACGTACTCGTCCGTCTGCGGTCGCACGCCGTGGTGGACGGCGACCGCCATCTCCTCCAGGGCGCGCACATCGATCTCGACGTCGAAATGGCCGGAGTTCGCGAGGATCGCGCCGTCCTTCATCAGCGCGAGATGCTCGGCGTTCACGACGTCGCGGTTGCCGGTGACGGTGATGAACACGTCGCCGTCCACCGCCGCCTCCGCCATCGGCTGCACGGCGAAGCCCTGCAGCGCCGCGTCCAACGCCTTCACCGGGTCGATCTCGGTGATGACCACGCGGGCACCCAGTCCCCGCGCGCGCTCGGCGAGGCCCCGCCCGCAGTAGCCGAAGCCCGCGATGACCACGGTCTTGCCCGCCAGAAGCGTGTTGGTGGCGCGGATGATGCCGTCCAGCGTCGACTGCCCGGTGCCGTACCGGTTGTCGAACATGTGCTTCGTATCGGTGTCGTTCACCGCGACCATGGGGAACCGGAGCGCGCCCTCACGGGCCATCTGGTGCAGGCGTATGACGCCCGTCGTCGTCTGCTCGCAGCCCGCCTTCACCGTGGGCAGCAGATCGGTGCGCTCTATGTGCAGCGTGTTGACGAGGTCACAGCCGTCGTCCAACACGAGATCGGGACCGGTCTCCAGCGCCTGGTGGATGTGCGCGTAATAGCCCTCACGGTCGATGCCCGCGCGCGCGAAGACCTCCGTGCCGTCCTCCTGCACCAGCGCGGCGGCCGTGTCGTCCTGCGTGGACAGCGGGTTGGACGACGCGAGCGCCACGCTCGCCCCGCCCGCCTGCAGGGTCCGGATCAGGCAGGCCGTCTCCGTCGTGATGTGCATGCACGCGGCGATGCGCAGGCCGTCCAGCGGACGCTCCTTGGCGAACCGCTCCCGGATCTGCCGCAGCACCGGCATGCTCCGGTCGGCCCACTCGATCCGCTTGACGCCCTCGTACGCCAGCGACACATCCGCGATATCGCTCATCCGTCCCCCTCAAGGCACAAACCGCCGCACGGCACTGGGCCGTGCGGCGGTCCGAACGCTACAGGCGATCAGTAGCGGTAGTGGTCCGGCTTGTACGGGCCCTCGACGTGGACGCCGATGTAGGCGGCCTGCTCCTTGGTGAGCGTGGTCAGCTTGACGCCGAGCGCGTCCAGGTGCAGGCGGGCGACCTTCTCGTCCAGGTGCTTCGGCAGCACGTACACGCCGACCGGGTACTCCTCGGTCTTGGTGAACAGCTCGATCTGCGCGATGACCTGGTTGGTGAACGAGTTGGACATGACGAACGACGGGTGGCCGGTGGCGCAGCCGAGGTTCATCAGCCGGCCCTCGGCCAGCACGATGATCGAGTGGCCGTCCGGGAACCGCCACTCGTGCACCTGCGGCTTGATCTCGATCTTCTCGATGCCCTCGATCTTGGCGAGGCCGGCCATGTCGATCTCGTTGTCGAAGTGGCCGATGTTGGAGACGATCGCCTGGTGCTTCATCCGGCTCATCTGCGCGGCCGAGATGATGTTGAAGTTGCCGGTGGTCGTCACGAAGATGTCGGCGATGTCGACGACGTCGTCCAGGGTGGTGACCTGGAAGCCGTCCATCGCGGCCTGCAGCGCGCAGATCGGGTCGATCTCGGTGACGATGACGCGGGCGCCCTGGCCCTTCAGCGCCTCGGCGCAGCCCTTGCCGACGTCGCCGTAGCCGCACACGACCGCGACCTTGCCGCCGATCAGCACGTCGGTGGCGCGGTTCAGGCCGTCGATGACCGAGTGCCGGCAGCCGTACTTGTTGTCGAACTTCGACTTGGTGACCGAGTCGTTGACGTTGATCGCCGGGAAGGCGAGGGTGCCGGCCTTCGCCATCTCGTAGAGGCGGTGCACGCCGGTGGTGGTCTCCTCGGTGACGCCCTTGATGCCGGCGGCGGTCTCGGTCCAGCGGCCCGGCTTCTCGGCGATGGTGCGGCGGAGGGTCTCGAGGATGATCCCCCACTCCTCCGGGTCGTCCTCGGTCGCCTGCGGGACGGCGCCCGCCTTCTCGTACTCGGCGCCCTTGTGGACGAGCAGGGTCGCGTCGCCGCCGTCGTCGAGGATCATGTTCGGGCCGGAGCCGTCCGGCCACTGCAGGGCCTGGTCGGTGCACCACCAGTACTCTTCGAGCGTCTCGCCCTTCCAGGCGAACACCGGGACGCCCTTCGGGTCCTCGGCGGTGCCGTCCTTGCCGACGACGATCGCGGCGGCGGCGTGGTCCTGGGTGGAGAAGATGTTGCAGGACACCCAGCGGACGTCGGCGCCGAGCTCGACCAGCGTCTCGATCAGCACGGCGGTCTGGATCGTCATGTGCAGCGAGCCCATGATCTTGGCGCCGCGCAGCGGCTTGGCGGCGGAGTACTCCTCGCGCACCGCCATCAGGCCCGGCATCTCGTGCTCGGCGAGCCGGATCTCCCGCCGGCCGAAGTCCGCCAGCGACAGGTCGGCGACCTTGTAGTCCATGCTTTCGTTGCTCCTTGTCTGCTTGGTCGGTCTGCTTGCCCGGTCTGCTTTCTCGCAGCAGGTCCGCTTCGCAGCAGGTCCGCCCGTGCGCGGCAGGTCCAGTTGGTGCCCGCGGGTCGCGTCGTTCGTCCGCGAGGACCGGCCCCGCGGGCCGGCCGACCCGGCCGAGTCTACGGGCGGGGACGGTCCGGAGGCACGATCGGGGGCGCATTTCTGACACGGATTTGTCAGAATCGACGCATGCGCATCACGGAGGCCGCCCGGCGGCTCGGCACCTCGCCCCGCATGCTCCGCTACCGGGAGACGCTCGGGCTGCTGCCCGCGACCCGCGACACCGCCCCGTCCGGCGGCGGGACCGGGCGCGGCGGCGGCCACCGGCGGTTCGGCGACGCGGAGCTGCGCGCCGTCGCGCTCGCGCTGGCGCTGGAGAAGCGCTACGACGTCGGCCCCGCCGAGCTGGCGTTCGGGCTCCGGGTGCTCGCCGAACCGCAGGTCCAGGCGCACGTCCGGGAGCTGGGCGAACGCATCGGCCGGCTGTCCGCGCCGCCCGCCCGGGCGCTGGACTTCGAGAAAGAGAAGGCGCTGCGGCTCCTGCGCCGCCGGTAGCGGCCGGCTCACGTTCCGTCGGCGGCACCCACTACCATCCCGCTGGACGGACGGGAGACGGCGCGTGAAGAACTGGCTCTACGGGGTGCTCGGCCTCGTGCTCGGCATCGGACTGTTCGTGGGCGGTCTGGCGTCCATGCCGGGCGACACGGTGAAGTGCGGCGAGCGGGTGATGTCGCCGGGCGACACCTGCACGACGATCCGCAAGGGGCGCGCCACCGACCGGTCCTACGACGAGCAGAAGTCCAAGGACGGCCGCGAGGCGGTCATCATGATGATCGTCGGCCCGCTGCTGGCGATCGGCTGCGGCGTGCTCTTCCTCGGCCCGGCCCTCACGCGCCGCCGCAAGGCCGCGGCGGCGTACGCGGGAGGTCCCGCCGCGGGGCACGGATACCCCGGCCCGGGCGCCCCCGGACACGGCGGCCCGGGATACGTCACCCCCGGACACGGCGGTCCGCCGCCCGGGTACCCGCCCGCGCCGTCCGCCCCGCCGGGCTCGTACCAGCCGTCCGCTGCGCCGGGCGCGTACCCGCCTCCAGCGGCTTCCGGCTATCCGCCACAGCCGGGCCACGCCTACCCGCAGCCGCCCGGCGCGGCCGCGTACCCGCCGCATGGAGGCTCTGGGTATCCGCCGCCGGGATCCGGCTACCCGCCGCCGGGCGCGGCTTCGTCCTCGCCGCAGGGCGGCTCCGGCTACCCGCCGCACCCGGGCACTGCCCAGCCGCCGCACGCCGCGCCGCCACCGCCGCCGAGCGCCCGGCCCGCCGACCTCCCGGCACCGCCCGCCCAGCCGGGGCCGTACCCGCCCGCCTGAAGCCAAGGGCCTGGCCGGGCCGCTGATCAGGTCGCGTTCTCTCCCGGGACGACGACGCCGGACTCGTAGGCGAGCATGACCGCCTGCGCGCGGTCGCGCAGGCCCAGCTTGGTGAAGACCCGCGCCACGTGCGTCTTGACCGTGTGCTCGCTGACCACGAGCCGCGCGGCGATCTCGGCGTTGGACAGCCCGCCCGCGATCAGCACGAGCACCTCGTTCTCCCGGGCCGTCAGCGTGGACAGCTCCGACGGCGCCTGCGGCCGGCTGCGCCGCTGCTTGGTGAACTCCCGGATCAGCCGCCCGGTGACCTGCGGCGCCAGCAGCGAGTCGCCGCGCGCGACGACCCGGACGGCGGAGACCAGCTCGTCCGCGGTCGCGTCCTTGAGCAGGAACCCGGACGCGCCGACGGCGAGGGCCTCGTAGACGTACTCGTCGACGTCGAAGGTGGTGAGGACGAGGACGCGGACGCCCTCGGAGCCGGGCTGCGCGAGGATCCGGCGGGTGGCCTCGATGCCGTCCATGCCGGGCATCCGGATGTCCATGACGACGACGTCGGGCCGGCCCCGCTCGGCGAGCGCGACCGCCTGCCGCCCGTCGCCGGCCTCGCCGACGACGGTGATGTCGTCCTGCGCGTCGAGCAGCGCGGCGAACCCGGCGCGGACGATGGTCTGGTCGTCCGCCACCAGCACCCGGATCACCGGCGGGTCTCCGTCCCGGGGCGGGCGAGAGCGCGGTCAGCGGCGGCCGGGGGGCGCCTCGGAACCGTGTCCACTGGTGGAATTCCCCTCCCTCGTGAGCGGCAGTTCGGCCTCCACCAGGAACCCGCCTTCGGTCGCCGGGCCGGCGGAGAACCGTCCGCCCAGCATGGTCGCACGTTCCCGCATGCCGACGAGACCGTGTCCGCCGCCCGGCCCGCCGCCGGGGGCTCCGGGGCCGCCGGGACGCGGCGGCGCGCCCTCCAGCCGGGTCGGACCGGCCGGGCCGGCGCCGGCCGGGTCCAGTACCGCGGTACGGGCGGCGGGATCGTCCCGGTTCAGCAGCCGCGTCGACCCGGCGGCGCCGTCGTCGCGGACGCGGACCGCGAGCCGGTCGGGCAGGAAGGTGAGGTCGACGTGCACGCCCGCGCCGGGCGCGTGCCGCCGCGCGTTCGTCAGGGCCTCCTGGACGATCCGGTACGCCGACAGCTCCACGGTCGTGGACAGCGCCCGCGGGTCGCCGTGCACGGCGAGGTCGACGGCGCCGCCGGCGCCGCGGTGCTGCTCGATCAGGTCGGGGAGCCGGTCGAGGCGGGGCTGCGGGGAGTTCGCGGCGTCCGGTTCGGGCTTGGCGTCGGCGCGCAGCACGCTGAGCAGCCGGCGCATCTCGACCAGCGCGTCCCGGGCCGTCTTGGCGATCTCGGTGTAGCCGGCGCGGGCCTCGGGCGACAGGTCGTCCATCGTGTACGGGGCGGTCTCCGCCTGCACGGCGATCATGGAGACGGAGTGCGCGACGACGTCGTGCAGCTCGCGGGCGATGCGGGCGCGCTCGCGCATGACGGCCTGCTCGCGCTGGACGGCGGTGAGCCGGGTGAGGGTCTCGTTGGTGCGCTCCTCCGCCTCCGCCTCGGTGCGTCCGGCGGACTCGACGGCGCGGCGCGCGTCGCCGAGGCCGATGGCGGCCAGCACCGCGACGACCGCGGCGGGCCACGGGACGTCGTCGAGCGTGCCGGTGGCGAGGTAGACGACGGCGACGGTGGCGACGCTCCCGGCCGCGAGGACGCCCGCGGACTGCCGGGGCAGCTGCCGCCCGAGCGCGTACAGCGTGTACAGCGCGGCGAACGCGGTGGTGATCAGCAGCTGCTGGCCGGTGAGCAGCCCGGCCGCGAAGGCGCCGAGGACGACGGCGGCGACGGGCCGCAGGTTCTCGCGGCGCCAGACGAGCGGGACGGTCGAGGCGACCGCGAACCCGCCGGCGAGGCTCAGCGGGGACCCGGTGCTCGGCGCCAGCTCGGCCAGCGCCGCGATGGTCAGCGCGAGGCCGGTGAGGGGCGCGAAGTACCAGGCGCCGGTGAAGTCGGTCCAGGTGTTGATCCAGCGGGGCAGCGGCGCCGTCTCACCGGCGGGACGCGGCGCGGCGCCCGGCGGCATCCCCGGGACGCCGGGGGCGGGGGCGCGGCCCGCGCCGTTCAGCCGGGCGCCGAGCCTGACGGCGAGCGGCCGCAGCAGGTGCCCGATGCCGGTGAGGATCCAGAGCAGCAGCTGCCCCACCCCCGCCACGATCCGGCCGGACAGCCGCCACGCCTGGTGCGCGAGGGCTGGGCCGAACCCCGCGGGGTCGGGTCCGGTCCGGGCCTTGTCATCGGTGCTCACTCCTCAATACTGACCGCTGGCCGGGCTCATCACCTCACCGTGCGGTGGTATGCGCGCGGCCTGAATCCCCCTGGAGGACGACCCCCGATCCCTCCTTGCGGGGGACGTGCGGACGACCGGCGGAGACGTAATGTCTTAACCGTGACCGCGACGGCGGCGCCGCCGACGTAGGGGGTTCGGCGGGGCTGCCGCGGTCACGCCAACCGCCCGGTTTCAGGGGTCCGGGCGGGGAAGCATGGGAAGCACCTCGCCGGACGGCCGCGCCGCCCGCCTCCGCGGAGGCACTCGCCGGTCTCGCCTGGGCTGGGGTTCGGCCGGCATCCGGTGCCGGCCGCCCGGCGAGGGATCCCGTGCGGCCGCCCGCGACGGCCCGCCAGGGCCGGCCCGGGCCGCCCGCCGTCGCGCGTCGCACGCTCTCGCGCGTCACCCGTGCGCGGTGCGTCAGACGTTCTCGCCGGTGGCCTTCCCGGCGGGCTTGGCGGCGTTGCGGCGGTCCGCCTCGTCCAGCGCCGGCTCCAGGTAGATCATGCCCGCCTCGGGGATCACCGCGCGGACCTTCGCCTCGGCGGCGTCGATGCCGCGGGCCACCTCGGCGGCGGTGTCGTCATGGTAGACGGCGATCTTGGCGGCGATCAGCAGCTCCTCCGGGCCGAGGTACTCGGTCCGCATGTGGATGACGTGGTCGACCTGCTCCACCGACTCCAGCGCGTCGATGATCCGCTTCTCCTGCTCGGCGTCGACGCCCTCGCCGATCAGCAGGCTCTTGGTCTCGATCGCCAGCACCGTGGCGACCAGGCCGAGCAGCACGCCGATCGCGACGGTGCCGATGCCGTCCCAGCGGCCGTCGCCGGTCGCGACCGCCATCGACACGCCGAACAGCGCCAGGACCAGGCCGACGAGCGCGGCCATGTCCTCCAGGAGGACGACGGGCAGCTCCGGCGCCTTCGCGCGGCGGATGAACGCCCACCACGACTTCCCGGCGCGCAGCGTGTTCGACTCCTTGATCGCGGTGCGGAAGGAGAAGCCCTCCATCCCGATCGCGATGATCAGCACCGCGAACGCCCAGATCGGCGACTCGACGTCCTCCGGGTGCGAGATCTTGTGGTAGCCCTCGTACAGCGAGAACGCCGATCCGACGGTGAACAGCACGACCGCGACGACGAACGCGTAGAAGTACCGTTCCCGCCCGTAGCCGAACGGGTGCTCGGGCGTCCGGTCGCGTTCGGAGCGCTTGCGGCCCAGCAGCAGCAGGCCCTGGTTCCCCGAGTCGGCGACCGAGTGGATCGACTCCGCCAGCATCGACGACGAACCCGTGAACGCGAACGCGACCATCTTGGACGCGGCGATTCCGAGGTTGGCGGCCAGGGCCGCGATGATGGCCTTCGTCCCACCCTCAGCACTCATCTAGGCAATCCTCGCTTTGAGCTCTTGAATGGCCGGCACGGGCGTCGGGTCGACGCCCAGCGTGATGGCCAAGTAAACCGTGACATAGTCCGCCAACGCGATCATTGTCGCGATTCTCTCGAGCGGATGGGTCCCCTCGGCGAGGATCTCCGTCACCGCGACGCCCCGGTCCCGGGCCATCTCGACGGACGCCGCGCGCCGCTTGGCGGTCTGCGGATGCTCCTCGGTGTCGCGCAGGACGACCAGGTGCAGCCCGTGCTCGGCGTCCCCGGCGCGGTCGCGGAAGAAGTCGTCGGGATCGGCGGGCGAGCCGCCGCCCGCGAAGAAGCCGTCGAACGCCATGACCTGGTTGTGGTCCGCCTCCGGCAGGCCGCCGGCGACCGCCGGGTACTTGGCGTTCTCGTTCAGCTGGCAGCACATCCGGTACGCGGCCGTCTCGGCGAGCGGCGACGTCCCCCACACCAGCGGGACGTCGCCGGCGAGGTCGAGCGCGATCCGCTTCGCCGGGTTCACGAACGGCTCGCTGGCCGGACGGCACCGGTGCGCGACGTCCTCCAGCCGCGCCGCCGTGGACTCCAGCACCGCGTCGGGGACGTCCGTCAGGCCGAGCGTGCGGGCCGCGACGAGCAGCGGGACCGTGAGCCCCCACAGCGTCGACCGCGGCTGCCCCGCCGACCGCACCGGCACGAACAGGCCGCGGCTGCGGGCGGCGAGGTCGGCGAGCGGGGAGCCCGCGCCGCCGACGCACAGCAGCCGGCAGCCGCGCCGGGCCGCCTGCGCCGCCACCTCGAGGGTCTCCTCGGTCGACCCGGAGCAGGACACCGCGATCACCAGGTCGGCGGCGCCGACCCAGCCGGGCAGCCGGTACCCGCGGACGGTCGTGACCGGGACCGGGCAGCCGAGCCCGCACACCGCCGCGAGCACGTCCCCGGAGATCCCGGAGCCGCCCATGCCGGTGACCACGATCGCGCGGGGGCGGCCGTCCTCGGCGAGCGCCGCGACGCCCGCCTCCTCGGCCGCGCGCCGCGCCTCCCGGATCTGCGCCGCGGACGAGGCGACCTGGCGCAGCATCCCGCCCGGATCGGACGCCTCGACGTCCTGCGCGTCCTCCAGCCGGCCGGGGTCCAGCGTGCTCACGAAGCGGGAGCCCGGGCCTCGTCGACGAGGAGGACGGGGATGTCGTCGCGGACCGGGTAGGCGTAGCCGCAGGAGCCGGTGCACACCAGCTCGGCGGCCGCGTCGTCGGCGCGCAGCTCGCCGCCGCAGTTCGGGCAGGCCAGGATCTCCAGCAGCCAGTCGTCCAGCTTCATGCTCATGGCAGGATCACTTCTCTCACGCCGGGTCACTTCTCCCTCACGATGGCCAGGACCTCGTCGCGGATCGCCGCCATGGTGGCCTCGTCGCCGGCCTCCGCGTTGAGGCGCAGCAGCGGCTCGGTGTTGGACGGCCGCAGGTTGAACCACCATCCGGCGGCCTCGTCCCCGACGGTCAGGCCGTCCAGCTCGTCGATCGTAACGCCGGGGCGGCCGGCGAACGCCTCGCGGACCTTGCCGGCGGCGGCGTCCTGGTCGGCGACCTCGCTGTTGATCTCGCCGGACGCGACGTACCGGGTGTACTCGCCGAGCAGCGCCGACAGCGGCCCGTCCTGCTCGCCGAGAGCGGCGAGGACGTGCAGCGCGGCGAGCATGCCGGAGTCGGCGAACCAGAAGTCGCGGAAGTAGAAGTGCGCCGAGTGCTCGCCGCCGAACACCGCGCCCGTCTCCGCCATCGTCTGCTTGATGAACGAGTGCCCGACCCGGGTCCGCACTGGGGACCCGCCGTGCTCGGTGACGATCTCCGGGACGGCCTTCGAGGTGATCAGGTTGTGCACGATCGGCGCGCCGGGGTGCTTGGCCAGCTCCCGCACCGCGACCAGCGCGGTGATCGCGGACGGCGCGACGATCTCGCCCCGCTCGTCCACCACGAAGCAGCGGTCCGCGTCGCCGTCGAACGCGAGGCCGATGTCGGCGCCGGTCTCGCGGACCTTCGCCTGCAGGTCGCGCAGGTTCTCCGGCTCGATCGGGTTGGCCTCGTGGTTGGGGAAGGTGCCGTCCAGCTCGAAGTACAGCGGGACGAGGTCGATCGGCAGCCCCTCGAAGACGACCGGGACGGTGTGCCCGCCCATGCCGTTGCCCGCGTCGACGACGACCTTCAGCGGCCGGATCGCGGACAGGTCGACCAGCGTCTTGAGGTGCTCGGCGTAGCCGTGCAGCACGTCGCGCCGCGACACCGTCCCGGGCTCGCCGCCGTACGCCGGGACGCCGTTCTCGATCATCTCGCGGATCTCGGTGAGGCCGGTGTCGCGGCCGACCGGCTTCGCGCCCGCCCGGCACAGCTTGATGCCGTTGTACTTGGCGGGGTTGTGGCTGGCGGTGAACATCGCGCCGGGGATCCCGAGGTCGCCGCTGGCGTAGTAGAGCATGTCGGTGGAGCCGAGGCCGGCCTCGACCACGTCCGCGCCCTGCGAGGTCGCGCCGCGCGCGAACGCGGCGGCCAGCGGCCCGGACGACTCGCGCATGTCGTGCGCGGTGACGACCGCGTCCGCCCCGGTCACCCGCACGAACGCCGCGCCGGCCGCCTCCGCGACCGCTTCGTCCAGCTCGTCGGGCACGACGCCGCGGATGTCGTACGCCTTGAAGATCTTGGCGAGGTCGCCCACTCCTGCTCCCCTGTACGCAAGTGATGACCGAAAGTCGGCGGGACAACCGAGCCTACCGGGAAGCGCGGCGGCGGCCCGAGCCGGTGCCGGTCGCGGGCGTGACCGGAGTCACTGCCGCGGCCGGGTCACTCCCGCGGCCGGGTCACTCCTGCGGCCGGGTCACTCCTGCGGCTGGGTGCCCGCCGGTTCGGAGCGCAGCACCCGCAGGTGCCCGCGGCGGCCGACCTCGGTGCCCTGGCCGACCGGCTCCTGGCCGGCGCCCGGCGCGGGCCGCGCGGCCTCGCGGACGGCGTCGGCGAGCGCCTCGAGGTCGTCGGCGCTCGGCTCGGTCTCCTCCTCGACGGGGAGCCGGACGAGCTCCCAGCCCATGGGGGCGGTCAGCCGCTCCGAATGCTCCGCGCACAGGTCGTAGCAGTGCGGCTCGGCGTACGTGGCGAGGGGCCCCAGGACAGCGGTCGAGTCGCGGTAGACGTACGTGAGCGTGAAGACTGCGGGCGCCTTGCAGGCGGTGCGGGAGCAGGTGCGGACGGGGCTCACGATGGCCGACCGTACCTCGCTCCCGGCGCCGCCGCCACCACCCGGGCGCACGTGTCGCCGTTACCGGCCGATTTCCGGGGTAACAACTACATTCCGTGTGGTCCCGAACCCTCACCGTGGGGTGGCCGTCCTGGGCGCCGCGACGTCGCCGTCCGGGGCGCTGGGATGTCGCTGTCCGGGGCGCCACGATGGTGTTCCCGGGGTGGAGGCGGGTGTTCCTGGTGCGGGGGCCGGGATTCGCGTGCGGCGGGAGGTAACCTGAGGGGGTGCGATCCCGTGTGGCAGGCGTACGGCGCCGCGATCGGCACGGTCGCGGCCTCCGTGGCCCTCTGACGCCCCCGCAGGCGCCGGTCTCGCGGACCCGCGCGGAGAAGTTCGACGACCTCGTCCACGACGAGGTGCGGCGGCTCGGCGCGCGCTGGGGCCGGGAGCTGTCCGGTGTGGAGTTCGGCGTCGAGGAGGTGCCGGACGTCGAGCCGTGGTTCGACGGTCCCGTGCCGCTCGGCCGGACCGTCCCGGGCGAGGCCGCCCGGCCCGTCCGGATCGTGGTGTTCAGGCGTCCCGTGGAGGCGCGCGCGTCGGGCGAGCAGGAGCTCGGCCGGCTGGTGCGCGACCTGCTGGTGGAGGAGGTCGCCGACCTGCTCGGCCTCTCCCCCGAGTCCGTCGACCCGAGCTACGACTCCCCCGACGACTAGCGCGGCGGCCAGCGGGACGACCGGCCGACGTACGGCTAGTGGATGAGGGCGGTCTGGCTGTCGCCGGTGGGCGGGAGCCGGACGGTGGTCGGCGCGGGCATCAGCGGCAGGACGGTGACCAGGTAGCCGTCGCCCTTGCCCTTCGCCATGATCCGGGCGGCGTACACCGGGCCCGACCCCGGCTTGACCGTGATCACGGCCCCGTAGCCCTTGTCGCCGCTCCCGTGGGGCGCGGCGAGCTTGGTCTCGACGGTGCGTCCGGCGCCGATCTCGACGTTCTGCGGTGCGCCCTTCCCCTGCGCGTCCATCGTGATGACCTGGACGGCGGCGCGGCCGGCGGGCGCGGTGAGGACGACGGACGTGTCGTACCGGTCGTCGGACACGACCGCGGAGGCCCCGGACGCGCCGCCGAGCGGCTCGGTGGCGGTGCCGTAGGCGACGTCGGCGCCGCGCGCGGCGGAGAAGCCGGCGATGATCGGCCGGTCGGAGTCCAGCCGGACGGCGGCGGCGCGGCCCGAGAGGGCACCGGCGAGGTCGACGGAGGTGACGCTCTGCGCGGGCGCCTCCACGGTGTCCTGGCCCTGCGGCGCGAAGGCGCCGTCGGCGGTGACGGCCCGCACCCTGATCCGGGCGTCGGCCTCGCCGGGCACCGCGACCAGCAGCTTGCGCTGCCCGTCGCCGCCGGGCACGCCGGGAACGACCACGGATCCGGCGGGCTCGGGCGACAGCGGCAGCCACTCGACGCCCTTCTTCTTGCCGATCCGGACGCGCAGCGACGCGGCGACGCGTCCGGCGGTGGTGTGCACGTTGAGCGCGAGGTCGCGGGCGGTCTTGACGATGTCGCCGAGCCCCTCCGGCTGCCCGCCGAGCTTGATGACGCTGGTGCTGTACGGCGCGACGGGGGTGGCGCGCCCCTCGGTGGTGTCGAGCGGCCCCTCCCCGGACAGGCCGGTGACGTCGACGGACGCCGGCTGGGCGTCGACGTTGGTGAGGTACAGGTCGAGCCGGTCGGCGGCGAGCGGGCCGGGCCCGAGGAACCACAGGTCGGTGCCGGGACGGGCGCAGCGGTCGCCAGCGAGGCCGCGGTCGTCGCCGCGAGGCCAGTAGGTGGTCTGCTCCGCTTCGAGCCCGGCGGCGAGGGCGCCGGTGGCCCGGACGGTGAAGGAGTCCTCGGTGGTGCCCATGTCCTTGTCCCAGCCCTGGCCGGTCGCGGTCATGGAGGCGAGCGGGGAGCCGCCGCGGGTGCTTGCCACGTCGAGGCGGCCGCCGGTCCGCTTCTGCGGGAGGGACTGGACGCTGACGCGGCCGCCCTCGTGCCCGGGGCAGACCATCACGGCGGCGTTGACGGGCTCGCTGCGTCCCTTCTCCACGGCGTTCCCGGGCCGGGAGAACGACGCCGCGCCGTAGAGGGCGGCGAGGCCGACCAGGACGAGGGCGGCGATGGCGTAGCGCATGCCGAGGAGCTTCAGCACTCGGTCCATGTCAGCTCTGCTCCTCCGAGGCCACGGGTTCGGGCGCGGGCTCCGGCTCGGGCTTCGGCGCAGGCTCGGCCTTGGGCGCGGGTTTGGGCGGAGCCTCGGAGGCGGACTCGGGCTCGGCTCGCGGCTCCGATGCCCCCGCAGACAGGGCCCGTGCCTCCGCAGGCAGGGCCGGCGCCTCCGCGGGCAGGATCGGTGCCTCCGCGGGCGGGCACCGCGTGCGCCGCGTGCGCCGCGCCTGCCGCGGCGGCCTCGCCCGTCGCGGCGTTCGCGGTTGCGGTCGCCGCCCGGCACGAGGGTCTCCGCGCGCGCGCCCGGCAGCGCCAGGACGGCGACCAGCAGCACGGCCACACCCTGGATGACAAGCCACGTGTGCCGCATCGCCATACCGCGCGTCAGGGTGAACTCGCCGCCGGACGTAGGAACGTCGTAGCCCTGCGCCCAGCCGTCCACGGTCCGCGACTTGAGGCCGTGGCCGTTCAGCTCCGCCTTCCAGCCGCCGTCCGCAGGTTCGGCGAGCAGCAGTGTGCGCGCGCCGGTACCGGCGGGGATGCGCACCCGCGCATCGATCTTGCCGGCGCGCAGCGGTGTGATGGTGGAGCCTTGCAGGAGCATCATGCGGGCGGAGTTCGCCTGCAGCCGCCACACCGCGAACGATCCCGTCCGGCTGAGGCGCGACAGTTCCGGCGCCGCGTCCAGGACCTTGGTGACCGGGTCGGAACCGGGGCGCGGCACCAGCACGTACTGGACGCCCATACGCGACAGCGCGGGGCCGTCGTCGCCCTCCCGGTTCGCGGCAAGGCCCGCGACCAGCTCGTCCAGGCGCCGCGCGCCGGGGCCGTCCGCGAAGGTCTCGGCCTCGCCGAGCCTCGGCCGGTCGCCGCGCAGCAGCGTGTAGGAGACGCGTCCGGACGGGGCGCCGTGCAGGACGAGGGTGCGCGGCCCGCCCGGCGCCTTGACGAACTCGGGGACGGTGTCCGTGCCGACCGTGCTGAGCGGCCCGCCCGCGCCCCGCGCTACCCACGCGCCCGCCGCCAGCAGCGGTGCCGTGAGCGCGGCGAGGACGACGACCGCGCCGCCCGCCTTGTAGATCAGGTGCTTGCCGGCGAGGACCTCGGTGCCGCGCTGGACGGCGGCGGTCGCGGCCAGCAGCACCCCCGCGCCCGCGAAGATCAGCGCGACGCCCGGCCAGGCGGGCGCCGCGTCCGCGCCCTTGGTGACGGTCGCGGCGCCGGTGAGGATCGCGACGAGCAGCCCCGCGACGGCGAGCAGCCAGCCCGCGAGGACGGCGGTGCGGCGGCCGCGCAGCGGCAGCGCGCACACGGCGGCGGCGAACAGCCCGGCGAACGTCCACCACACCGGCGTGCCGGGGCCGCCCGGGTTCAGGGCGAGCAGCTCGGCGGCCGTCGCGGGGTCGAACGAGCGGTGCAGCCCCGCCTCCAGCAGGAACCGCGACGGGTGCAGCAGGAGCCCGATCGTCCAGGGGAACAGCAGCAGCGGCGGGACGGCGAGCGCGATGACGAGGTTGCGGCGGTCCTGCCGGCGACGCCGGTCGAACAGCGCCCAGACCAGGCCGCCGCCGGCCAGCGCGAGCGGCCACGCGAGCGGGACGAAGGCCGTCGCGACGGTCAGCATCAGCGCGACCGCCCAGGCCGCGCGCCCGGCGCGCTTGCGCAGCGTGGCGGGGTCGGCGGCGAAGCGCGGCAGCCCGTACATGCGGGCGACCTGCACCGCGATCAGCGGGAGCAGGACGAGGACGACCGCGGTGCCGATCCGCCCGCCAGCGATGGCGCCGGTCGCCGCGGGCAGCAGCGCGTACGCGGCGGCGAACCACACGCGGACGGCGGAGACGGGGATGCGGCGGCCTGCGGCGGCGCGCGCGCGGCGGCCGGTCCGCGGCGGTTCCAGCACCAGGACGCGGGACGCGCGGTAGGCGGTGAGCCCGGCGAGCGGGACGCTGCCGAGTAGCAGCACCGCGACCGCCAGCCACGGCTTGCCGAACAGGACCGTCGACAGCAGCGCCAGGAACCCGACGTACGGCGGGCTGCCCGCGCCGGTGCCGAGCCCGGCCGGGTGGAAGCCCGACAGGTACTGGTCCCACAGGTCGCTCGCGCCGCCCCACGCGGGCACGAGCGCGCCGCCGCCGAGCCGCGTGGCGCCGGTGATCAGCGACCGCTCCGCCGCGACGGTGACGGCGGCCAGCGCGAGCACCAGCAGCACGCCGGGACGGGCGAGCAGCCGGCGGATCGGGCCCGGCTCGTCGGTGATCTCGTCCTCGGACTCCCGCTCGTGCTCGTGCGCGGCGAAGAACTCCGAGACCGCCTCGGCGACCCGCCGCAGCACCACCATCCGGGGCTGGAACCGCCGCACGCTGCGGTGTACGCGCGCCCGGCCCTCGGCGCGGACGGCGCGCGCCCGCCGCAGCCGGCCCGGATCGCGCAGCACGTCGGCGAGCGCGGCGAGCTCCGCGCGCGCGGCGGCGGGCCGCTTGGTGATGGTCAGGACGAGCGCGTGCAGCAGCGACGCCCACACGTTGCGGACCAGCGACCGCAGCATGGCGCGGAACGGCTGGTTCGCCAGCAGCGTCCACAGCGCGTTGCGGCGGTCGCGGCGGAGCGGATGCTCCGACGTCATCCCGATCTCGCGGAGCCCCCGCCGCGCCGCCTCGGCGTGGTACACGACGGCGTCGGTCGCGACGACGACCCGGTGCCCGGCCGCGTGGACCCGCCAGCAGAAGTCCAGGTCGTCGCGGAAGATGCCGTACTCGACGTCGAAGCCGCCGAGCCGGTCCCACACGTCGCGCCGCACCAGCATCCCGGCGCTGGACACCGCGAGCACGTCGCGGACGCCGTCGTGCTGGCCCTGGTCGAACTCGCGGCGGTCGACGCCGGTCCAGCGGCGCCCGGCGGCGTCGACGGACGTCCCGGCCTCGCGCAGCACCCGCCGGTCGGCGAAGTCGCGGATCTTGGGGCCGAGGACGGCGATGCCCGGGTCGGACTCGGCGGTCCGCAGCAGGTGGCCGAGGGCGTCGTGGTCGGGCACGGAGTCGTCGTGCAGCAGCCAGATCCACTCGGTCCTCGGGGTGCCCGGCTCGTCGTCGGGGACGGGTGCGGACGCGGCGTCCTGGCGCAGCGCCTCCGCGACGGCCTCGCCGTAGCCGGTGGTGCGGGGCAGCGTGAGGACGTCGTGCCCGCCGATCACCTCGGCGAGGACGGCGGGGCCGCGGTCGCGGCTCCCGGTGTCCACGGTCACGAGGCGCTGCACGGGCCGCGCCTGCGTCAGCAGCGCCTTGAGCGCCTCGGGCAGCCAGCGCGCGCCGTCGTGGGCGACGAGGACCGCCGTGACGACATGGCGATCGAGTGTGGGGGCCAAGGATCGCTCGATCTGTGGGACGACGGGTTGTTCCCTGCTGGAAATGCAGCAGCCGTGCCGACCATCAGATCGGCACGGCTGCTTACTGTACGCGTGGCTTCGCTGTATTTCCTGCAATCCCGGCCCAAGGGGCTCGCCTGGCGGCTCGCCCCTTGACCAGGCTTGGGCGAGCGCGACCTCGCTTCGCGAGCTTCCCGGTGGGGGCTCGCCTCCGGCATCGCCCCCACCGGTCAGATAACGCGCTCGCGCGGCGGCTCGGCACGTTGGGCGGGAACTAGACGGCTTGGCGCTTCAGCTTGCGGCGTTCGCGTTCGGACAGTCCCCCCCAAATACCGAAACGTTCATCGTGCTGCAGCGCGTACTCCAAGCACTCCGTCCGCACCTCGCATGCCCGGCACACCTTCTTGGCCTCGCGAGTGGAGCCGCCCTTCTCCGGAAAAAACGCCTCCGGGTCCGTCTGCGCGCACAGTGCGCGCTCCTGCCAGCCCATCTCTTCGCCGTCTGTGCCGTGCGCCAGCGGGATGACGACCTCGCTCACAGCGCACCTCCTGCCCGTGGAACCCCCTGGTCAATGCCGTCCTCAAGATCTCTCCCCCGGGAAGGCATTGAAACTACACCGACGAAATTACACGCGTGTAGCGCCCGCCCCGTCAAGCGGAACGAGTTTCCAGGGCGACATAGCGGGTTATGTGGTGAACCCCTCGCCGACCCTCAGATGAAGATCAGTTAATCGGCGGGTCAGCGCGGCGGATCGCCGCGCGACCGGCGCCGGTCACTGCGGCGGCGGGGGCCGGTTGTCGCGGTACCAGTCGCCGCCCTCGTCGGGCCGCTGCTCGCCCTGCGGCTGCCCCGGGTGGGTGCCCTGCGGGCCCTGCTGCCCCGCGCCCTCCTGGCCGGACCCGCCGTAGGCGCGGGTCCACTCGCCCATCTCCTCCTGCTGGTCGGCGGCCTGCTGCGGCTGCTCGCCGCCCTGCGGCTGCCCCGGCTGCTGCGCCTGCGGCTGGCCGGGCTGCGCCTGCCCGGGCTGGCCGTACTGCTGGTACTGCTGCTGGCCGTACTGCTGCTGCCCGTACTGCTGGCCGTACTGCTGCTGCGCGGCCTGCTGGCCCTCGGCACCCGGCTGGCCGTACTGCTGGCCCTCGGCACCCGGCTGGCCGTACTGCTGGCCCTCGGCGCCCGGCTGGCCGTACTGCTGGTACTGCTGGTAGGGCTGCTGGCCGTAGCCCTGCTGCCCGTACTGCTGCTGCCCCTGCTGGTAGCCGAAGTCGGGGTAGCCCTGCTGCATCTGCGGCTGCGGGCGGGCCGGCTGCATGCCCTGGAAGACGGTGAAGACGAACCAGGCGCCGACGCCGATCACGGCGATCTTGCCGCCGCCGGCGAGGAACACCGCGAGCTTGCTGAGTGCGCTCGCGCCGTCGGCGGCCATCGCGCTCAGCCAGGAGATGACGGCGAACAGGGCGGTGACGCCGAGCACGCCGAGCCCGCCCATGGTGATGGTGCGCGCCTGCGGGGTCGCGGCGCCCCACGTCGTCAGCAGCACCGCGAGGACGACCAGCCCGACACAGACGATCTGCGTGAACAGGGTGTCCTGGGCGGCCGCGAGCGCACGGTAGGTGAAGGCACCGCCGCCGCCGAGCAGCAGGATGATGCCCGCGAGCAATTGGACGCCCGCGGAGGCGAGCAGTACCCAGGCGGCCGGTTCGCGCAGGCGCTGGACGGCTTCCTTGTTCACGGTGACTTCTCCAGACCGAGGCAATCGGATGACACGCAAAGCTTTGCACATCCCGCCCGGCCCCGTCTCTGTCCCCCGCGGCACGCCAAACCGCTAGAAAGGCGCGGTTCGCGGACGCGAAACGCGCACTGCGCGTCGAGAGCCGCCCATCCGGCGCCCTAGGCTGATCGGCATGAGGATCGTGGCGCTGGCGGGCGGCATCGGGGGCGCCCGCTTCCTGCGCGGGCTCCAGGCCGCCGCCCCCGAGGCGGAGATCACCGTCGTCGGCAACACCGGGGACGACATCTCCCTGTTCGGGCTGCGCGTCTGTCCCGACCTGGACACCGTGATGTACACCCTCGGCGGCGGGATCAACGAGGAGCAGGGCTGGGGGCGGACGGACGAGACGTTCACCGTCAAGGAGGAGCTCGCCGCCTACGGCGTCGGGCCCGGCTGGTTCGGGCTCGGCGACCGCGACTTCGCCACCCACATCGTCCGGACGCAGATGCTCGCGGCCGGGTACAAGCTGTCGTCGGTGACGGAGGCGCTGTGCGACCGGTGGAAGCCGGGCGTGCGGCTGATCCCGATGACCGACGACCAGGTCGAGACGCACGTGGTGGTCGACGACCCGGAGCACGGCCGGCGGGCGATCCACTTCCAGGAGTGGTGGGTGCGGCTGCGCGCGTCGCTGCCGGCGCTGTCGATCGCGCCGGTCGGCGCCGACGAGGCGAAGCCCGCGCCGGGCGTGCTGAAGGCGATCGAGGAGGCGGACGTGGTGCTGTTCCCGCCGTCCAACCCGGTCGTCAGCATCGGGACGATCCTGGCGATCCCCGGCATCCGGGAGGCGGTCGCGGCGAACACCGTGGTCGGCGTGTCGCCGATCATCGGCGGCGCCCCGGTGCGCGGGATGGCGGACGCGTGCCTGACCGCGATCGGGGTGGAGACGTCGGCGAAGGCGGTGGCCGAGCACTACGGGCTCGGGCTGCTGGACGGCTGGCTGGTCGACGAGGCGGACGGCGACGTGCGGGTCGAGGGCATCGAGGTGCGGTCCCGCCCGCTGCTGATGAGCGACCCGGAGGCGACGGCGGCGATCGCGCGCGCGGCGCTCGACCTGGCCCTGGAGCTGAAGAAGGAAGCACCGTGAACCTGCAGGTGTTCGGCGTTCCCGGGCTGCCGGAGGTCGGCGAGGGCGACGACATCGCCGCGCTCGTCCCGGCGGACCTGGTCGAGGACGGGGACGTGCTGGTCGTCACGTCCAAGATCGTGAGCAAGGCGGAGGGCCGGGTCCTGGTCGCGGACGACCGGGAGAAGGCGATCGACGCCGAGACGGTGCGGGTGGTGGCGCGGCGCAGGCACGCGCGCGGCGAGACCCGGATCGTGGAGACGCGGCAGGGGCTGGTGCTGGCGGCGGCGGGGGTGGACGCGTCCAACACCGCGCCCGGCACCGTGCTGCTGCTGCCGGAGGACTCCGACGCCTCCGCGCGCCGCATCCGCGCGGGCGTGCGGGAGCGCACGGGCAGGGACGTCGCGGTCATCGTTTCGGACACGCTCGGACGGCCGTGGCGCAACGGGCTGACGGACGCGGCGATCGGCGTGGCGGGCCTCGCGCCGCTCAGCGACCTGCGCGGTAGCGACGACAAGTACGGCAACCGCCTCGAAGCCACCATCACGGCGGTCGCGGACGAGATCGCGGCGGCGGCCGAGCTGGTGAAGGGCAAGCTCGACGGGGTGCCGATCGCGGTGGTGCGCGGGCTGTCCCACCTGGTCACGGCCGATGACGGGCCGGGGGCGCGGCAGCTCGTCCGGCCGCCCGCCGAGGACATGTTCCGGTACGGGTCGGCGGACGTGCTGCACGCGCGCCGCACCATCCGCGAGTTCACGGAGGACCCGGTCGACCCGGAGGCGGTGCGCCGCGCGGTCGCCGCCGCGATCACCGCGCCGGCGCCGCACCACACGACGCCGTGGCGGTTCGTCCTGCTGGAGTCCGCGGAGTCCCGGACCCGGCTGCTGGACGCGATGCGCGACGCGTGGGAGGGCGACCTGCGCCGCGACGGCTTCTCCGAGGAGTCGATCGCCAAGCGGCTGCGGCGCGGCGACGTGCTGCGCCGCGCGCCGTACCTGGTCGTCCCGTGCCTGGTCATGGACGGTTCGCACGACTACCCGGACGCGCGCCGCGCGACCGCCGAGCGCGAGATGTTCGTCGTCGCGACCGGCGCGGGCGTGGAGAACCTGCTGGTCGCGCTGGCGGTGGAGGGGCTCGGGTCGTGCTGGGTGTCCAGCACGATGTTCTGCCGCGACGTCGTCCGCGAGGCCCTGGACCTGCCCGACGAGTGGGACCCGATGGGCGCCGTCGGCGTCGGCCATCCGGCCGCCCCGCCCCGCGACCGCCCGCCGCGGACCCCCGACGCGTTCATCGAGGTCCGCTGACACGCCACGGCTCAGCGTTTCCAGGAGGAGAGGGCCTCGGCCAGCTCCTTGGAGGTGGGAAAGCGGAGGGCGCGGGGCGGGGTCGCGGAGAGGCCGTGGTCGCGGGCGTAGGCGTCGCCGAACGTGCCGTCGGGCGCGCGGAACCCGGCCTGCTGGAGCGCGTCGCGCGCGGACCGGGCGCCGAGCGCGTCGCCGAACGCGGCCGCCGCGTCGCGGTGCCGCCGGTCCCGGGCGGTGACGGCGTACGGGTGGTCGAGCATGAGCGTGCCCTCGTCCGGGACGATCGGCGTCACCGGGTTGGGGCGGTGCGCGTCGTTGTAGGCGACGGCGGCCTGCTCGGTGGTGACGACGAGGGACCGGTCGAGGCGCCCGGCGGTGGTGAGCCCGGTGAGGACGGCGGCCGATCCGCCGGACGCGTCGTCCGCCGGTGACGGCGCGGACGCGCGCAGGGCCGCGGCGACGTCGCCGGTCTTCCCACCCGTCTGCTCGACGGCGAGCATCGCGACCGCCCCGCTGATGCCGACCGCGGGGTCGGCGGCCCTGCGGGCGAGGCCCATGGCGTCCGTCTTGTCCTTGAACAGCAGTTTCCAGCTCATGGCGACGCGGTCGGCGGCGAACTCCTCCGCCACCGGGCGGGTCATGGCGAGCACCACGGGCGTCTCGGCGAGCGACGTCCCGCCCGAGGGGACGTCCTCGCCGCCCGCGTCGCGGACGATGCCGAGCCACACCGACGACTCCGGCACCCACGCGTCCGCGCGCCGCCGCAGCTCAGGCCGGCGGGCGAACTCGGCGGGCGCGACGGCCGTGACGCGCGCGCGGACGCACCGCCCGCCGACGCGGTGCTCCTCCACGTTGAACCGGGACGCGACGTCGCGCAGCGCCGGCGCGATCTCCGGCTGCGCGGCGACGGAGACGCGAACGATCCCGCCCGCGCACGACGACGGCCCCGGCAGCAGCCCGAGCGCCCACGCCCCGCCGCCCAGGCCCGTCACGACGAGCAAGGCGGCCGCCCACACCTTCCACCTCACGCGTCAGTCATACCGGACCCGCGTTCGTTTGCGGCGTGTTGTCGCCATGAACCGCGCCATGAACGACGCCATGGCGACAACACGCCGCGACTCAACGAGGGGTGAGGGTGAGGGTGGGGCGGCCGAAGTGGCCGATTCCGTCCGTCTTGCGGGCGGCTTCGAGGCGTTCGGGCGGGACCTCGCCGTAAAGGGTGGTGCGCTGCCTGGCGGGTCGGCCCGCGCGCGCGGCGATCTCCTCCAGCTCGCTGATGGGCTTGAACGAGCCGTTCTCCGACCCGGCCATCCGGCTGATGGTCTCCTCCATCAGCGTCCCGCCGAGGTCGTTGACGCCGCCCTGCAGCACCCGCGTGCACAGCTCGTCGCCGAGCTTCACCCAGGACGTCTGGATGTTGGAGATGGCGCCGTGCAGCAGGATCCGGGCCAGCGCGTGGACGGCGACGTTCTCCCGCACGGTCGGCCCCGGACGCGCGAGTCCCGCCAGGTAGATCGGCGAGTTGTGGTGGACGAACGGCAGCAGCACGAACTCGCTGAACCCGCCCGTCCGCTCCTGGATGGAGCGCAGCAGCTTGAGGTGCGCGACCCAGTGCGCCGGGGTGTCCACGTGCCCGTACATCATCGTGGACGTCGTCGGGATGCCGATCTCGTGCGCCGTGGTGACGACCTCGACCCACTGGTCGGTGGGCAGCTTGCCCTTGGTCAGCACCCAGCGGACGTCGTCGTCGAGGATCTCGGCGGCCGTCCCGGGCAGCGAGTCGACGCCGGCCTCCTTCGCCGCCTCCAGCCACTCGCGGATGGACAGATCGGTGCGGGACGCGCCGTTGACGACCTCCATCGGGCTGTAGGAGTGCAGGTGGATGCCGGGGGCGCGGCGCTTCACCTCGCGGGCGAGGTCGAAGTAGGCGGTGCCGGGCAGGTCCGGGTGGATGCCGCCCTGCATGCAGATCTCGGTGGCGCCCGCCTCCCACGCCTCGTCCACCCGGTCGCCGACCTGCTGGAGCGACAGCGTGTACGCGTCGGCGTCGGTGCGGCGCTGCGCGAACGCGCAGAACCGGCAGCCGGTGTAGCAGACGTTCGTGAAGTTGATGTTCCGGGTGACGACGTAGGTGACGTCGTCGCCGACCGTGTCGCGGCGCAGGTCGTCGGCGAGCTTCGCGAGCGCGTCGAGTTCCGGGCCGTCGGCGTGCAGCAGCGCGAGCGCCTCGTCGTCGGACAGGCCGGCGGGGTCGCGTTCGGCGGCGGCCATCGCGGACTTGACGTCGGCGTCGAACCGCTGCGGCGCGCTCATCCGCTCCTTGAGCGCGTCCCAGTCGCCGTACACCTCGTCGAAGTCGTCGCGCCGGTCGGACGTGCGGCCGGTCGTGTCGATCTCGGTGTGCAGGTCGGTGCGCCCGGACGCCTCGAACCCGCCGTCGGGCTCCTGCCACGGGCGCCCTTCGAGGACGGCGTCCTCGCGGGCGAGCCCGGTCGCCGGGTCGGCCAGCGCGGACACGTGCCCGATCAGCCGCGGGTCCAGCCACGGCTCGCCGCGCTTGACGTACTCGGGGTAGATCGTGAGGCGTTCGCGCAGTTCGAAGCCCGACTCGCGGGTCCGCTCGGCCAGCTCGTCGATCTGCGGCCACGGACGCTCGGGGTTCACGTGGTCCGGCGTCAGCGGGGACACGCCGCCCCAGTCGTCGATACCGGCGCGCAGCATCAGCGCGTACTGGTCGGCGACGAGGTTCGGCGGCGCCTGGACGCGCGCCTTCGGTCCGAGGACGATCCGCGTCACCGCGATCGTCGCGGCCAGCTCCTCCAGCTCGGCGTCCGGGGTGTCGCGCATCTTGGTGTCCGGCTTCGCCCGGAAGTTCTGCACGATCACCTCCTGGACGGCGCCGTACTCCCGCATCGTCCGGCGGATCGCGAAGATCGCGTCGGCGCGCTCCTCGACCGTCTCGCCGATGCCGATGAGGATGCCGGTGGTGAACGGGACGTTCGTCCGGCCGGCGTCCTCCAGCACCCGCAGCCGGACGGCCGGGTCCTTGTCCGGCGACCCGAAGTGGGGGCCGCCGCGCTCGCTGAACAGCCGCGTCGCGGTCGTCTCCAGCATCATCCCCATGGACGGCGCGACCGGCTTGAGCCGCTGGAAGTCCCGCCAGGTCAGCACGCCGGGATTCAGGTGCGGCAGCAGCCCGGTCTCCTCCAGCACCCGGATCGCCATCGCCCGCACGTACGAGAGCGTGTCGTCGTAGCCGTGCGCGTCGAGCCACTCGCGGGCCTGCTTCCACCGGTCCTCGGGACGGTCCCCGAGCGTGAACAGCGCCTCCTTGCAGCCCATCGCCGCGCCCTGCCGCGCGATGTCGAGGACCTCGTCGGGGCTGAGGTACGGCGCGTCCAGCCTGTGCGGGACGGTCGCGAACGTGCAGTAGCCGCAGCGGTCCCGGCACAGCCGGGTCAGCGGGATGAAGACCTTGCGGCTGTAGGTGATGATCCCGGGACGTCCCGCCGCCGCGAGACCGGCGTCCCTGGTCCTCGCCGCGTAGGCGAGGAGATCGTCGAGCTGCGGGCCGCGGGCCTGCAGCAGCGTCGCGGCCTCGGACTGGTCGAGCGTCTTCCCGTCACGCGCACGGGCCAAAGCCCGCCTGATCGCGTTCTGCGTGGCCTCCATGCGGGCACTCTATGCCAATCGTCATATTTTGCGCCGCGCCGGGGGCCGGGAAACCGGCGATCACCGGGATACAGCCCGCCGCGTGCTCCGACTATTCCCCCGAGACCGCCGCGACCCGGGATGTAGCGAAACTTAATCAATACCTCTAGAAAGAGTCGCTAGTCCTCAATGTTGGACTGAGTCAAACTAAAGGTGCGAGAGGGTCGTCCCCCCGGGCGGAACCACCGCCGCACGGCCCTCGCCGAAGGACAGTCCCATGCTGGTCATGCTCGCGATCATCATCCTGCTCGCCGTCCTCGCGCCGATCGCCGGCGCCGACACCCGCGACGGCCTGAACTGGACCCCCGACAACTTCTGGCTCTCCCGCCGGTCCGCCCAGGCCCGGAAGGAAAGGGTCAGAAGCGCCGGTAGTCGCGGACGGGAAGACGGGGGCCGCGCCGCGGAGGGCGCGCGCCGGACGATCCCAGCAGCCGGGTGACCCGGTGCCGATGCCCCGCGTACGGCGCCAGCAGCTCCAGCATCCCGGCGTCGTCGACCTTGCGGCCCGCCAGCGCCCAGCCGACCAGGCCGGGCAGGTGGTAGTCGCCGACGGAGACGGCGTCGGGATCGCCGGCCGCCCGCTGCCGGACCTCCGCCGCCGTCCAGACCCCGACGCCCGGCAGCGTCCGCAGCCGGGCCTCGGCCGGGTCGTCCTCCAGCCGGGCGGCGACCCGCGCCGCGCCGATGATGGTCCGGGCCCGGACCGCCTCCAGCCCCGACCGGTGCCACTCCCACGACGGGATCCGGATCCAGACCGCGGGCGGCGGCGGGACCCGCAGCCGCAGCGCGGCGGGCGCGCCCGGCGCCGGCTCGCCGAACCGGCGCAGCAGGTACCCCCAGGCCCGCCACGCCTCCTCGGCGAGGACCTTCTGCTCCATCACCGCCGGGACGAGCGCCTCGAACACCCGGTTCGTCCGGCCGATCCGCAGCCCCGGCCGAAGTAGCGCCTGCCGCCGCACGATCTCGTGGTGCGGCTCGAACCCGTCCGGGTCGTCGGATGCCCCGAGCAGGTCCGGCAGGCCGTCCAGCAGCCACTCGGCGCCCGGCCCCCACGCGTTCCCCTCGACGACGCCTCCGCGAGTGCGAATCCGCAGCGTGCCCGGCCCTTCCGGGGTGTAGGACGCGCGCCAGACCGTCCCGTCCCGCTCCACCCGGAACGCGGGATCGTGGTGCCCGCGCTGGTGCGGGCCCAGCGTCGCCCCCACGTCGACGGCGAAGGCGGGCGCCCACTCGCGCCGCAGCCCCCCGGCGGCACGTCCCGGCAGCGGCCCGGACGCGACGCCCGCCGGGCCGTCAGGCATCGGTGGAGAAGCGGACCGCCGTGGGCGGCAGCTCGATCCCCGGCCAGACGCGCAGGCCGCAGCACAGCTCGTTGCCCGGCCCGACCACCGCGCCGTCGCCGAGGATGACCCCGTCCAGGACCGCCCCGGGGCCGACGCGCGCGCCGCGGCTCAGCACCGAGTCGCGGACGGTCGCGCCCTCCGCGACGAACGCGTCGTCCAGCAGCACGCTGCCGATGACGGTCGCGCCCGCCTCGACCACGGCGCCGCGCCCGACCGTCGTGCCGCCGCGCACCACCGCGCCCGGCGACACCGTCGAACCGGCGAGGGTCAGCCGCTCGCCCGGGCCGCCCGGCATCGCCGGCGAGTCGATCTTGCCGAGGACGAGGTCGCAGGACCCGCGGACGAACGCCTCCGGCGTGCCGACGTCCAGCCAGTAGCCCGACTCGACATGGCCCATGACCACGGCGCCGGAGGAGATGAGGGCCGGGAACGTCTCGCGCTCGACGGAGACGACCTCGTCCTCGGCGATCGTGTCGATCGCCGAGCGGCGGAACACGTAGCAGCCCGCATTGATCTGGTTCGTCACCGGATGGGAGGTCTTCTCCAGGAACGCGGTGACGCGTCCCGCGCCGTCGGTCGGGACGCACCCGAACCGGGTCGGGTCGTCCACCTCCGTGAGGTGCAGCGTGACCGCCGCGCCGGCGCTCTCGTGCACCTTCACCTGGGCGCGCATGTCATGGCCGGACAGGATGTCGCCGTTGAGGATCAGCACCGGGTCGTCCGGGCCGCAGGTCAGCGCGCGCGCCGCGTTGCGGATCGCGCCTCCGGTGCCGAGCGGCTGCGACTCGCTGACGTACACCAGGTCGACGCCGTGCGCGCGCGGGCCGAACGCCGCCTCGAACATCTCCGCGCGGTAGGACGTCGCGAACACGATGCGCTCGACGCCGGCGGCGTGCGCGCGGGCCAGCTGGTGCGCCAGGAACGCGACGCCGGCCGTGGGGAGCAGCGGCTTCGGGGTGGAGATCGTCAACGGGCGCAGGCGGGTGCCCTGGCCTCCCACCAGGAGGATCGCTTCCACTCGGCTCCTTTCTCCACCACGGCCGTGGTGACGAAGCCTAGTGGGTGGCGGACGCGGGCCCGCGACCGTGGGAGGCCTCGTACTGCCGGATGGCGCGCTCGTAGGAGGCCATGTGCGCCTCCGCGGACGCGGTCCAGGTGAACTCCAGCGACCGCGTGTAGGCGGCCTCCGCCAGCCCGGCGCGGCGCGCCGGGTCGCCGCTCAGCGCGGTCAGCGCCGACGCGATGCCCTCCGGGTCCGGCTCGGTGTAGGCGACCGCGTCGCCGCCGACCTCCGGCAGCGGGCCCCGGCGCGTCGTCAGTACCGGCGCGCCGCACGCCATCGCCTCCAGCACCGGCAGCCCGAACCCCTCGCCGCGGCTCGGCAACGCCACCACCAGCGCGCCGCCGAAGAACCCGGGCAGCGACGGCCACGGCAGATACCCGGGCCGCAGCACCCGCAGCCGCGGCGGCACCGTCGCCATCGCCGCGTCGACCTCGTCGTCCCAGCCCCCGCCGCCCGCGAGGACCAGCGCGGGCGGGTCCTCCAGCCCGGAGCACGCGCGCACCCAGCCGCGGATCAGGTTCGGGACGTTCTTGCGCGGCTCCAGCGCGCCCAGATACGCGACGTACGGGCGGTCGTGCAGGCCGAGCCGGTCGGAGACCTGCTTCACCTCCGCCTCGGACGGCCGGTGGAACACCTCGTGGTCGACGCCGTGGTAGGCCACGTCGATGTGCTCGGGGTCGGCGCCGAGGATCCGGACCAACTCGTCCCGCGTCGCCCGCGACGGGACGATCAGCCGGGTCGCGCGGCGGGCCGCGGTCCGGGTCGCCGACTTGACGTAGGTCGTGCGGACCGGGTCGTGCACCTCCGGCTCCGCGAACAGCGTCACGTCGTGGATGGTCACCACCGTCGGCCGGACGGCGCTGACCGGCATCGTGTACGTCGGCAGGTGGATCACGTCGGCCGCGACGCTGTCGGCGACATGCGGCAGACCGGTCTGCTCCCACGCCAGCCGGGTCGCGCGGTGCGCCAGCGCCGCCGGGCCCGCGACGATCCGGGCCCCCGGGGCGAGCTGGCCGTACCGCTTCTCGTCCGCGCGCTGGCACGCGACCGCGAGGTCCGCGCCGAGCGCGTGCAGGGCCGACAGCAGGCCGTCCACGTACCGTCCGAGCCCGCCCCTGTCGGCGGGTACCGCGGTGGCGTCGAGCAGGATCCGAGGCGCCACGGTCCACTCCCCCATTCCGGCGCTTCCGCCGTAGTGGCGTAGATCACTCTTTACCGTTCGAGCCTACGCCCGCGACCGTGCCGGGCGCGCGACCTCCGCGCCCCTCGCCGCCGCGAGTCATGGTGAGGGCCTACCCGAGCCCCCGGGCCCATACCTTTCACTCCGGGCCCGGCCCCACACCTATCTCTTGCGCGCGTGTACCAGGACGATGCTGCCCTGCTGGTTCGGCGCGCTCCGGTCGGCGAGGGCGACGAGCGGCGCCAGCGGGGCCGCCGCGTTGAAGCCGACCTTCCCGCCGTACGTCGACAGCGACAGGTACAGGCGCTCCGTCGCGGCCGTCCTGAACTGGTAGGAGTGCCGCACGAGGTCGAGGCCGCGCTCGTCCATCAGCTTGCGCAGGCTCTCGTGGGTGTAGGTGTGCTGGACGTGGTACTTCGCCTTGTGCGCGTCCCGCAGCTTCGGCCAGGCGTCCGCGCGGCTCAGCACGTCGGCGGACATGAAGATCTCACCGCCGGGCTTCAGCACCCGCGCCATCTCGTCCAGGGACCTCCCGCCGTCGTCGAAGTGCTCGATCGCGCACACCGACAGGACCGCGTCGAACGAGGCGTCGCCGAACGGCAGCCGCAGCGCGTCGCACTCGATCAGCGCGGGCGCGTCGGCGAGCGTCCGGCCGTACACCATCTTGTTGCGGGCCAGGTCGATCGAGACGGCGTGGGCCCCGCGGCGGCGCGCGCGCCCCGCCCAGTAGCCGTCGCCGCCGGCGACGTCGAGGACCCGCTTGCCGCGCAGGTCCCGTCCCATCCAGGACAGCAGCGTCCCCGCCTCGCGGTACCGGCACACGTGTACCTGGTGCCCCATGAAGGCGACCACATCCGAGAGTTTCATCGCCCCCAACTGTAGGGCGCGGAGGGCGGCGGCGCGGCCGAAGCGGCTCCGCGGAGGCCGGGCACGCCGCGATCCGGGTTCGCCTACGCTGGGCGCGTGAACATCAAGGTCGTCGCCATGCGGGCCCTGCGCGTGCTGCTGGTACTGCTCGCGCTCGGGTTCTGCGCCTACAGCGTGATCCACCAGTGGGACGCGACGACGAAGGCGTTCCGGGAGATGTCCTGGCCCACGCTCGCCGGCGCGCTCGTGACGGGCCTGGCCGGCCTGTTCGCGTGGACGCTCGGGTGGCGGACGTTCCTCGGCGGCCTCGGCTCGCACCTGCCGCTGCAGGTCGCCTACCGGATCTCGGCGGTCTCCCAGCTCGGCAAGTACGTGCCGGGCAAGGTGTGGGCGCTCGTCACGCAGATCGAGATGGCCCGCGAGCACAAGGTGCCGGCGGAGCGCAGCTTCGGCTCGACGCTGCTGGCCGTCGCGACCTCGACGGCGTGCGGGCTCGCCGTGGCGGCGGTGACGCTGCCGCTGACGTCCGCGGCGGCGCGCCGCGAGTACTGGTGGCTGTTCCTGCTCGCCCCGTTCATGCTCGCGGCGCTGCACCCGAAGGTCGTGACGTGGGCGCTGGACCTCATGCTGAAGCTCGTCCGGCGGCCGCCGCTGGAGCATCCGGTCAGCCTCGGCGTGACGCTGCGGGCCGTCGGCTGGACGGTCCTCGGGTGGGCGCTGTTCGGCGTGCACACCTGGCTGCTGTGCCTGGCCGTCGGCGGCGACGGCCCCGGGCTCCCGTTCCTCGCGACCGGCGCCTACGCGCTGGCGTTCGTCGCCGGGTTCCTCGTCTTCATCGCGCCGGGCGGCATCGGCGCGCGGGAGGCCGCGCTGACGGTGGTCCTGACGCCGGTGCTGCCGGCGGGCGCGCCGGTCGTGGTCGCGATCGCGTCGCGCGTCGTGCTGACGGTCGCCGACCTGCTCAACGCGGGCGCCGGCCTCCTGCTCGGCCGCTCCGCCCGCCGCCACCGCGCGGAGGCCGCCCTGTCCGCGGACGAAGGCGGGAATGAAGCCGATCGCCACGCGCTTGTCAGGGGTACCAAGCCTACGAAGGAGTGACCGTGACGGCCCCCATCAGCGTGACCGACGCCACGTTCGCCGAGGAAGTCCTGAACAGC
This sequence comes from Actinomadura montaniterrae, assembly GCF_008923365.1. Lineage (GTDB taxonomy): Bacteria > Actinomycetota > Actinomycetes > Streptosporangiales > Streptosporangiaceae > Spirillospora > Spirillospora montaniterrae. Next base: position 72,362 of record NZ_WBMR01000008.1, read on the forward strand.
GACGTGCCGGTGCTCGTCGACTTCTGGGCGGACTGGTGCGGCCCCTGCCGCATGATCGCCCCCGTCCTGGACCAGATCGCGGCCGAGCAGGACGGCCGGATCAAGATCGCCAAGCTGGACTACGACGCCAACCCGCAGACCCCGCAGAAGTACGGCGTGCTGGGGCTGCCGACGCTGCTGCTGCTCAAGAACGGCGAGGTCGTCGAGCAGATCACCGGCGCCAAGCCGAAGCGGGCGCTGCTGAAGGTCATCGAGCCCCACCTGTGAGCGCGGTGAGCGCCTCCAGGTAGGCGGCCCAGACCGGGCCGTGGTCGACCGGGCGGACGCCGGAGCGCAGCCGCTCCGGCTCCCCCGGCGCGTAGAACCGGGTGATGGCCTCGGCCAGCGCGGGCGCGTCGCCGGGCGGGCAGATCAGGCCGTCCACGCCGTCGCGGACCTGCTCGGCGAACCCGCCGACGTCCGTCGCGATCACCGGGAGGCCGTGCTCGTAGGCCATCCACACGTTCTGCGACGCGGTGGCCGTCCGGTACGGCAGGACGAGCGCGTCCGCGGCGGCGAACAGGCCGGGGACGTCCGCGGCGGGCACGTAGCCGGGCCGCAGGTCCACCCGGGACGCCAGGTCCAGCGACCGGATCAGCTCCCGGGTCTCGTCCAGGCCGCCCCAGAACTCGCCCGCGACGGTCAGCCCGACGTCGCCGGGCCCCTCGGCGAGCGCGCGCAGCAGGACGTCCAGACCCTTGTACGGGCGGACGATCCCCCAGAACAGCAGCCGCCGCCGCACCTTGCCGTCGTCGGCGGGCACGCCGCCGGACGCGGGCAGGTGCGCGGGCATCTCCGCCACGCGGACGGGACGCGCCGTCAACCCCCGCGCCAGCTCCGCCTGCGCCTCCGAATGGACGAGGACGCCGTCGACCTTGCGCAGCAGCCGTTTCATCAGCGGCTCGTCGTAGACCTTGCGCTCGTGCGGCAGCACGTTGTGGCACAGCGCCACCACGGGCGCCCGGCGCCGGAGACCGGCGAGTATGCCCAGGTAGGACGGAACCTGGACGGGGCTCAGCACGGCCAGCACGACCAGGTCGTACGCCCGCAGCGCCCGGCCGGTGCGGTACCAGCCGTCCGGACGGCGCCAGTCGAGGCGGTGCCGGGTGCCGGGGAACGGCTCGCCCTCCGGCTCGGCGATCGTCTGCTGCCCCGGGTACAGGAAGCCGGGGTACTGGGCGCGCCACGACTCGATGGCGACGTCGTGCCCGGCCGCGGCCAGCCGCCGCGCCAGCTCGGTGGTGTGGTGGGCGCCGCCCCCCTTGTAGGGGAAGGCGGGGCCGACGACGGCGATCCGCACTAGACCGCCCGCATCAGACGTCGCCGCGCGATCGGACGATCAGGTCCGCCAGCAGCGCCAGCGACGCGATGATCAGCCCCGTCACGAAGATCATGATGGTGTTGTTGGCGAAGTAGCCGATGTGCACCACCATGTCGAACACGCCCTTGAGCAGCCCGATCCCGATCAGCCAGAGGGCGAGCGGCATCAGCACCTTGAGCGGGTTGAAGTACATCACCATCCGCAGCACCTGCAGGATGTAGCGGTAGGCGTCCTTGGTGAAGTGGAACTTGGACTTGCCCGCCCGCTTGGCGTACTCGATCGGCATGTAGTACACGGGGTGCTGGTTCGACAGGAACGCGATCGTGATCGTGGTGACGCACGAGAACCCGGGCGGCAGCAGCCGCAGGTACGGCAGGGACACGTCGCGGCGGAACGCGCGCAGCCCCGAGTTCAGGTCGGGGATCTTGGAGTTGGTGAGCCGCTCGGCGACCTTGCGGATGAACCACTTCGCGGGGACGCGCAGCAGCTTGTGCGTGCCCTCCTCGGTGGTGCGGGCGCCGACGACCTGGTCGACGGACGGGTCGGTGTCGAGGATGTCGACGAGGTCCGGGATCCGCTCGTTCGGGTACGACATGTCGGCGTCGGTCCACACGACGATGTCGCCGCGGGCCTGCTGGGAGCCGATGCGCCGGACCGTCCCGGACCCGCTGTTGTGCTGGAACGCCATGACCCGCATGTGCGGGAAGCGGGGCGCCGCCTCCTCCAGCCGGGCGAGGGTCGCGTCGGTGGAGCAGTCGTCGACGGCCAGCAGCTCGTAGCTCTTGCCGCTGTTGTCCATGGCCTTCGTGATGCGCTCGACCTCGTCGATCACGTGGTCCTGCTCGTTGTAGCAGGGCAGGACGATGGTCACGTGGACGGGCGGCGCCGCGTCGGGGTCGGCGGCGGCCTCCGGGGCCGTGCCGGGCACGGCGGCCGGGTCGCTCACGGGGTCGCTCGGCTCGGCGCCTTCGGGCGCGGGCCGCTGCGCGGGCTCGGCGGGCTGGGTACTCACGCACCGCGAGAATACTCGCAACGGCGCACCCCGGCCGACTCACCGGCCGACTCACCGGCCGGCACGGCGCGTGGACACCGCCCGCGGGCGCCCCGGCGGGGGCGTGTCAGGGGGCCGCCGGCTCGGCGATCCACACGTCGATGCCGAGGCCCCAGGACCCGGCCGGCGGTTCGTCGAGGGTGCGCCCGTCCTGCCGGCTGCGCAGCCGCATGATCTGCCGCGGGCGCCCGTACGGCGCCACCTGGTCCGGCTTCGACCCCATGACCACCGGATGCCGCCCGGCGCGGTCGATCTTCCCGATGACGCGGCGGACGTCGGACCGCGTGGCGAACGTGGCGGCCCGCGCGGCCGGCAGCCCGCACATCCCGCGCAGGACCTGCAGGAACCGGTCGGCGGTCCCGGCCTCGACGACCACGACGGAGCGGCCGGGCCCGAGCCGGTCGCACATCGCGCCGACGGCGCCGACCTCCTTCTGGTCGGTCCGCTCGACCATGTACCCGGCGGACGTGATGACGATCGGGACCAGCATGAGCGCGACGCCCGCCACCGCCGTGATCCGCACGACCTTCCGCGAGTAGCCGATCCGCCTCAGCCGCTTGGTGGTCCACGCCGCCGCGAACACCGTGAACAGCAGCAGGCCGGGGATGACCAGCCCGATCAGCCGGCGGGACGCCCACGGATGGTCGGGGGTGATGCCCGGCCTGATCAGCACCTGCACGGTCGTCCAGACGATGACGGCGTAGGGCAGCAGCCATTCCGGCGACTGGCGGCGCATGAGCCGCCGCACGAGCAGCGCCGCGCCGAAGGTGGCGAGCATCAGCGCGGGGATGCCGATGTACCAGACGACCCAGTACAGCGACAGCTCCGAGTACTGCCGGGTGCCGTCCAGCGGCAGCTGGTCGATCTTCTGGACGGCCTCGATGAACTGGGCGTTCAGCCGGTCGTCGGTGTTGGTCGGGACGCGGCGGACGGTCTGCACGAGCGGCCGGACGGCGAACCCGACCATCACCAGCGCGGTGAGGATCGCGGCGGCGCCGGGCAGCCGGCCACGTCCGATCGCGGCCCCGGCGGCCCGCAGCCGGCGGCCCGTGGCGTCCCAGCGGAGCAGCACGACCATCAGCGCCGTCGCGACCACGATCGCGCCGGAGATCATCAGCAGCGGGTCGAGCGAGGCGTGCAGGTAGTCGAGGTAGGGGCGGGACTTGACGTAGCCCTCGACGAGCCCGGCGGCCGCGCCGAGCGCGAGCCCGCCGGCGAGGGCGTAGCCGGTGCGGCGCCGCCACGCGACGAGCAGCCCGGCGTACACGACGGCGGGCAGGATGTCGCGGATCCCGTCGATGCGGACGAGCACGATCAGCCCGAGCGCGAGGCCGCCGAGGAACGCCTTCACCGCGGCCGCGCCGGGGCGTTCCGTCCGGCCGTCGTGCAGCAGGGAGAGGCCGCCGAGCAGCAGGATCAGCGCCGGCGGCTCGCTGAAGGTGGACCGCGACACCCACAGCATCGGCAGGGTCAGCGCCAGCAGCAGCGCCCCGGCGGGCGCCCAGCGCGGGCCGACGAGCCGCGCGACGAGGCCGCCGAACGCCAGCACGCTGCAGGCGCCGAGCAGCGGCGCCATCAGCAGCATCCCGTGCGTGCCGCCCGCCCAGCCGCCGAGCGCGAGGATCATCGGCAGGCCCGCCATGAACTGCGGGACGACGGAACCGTCATGCTCGTAGAAGGCGGGGCTGTCGAACTTGAGCGCGGGGTCGCCGCCGCCGAAGGCCCAGCGCAGTTCGGGGATCGGCAGCGAGCCGTGGTCCTTCAGCCAGGTCGCGAACTGCACGTAGGAGGCGGGGTCGCGGCGGACGATGATCTGCTCGGAGCACATCAGCGCCTCGAAGACCAGGAACGCGGCGGCGACCGCGATCACCCCGGCCGCCGACCACCACGGGGCGGGGCCGAGCGGCCCGTCCCGCTCGGCGGTCGCGTCGCGGGGCCGGCGCCGCAGGCCGAGCCAGAGCGCCGCCGCGGCGACCGGCGCCCACAGCAGGATCGCCGGGCCGGGCCGGAACACCCCGCCCATCAGCAGCGGAAGCGCCACCACGAGCCAGGCGGCGACGAGCAGCGCCGGGGCCACGGTGATCCGGGCGAGCAGCCGACCCGCGTTCATGCACCCGCCCCGCGCTCGTCCGATCCGTGGTCATCCATCGGTGCGGAGCGTAGCGGGAACGGCCGGTCAGCGAGTCCCCGCCGGTCACGGGGCTCTACGCTCGCCCCATGAGCCACAGCGAACCCGCCGTGCCCGGACCCGCCGAGCTGCTGCGCCTGCGGGTGGCCGCCGACCCGTCCCGCCCGCTCGTCACCTATTACGACGACGCGAAGAACGAACGCGTCGAGCTGTCCGCGCGGACGTTCGACAACTGGGTCGCCAAGACCGCGAACTTCCTGGTGGACGGGCTCGCGGCGGAGCCCGGCGGGCGTGTCGTGCTGGCGCTGCCGCCGCACTGGCAGACCGCCGTGTGGCTAATGGCCTGCTGGTCGGCGGGGCTCGTGGCCGAGCCGGTGGACCCGGCGGCGGTGCTGGAGCGGAGCGCGGCGGGGTCCGAACCGCTCGGGGCGTCCGGGCCGTACATCCTGGCGGCGGCCGAGGAGGTGCTGGACGTGGTGCTCGCGGACCCGGGCGTGGACGCCGAGGCGGAGGAGATCGTCGGGCTCTCGCTGCACCCGCTCGGCGGGCCGCTGGCGGACTGCCCGGTGGGCGTCACCGACTACGCCGCGGAGGTCCGCTCGTACGGCGACCGGTTCTCGGCGGGCCCGGAAGTGGGTCCCGACCTGCCCGCTTTGGATGTGACAAAGACCACACTGACCGGCGCGGAGCTGGTCGCGGCGGCCCGCGCGGCCGCCGCGAAATGGGAGCTGGACGCGGACGCGCGGCTGCTGGTCGACATGCCCTTCACCACACTCGACGGGGTTATGGCGGGCCTGGTCGCACCACTAGCCTCAGGAGCTTCCGTCATAATCCAACGAAACTTTGACAAAGCCGCCCTAGATCGACGCTTGACCTTGGAGCATGTGACGGCGGTCGCCGGACTGACCGGATGGAAAGACGCATCCGGGTCCGTGCGCCGGCTCGGCTGACCTACGCTCTCTTTGCCCGGGCTTTGTCAACCGAGCCGCGGCCAGCACCGTCACAGCACTACAGGACAGAGTCAGCAGAACAGACCGTTCCAGCAGAGCAGACCAAGCCGACCGACCCCCTGAAAGCGGGCCGCGCCCCCGGACACGGAGCCGATGAACAGCAACCCGATGTACATGGAGTACGTCGACGACGCCGATCCGCAGCCGGCGCCGCGTCGACGCGGCTGGCGCATCCTCGGCTGGGTGTGCGTCGGAATGTCGGCGGTCATGGTGGCCGGCTCCCTCACCGCCTACGGCCTCTACCGCAGCGCGATGGGCAACATCAACCACGAGGACGTCAACTCGGCGATCGGCCCCAACCGGCCGAAGAAGCTGAACAGCGCGATGAACATCCTCCTGCTGGGGTCCGACACCCGCGCCGGCGCCAACGCCAGCTACGGCCGGTCGATGAAGAACGACCCGCCGCGCTCGGACACGATGATCCTGCTGCACCTGTCCCCCGGCGGCAGCCAGGCGATGGGCATCAGCTTCCCCCGCGACCTGATCGTGCACATCCCGCCGTGCAAGACGCACGCGGGCGGCATGTCCGCGGACCAGCCGAAGGCGCAGATCAACTCCTCGTTCACCATCGGCGGCGCGGCCTGCGTCATCAAGACGATCGAGGGCCTGTCCGACATCCGCATCGACCACTTCATGCAGGTCGACTTCACCGGGTTCAAGGCCATCACGAACGCGGTCGGCGGCGTCCCGGTCTGCCTGCCGAAGGACGTGAACGACCCCAAGTCCAAGCTGCACCTGACCCGCGGCAAGCACGTCATCAAGGGCTCCACCGCCCTCGCCTACGTGCGCGTCCGGCACGGCCTCGGCGACGGCTCCGACCTCGACCGCATCAAGCGGCAGCAGAAGTTCATGGGCGCGCTGGCGAACAAGGCCATGAGCGCCGGGGTGCTGAGCAACCCGACCAAGCTGATCCCGCTGATGAACGCGGCGACCAAGTCGCTCACCACCGACAAGGAGCTGACCCCGCAGGTCATGCTGAAGATCGCCCAGGGCATGCAGGGCATGACCTCGGGCAAGCTGCGCTTCGTCACCGCGCCCAACGGCCCCGACCCGTCCGACCCGAACCGGGTCGTGCTCACCTCCGCCGCGCAGCCGTTCTTCTCCGCGGTCCGCAACGACAAGACGGTGCCGACCGAGACCAAGTCGGCCACTCCGAAGATCCAGCCGGAGCAGGTGCGGGTGCGGGTCTACAACGGCAGCGGCATCGCCGGCCAGGCCAGCCGCGTCGCCTCCGACCTGGAGGCGCAGGGCTTCCAGGTGTCGGTCGGCGGCAACGCCTCCCAGACGAGCACCACCAAGGTGCTGTACGGTGCCGGGGCGGACCAGCAGGCGCAGACGCTCACCGCGCTGATCCCGAGCAAGCCGACCCCGGCGGCCCGCACCACCGGCGCGAAGCCGGGCGTGGTCGACCTGGTCGTCGGCTCGAACTGGACGGCCCTGAAGAACGCCAAGGGGGGCATCCCCAAGCAGCAGGGCGAGATCCGCGCCAACGACGACATCTGCAAGGGGGCTTGAACCGGCCGGCCATGACGTACAGCAGCAGGCCCTCGGGGCCCGAGACGGGACCGCTTGCCGCCGCGCGGGCGGCCGACCAGCGAGCACCGGACGACCGGGGCGCACCGGCCGTCCCCGATCCCCGTCCCGACCCGGCGGCGCCCGCCGCCGCGGACACCGGGCTCCCGGGCACCACCGCGGCCACCTCGGGCACGGCCACGGCGACAGCGGGCACGGCCACGGCGGGCACGGCCGCAGCGACAGCCGCGACAGCGGGCACGGCGACGGCCACCGTCGCGGCGCCGCCGGACGGCGAGCGCGCGGCCTCCGGGCCGGTGCGGATCTCCTCCCCGCCGAAGCCGCGCAAGGAGCGGGACCCCTTCTTCGACAACGCGAAGTACTTCGCGATCCTGCTGGTGGTGTCGGGCCACTCGATCGCCAACCTGCAGAACGTCCCGATGGCCAAGGGCCTGTACATCTTCATCTACATGTTCCACATGCCGCTGTTCATCGTGATCACCGGCTACTTCTCGCGGAACTGGACGTTCTCCCCGGGCAAGGCCCGCAAGCTCATCACCAACGTCGGCGTCCCGTACGTGGTGTTCGAGGTCGCGTACTCGCTGTACGACTGGCTGGCGGGCCGCCACGACCTGGAGATCAGCCTGCTGAGCCCGTACTACCTGACGTGGTTCCTGTGCGCGCTGTTCCTGTGGCGGCTGTCGACCCCGGTGTGGCAGCAGATCCGGTGGCCGCTGGCCGTCGCGATGGGCTTCGCGCTGCTGTCGTACATGAGCGACCTCGGCAGCACCTTCGACATCCACCGGGTGTTCGGGCTGCTGCCGTTCTACGTCCTCGGCCTGAAGCTCAGGCCCGAGCACTTCGAGCTGCTGAAGCGGCCGATCGCGCGGCCCATCGGCGCGGCCGTCCTCGCGGTCGGGCTGGCGTGCTCCTACCTGGTGATGAAGCACATGTCGGTGCGGTGGATCTTCTGGAAGGACCCGCACTTCATGCTCGGCGTCGGCGACTTCAAGGGCACCCTGATGCGGCTCGCGATGTTCGCGTGCGCCACCGTGCTCGTCGCCGCGTTCCTGACGCTGATCCCCCGCAAGCGGTACTGGTTCACGGCGCTGGGCGCGACGACGCTGTACTGCTACCTGCTGCACGGCTTCGTCACCCGGCTGCTGAACTTCACCGGCTGGTGGGGCGCGGACTGGATGCACACGCCGGGCGGCGTCGTCGCGGTGCTCTGCGGTGCCGTCGTCGTCGGAACGTTCCTGTGCTCGCCTCCGGTCCGCCGGGCGATGAGCTGGGCGCTGGAGCCCAAGATGACCTGGGTGTTCACCCCGCTGCGCCGGCCGAGCCGCGGCTAGCCCGCGGCACGGAACCGGAACAATCTCTCATCCGGCCCCAGGGCCGCCGATCGCGGACTAGAGTCGCCCTGCCCGCACGTGAACGGTTGTCACGGACGAAATGAATCCTTCGGAGACATGACGGAAACCCTCCCCCAGCCGCGTCCCCCGGAGCCGGGCCGGCCCCTCGACGGCGGGCCGGCGCCCGTCGCGCGCCCGGCACCGGAGCCCCCCGCTCCGCCGCGCCGGCGCGACGCCTACTTCGACAACGTCAAGTTCTTCCTCATCCTGCTGGTCGTCGTCGGGCACGTCTGGGAGGTCCTCCGGACGAACAGCCACGCGGTGGACGCCGCCTACACGGTCGTGTACGGCTTCCACATGCCGGTGTTCGTGTTCGTCTCCGGCTACTTCGCGCGCGGATTCATGCGGTCGACCGACAAATTCCGGGTTGTTTTCCCCACCTTGGTCGTTCCCTACGTGATCTTCGCCGTGCTTTACCGGCTGCAGCTCGTGTTCATCCGGGGAAATGATTTCCGGCTGCACGAGCTTTTCCGTCCCCAGTTCCTGATGTGGTTCCTCGTCGCGCTGGTGCTGTGGCGGCTGAGCGCCCCGCTGTGGGGGCACCTGCGGCACCCCGTCGCGGTGTCGGTGGCGCTGTCGCTGGTCGCCGGGAGCTGGAGCTTCAACACGGACTCGACGCTGTGCCGGGCGGCGGGGCTGCTGCCGTTCTTCGTCCTCGGCCTGACCATCAGGCCCGAGCTCGCGCTGGCCCCGCGCGACCGCGGCTGGACGCGCTGGGCGGGGTTCGCGGTGCTGGTCGCCGCGCTGCCGGCGGCGTACGTGTGGGAGCGCGGGACCGTCGTCCCCAAGATCGCGCACGGGGTCCTGCTGTGGAACCGCGGGTACGAGCACATGCACTTCAGCGCCGTCGAGGGCATGGCGTACCGGCTGCTGGCGATGGTGCTCGCCGTCGTCCTCGGCACCGCGTTCCTCGCCGCCGTCCCGCGCGGGCGGGCCTGGTACACCGCGCTCGGGACCCGGACGATGTACGTCTACCTGCTGCACGGCCTGATCGTGAAGACGCTGGACTACGGCGGCGTCTTCGACGCGCACTTCTTCGACACCCCGGCGGGCGTGGTCGCGGCGACGCTGGGCGCGCTCGCCGCCGGCGTGCTGCTCGGCACCGCCCCGGTGCAGCGGCTCACCCATTGGGCGATCGAGCCCAAGGGACGATGGCTACTCAAGCCCTCTCATGGCAGGACATAAGATTTACCTGCCGGATGCGGGTATGATCCAGATTCATCGAGTAGTTGATTGGCGTTCGCGTGAGCAGTGAATACGACATCTCCCTGAGCATCATCGTGCCCGTGCACAAAGTGCAGGGGTACCTTCGGCAGTGCCTGGATTCGCTGCTGGTCCCCGACGTGCCCAACCTGGAGATCATCGCGATCGACGACGCCTCGCCGGACGCCTGCGGGGAGATCCTCGACGAGTACGCCGAGCGCGACGCGCGGCTGAAGGTGCGCCACCTGACCGAGAACGTGGGCCTCGGCGAGGCCCGCAACGTCGGGCTGGACATGGCGACCGGCGACTACGTCTGGTTCTTCGACAGCGACGACTACGCGACCGAGGGCGCCGTCAAGGCGATCTGCGACCGGCTCGCCGAGACCCGGCCGGACGTGCTGATGTTCGACTACGCGCGGTCCTACTGGAACGGGCGGGTCAAGCGGAGCATCATCAACCACCTGTTCCGGGAGCCGCCCGCGCCCGAGGTGTTCACGCTCGCCGACCGGCCGAGCCTGCTGGAGATGTTCACCTCGATCTGGAACCGGGCGATCCGCCGCGAGTTCATGATCGAGCACGGGCTGCGCTTCAACAGCGGCTACTACGAGGACGTCAGCATCACCTACCCCGTCCTGATGGCCGCCGAGCGGGTCAGCTTCCTGGACCGGGTCTGCTACATCTACCGGCAGCGCCGCAGCGGCGCGATCACCAAGACGGCCAGCGCCAAGCACTTCGACGCCTTCGACCAGTACGACCGCATCTTCGCGTTCATGGACCACCTGGGCCCGAAGATGGACCGGTACCGGCCGCTGATGTTCGACCGGACGATCTGGCACCTGCTGGTCATCATCGAGCGCGCCGACCGCGTGTACCCCTCGGAGAAGCAGCGGTTCTTCGCCGAGATGACCAAGACCTACAACCGCTACAAGCCGCCGGGCCACGTCCCGCCGGACGACGAGCCGGGGCTGGCGGACAAGCACCGCGCGATCGAGCGGGGCGACTTCCGGGCCTGGGAGCGCCTCAACACCCCGACGCTCACCACGAAGGCGAAGAAGCGCGGCCGCAAGGTCCGCAAGCTGCAGAGGCGCAGCGTCGTCCGCTCCAAGGAGCTCGCCAAGGAGCGGTACTACGCGATGCGGCGGCACATGCCGATCGACGAGAACCTCGCGGTGTTCGCCGCCTACTGGTACCGCGGCTACTCCTGCAACCCGGCCGCGATCTACGAGAAGGTCCGGGAGCTGGCGCCGCACATCCGCTGCGTGTGGGTCGTGAAGCCGGGCGCCCGCAAGACGATGCCGGACGGCGTCGAGTACGTGGTGGCCGGGTCGGCGGAGTACTACCGGACGATCGCCGCCGCGAAGTACTTCGTCAACAACGTCAACTTCCCCGACAACGTCGTCAAGCGGCCGGGGCAGGTACACCTGGAGACCCAGCACGGCACGCCGCTGAAGAAGATGGGCCTCGACCAGATGGAGTACCCGGTCGGGGCGGGCGACATGGACTTCAAGGCGCTGATCGAGCGGTCCGACCGGTGGGACTTCCTGCTGTCGGCCAACCCGCTGATGAGCGAGGCGTGGGAGCGCGGCTTCCCGTGCAAGTACGAGCTGCTGGAGATCGGCTACCCGCGCAACGACCGGCTGGTGCGGGCGACGCCGGAGGAGCAGGCGCGGCTGCGCGACGAGCTCGGCATCCCCGAGGGCAAGACCGCGATCCTGTACGCGCCGACGCACCGCGACTACCAGCGCCGGTACGCGCCGATGTTCGACATCGGCCGGGTCATGGAGCAGCTCGGCGACGACCACGTCCTGCTGCTGCGCGCGCACTACTACTACAAGCTCAAGAACATGGCCGCCGACCTCGGCTGGAACGAGGACCAGGTCATCGACGTCTCCAAGCACCCGTCCGTCGAGGACCTGATGATCGCCTCGGACGCGCTGCTCACCGACTACTCGTCGGTCATGTTCGACTACGCCAACCTCGGCAAGCCGATCGTGATCTACGCCAACGACTGGGAGACCTACAAGCTCACCCGGGGCGTGAACTTCGACCTGACCGAGTTCCCGCCCGGGGTCGTCGCCTACGCCGAGTCCGAGCTGGTCGACGCGTTCGCGTCCAGGGCCGCGTGGGGGGACGCGGCGGCGAAGCACCTGGAGGCGTTCCGGGCGCGGTTCTGCCCGTGGGACGACGGGCACGCGGCCGAGCGGGCCGTGCGCCGGGTGTTCCTCGGCGAGGCGCTCCCGCCGGCGGTCGCCGTCGGCCCGGCCTAGCGGCGGCGCGGCGGGCCGCGCCGGCCACCATCCCCTTGACCGTCCGCGACCGGACGCCGCGTCCGGCTCGCACAGCCCCCGAAGGAGTGGGCATGACCGCCCCCAGGATCAGTGTCATCGTGCTCTCGCACGGCGCCGGGGAGGACCTCGGCGACGCCCTGGACTCGCTCGCGGCCCAGACGTTCCGGGACCTCGAGGTCCTGGTCGTGGACGACGGTACCGGCACGGCCGCGCGGGCGGAGCTGCCCGACGACCGGTTCCGGATCGTCCGCGACGGGGCGCCGAGCCGGGGCGCGGGCCGCAACCTGGGGGTGGCGGAGAGCCGCGGCGAGTTCCTGCTGTTCGCCGACGGCGGCGACCCGATGCCGCCGGAGGCGGTCGCGGCGCTGCTGACCGCTCTGGAGGCGTCCGGGTCGGAGCTCGCGACGGGCCCCGACGCGTCCCGCAAGTGGACGGGGCAGGTGTCGCAGTGGAAGGCGCGCGGCGACAACCCGGCCCCCGCAAAGGCCACCGACCTGCACCGCAGCCCGGACCTGCTGCTCAACCGCAAGATCACCGGGACGCTGCTGCGCCGCTCGTTTTTCGACGCGGCGGGCCTGGAGTTCCCCGACCTCGGCCGCTACGACGACCTGCCGGTCATGGTGCGGGCGCTGCACGCGGCGGCGTCCGTCGACGTGGTGCCGGACATCGTGCTGCACCGCCGGTCGCGCCGGTACACTCCGACGACCGAGCCGCAGGAGATCGCCGACGGGTTCGGTGCGGCGAACCTCGCGACGGCCTGGGTCGCCGAGCGCGGCGACGTCAAGGAGCTGCGGCGGCTGCAGCTCGCGCTGGTCACGACGGAGCTGAAGACGTTCCTGGACGCCCTGCCCGACCTGTCCGGCGAGGAGCGGGAGCAGGTCGTCGCCCAGGCCGCGGCGTACGCCAAGGGGGTGTCGCCGAAGGTGTTCGCGGAGGCGCCCGCGCTGACCCGGCTGAAGTGGCACCTCGCCGAGGCGGGCCACACGATGGAGCTGGTGAAGGTCGTCCGGTACGAGCGCGGCAAGTCGTCGCCGTCGATCGTGCGGGACCCGCTGCGCCGCTACGTCGTCTACCCGTACTGGAAGGACGCGAAGGTCGACGTCCCGCGCGAGGTGTACCGGGCGCGCGACGAGGTCAGGATGCGGGGCCGGGTACACGCGGTGCGCTGGGAGGACGACCGGCTGGTCGTCACCGGCGAGGCCTACATCAACTCGGTCAGCTCGCGCCGCCGCTGGACGTCGATCAAGACGGTGACGCTGCGCGACGGCCGCCGCAAGATCGTGATGAAGGCGCGGCAGACCCCGAAGCCGGGCAAGTCGTCCGGCGGCTGGACCGGGTTCGAGTTCGCGCTCGACGCGGCGAAGCTGAAGGACCGCGGCGGCTGGCGGGAGGGCACCTGGGAGGTGCACGCGTCGGTGCTGAACGCGGGCGTGTTCCGGCAGGGCCCGGTCCGCGGCGGCGGGTCGGGGACGGGCGCGCACCCGCCCTACCGGTACGTCGCCGACGACGTCCGGATCGTGCCGAAGGTCGTGGACGGCCACTTCGTCGTGCAGGTGGAGCGGGTCCGCGAGCGGGCGACGGCGCTGGAGTGGGACGAGAACGGGCTGCTCGTCGAGGTGGAGTCGGCGGGCGCGCCGCCCGCGGAGCTGGTGCTGACGCTCGGCGACGCGCGCGTCCCGGTGCCGGTGGAGGCGCGGTCCGGCGGCTGGACGGCGCGCGTCGACCCCGACGCCCTCGACGTCGCCATCGACCCCGACTCGATCGACGACACCCGCGACTGGACGCTGTCGGCGGACGGCCGGCCGCTCGTCCTCGCCGAGGGCGTCGCGGAGGCGCGGCGCACGTTCGGCGCGCTGGAGGTGAGCGCGGGCCGCGGCCCCGGCGGGTACGTGCGGGTGCGGCGGGCGACGATCCGGCTGTCGGTGACCGAGGTCGCGTGGCGTCCCGACGGGACGCTGGCGCTGGCGGCGACGCATCCGGCGCACGCGTCCGGGCAGATCGTGGTGCGCAGCCGCGGCCGCCGCAAGGAGCACGCGTTCGACCTGGTCGCGGACGGTTCGGGCACGCTGCGGGCGGAGGTCCCGGCGGCGGCCGTGCCGAGCGTCGCGGGCGTGCTGCCGCTGCGGCCCGGCCGCTGGGACGTGCTGTTCCGGCCGCCCGGCGAGCGGGCGCTGACCGTCCGGCTGACGCCGGAGGCGCAGCGCGCCCTGCCGGGGCCGCTGGAGGTGGCGCGGCGCGGCTACGAGCCGGAGACCAAGGACGGCCGGCTCGTCGTCGCCGTCACCGGCGACGTGTCCGGCGAGGAGAAGAGCGCGGGCGCGAAGTACCGGGAGGAGGCGCGGCGCCGGGTGGCCCGCGACGGGCTGCGCGACGCGGTGCTGTTCTCCTGCTTCAACGGCCGGCAGTACTCCGACAGCCCGAAGGCGATCCACGAGGAGCTGCTGCGCCGCGGGACGGACCTGGAGCAGCTCTGGGTCGTCAACGACGCGCAGGCGGAGCTGCCGGACACGCTGCAGGGCGTGCGGCTGAACGGCAAGGAGTGGCAGGAGGCGGTGACGACGTCCCGCTACATCGTCACCAACCACCGGCTCGGCGACTGGTTCCAGCGGCACCCCGACCAGGTCGTGCTGCAGACCTGGCACGGCACGCCGCTGAAGAAGATCGGCCGGGACGTCAAGGAGGTCCACTTCGCGTACGCGCCGGGGATGAAGTCGGCGCTGCAGAGCAAGGAGAAGAAGCCGGAGGGCCCGGCCGTCCCGGAGTGGAGCCACCTGCTGTCGCCGAACCCGTTCAGCACGGAGATCTTCCGCCGCGCGTTCGCGTTCAAGGGCGAGATGCTGGAGGTCGGGTACCCGCGCAACGACCTGCTGTACAGCCCGGAGGCCGACACCGTCGCGAAGTCGGTGCGGGCGCGGCTCGGCATCCCGGAGGGCAAGCGGGTCGTGCTGTACGCGCCGACGTGGCGCGACGACCAGTACTACAGCCGCGGCCGCTACAAGCACGACATGCGCCTCGACCTGGACCGCGCGCGCGCCGCGCTGGGCGACGACCACGTCCTGCTGGTCCGGCTGCACTCCAACGTGGTGGACGGCATCACCGAGGACGCGCACGGCTTCGTCCGGGACGTGTCGCTGTACCCGGACATCACCGAGCTGTACCTGATCTCCGACATGATGATCAGCGACTACTCGTCGGTGATGTTCGACTACGCCAACACCGGCCGGCCGATGCTGTTCTTCACCTACGACCTCGCCGACTACCGGGACCGGCTGCGCGGCTTCTACTTCGACTTCGAGGCGGAGGCCCCGGGGCCGCTGGTGGAGACCTCCGACGACCTGATCGACGCGATCCGCGACGTCGAGGCCGCCACGGCGGGCCACCAGGACCGCTACAAGGAGTTCGTGGCCCGGTTCTGCCCGCTGGACGACGGGCACGCGGCGGCGCGTACCGTGGATCGCGTGTTCCCCCCGTCCCGTTGACGGATTTCCCCTGAGGACCCACCAGTGACTACCCCCAAGGTCAGCGTCATCGTCCCGGTCTACAACTGCCGGACGTCGGTGGCGGGCACGCTGCGCTCGGTGTTCGAGCAGACGATCGCGCCTGAGCTTGTGGAGGTCGTGGCGGTGGACGACGGGTCCACCGACGGCAGCGGCGCGGAGCTGGACCGGCTCGCCGCCGCGGAGCCGCGGCTCACGGTCGTCCACCAGCCGAACTCGGGGGGTCCGGGCGGGCCGCGCAACACCGGGATCGAGCGGGCCCGCGGCGAGTACCTGTTCTTCCTGGACGCCGACGACCGGCTCGGCCCGGAGGCGCTGGAGCGGATGTGCGCGCTGGCGGACGAGCAGGGCACCGACATCGTGGTCGGCAACTACGTCGGCGTGGGGCGGGGCGCGGCGCGGTTCAGGGAGAACATCGCCAAGGTCTCGGTGGACGATCCGGAGATCGACGTCTTCACGCGGTCGCTGACGGCGCAGAAGCTGTTCCGCCGGGAGCTGGTCGAGGCCAACGGGATCCGGTTCCCGGAGGGGCTGCTGTCCGGCGAGGACAAGGTGTTCGCCGTACACGCGTACCTGCACGCGTCGGGCGTCTCGGTCATCGCCGACTACGACTGCTACTACCTGGTGGAGCGCGACGACGGCACGAGCATCATGCAGACGGGCGGCGCGTCCTCGGAGGACTACTACGCGAAGGCGGCGCGGCCGCTGCTGGAGATGGTCGTCGCCCACCGCCGTCCGGGGCCGGTCCGCGACCGGATGCTGCTGCGGCTGTTCACCCGGGACGTGCTGCACCGGATCAAGGCGCACCGGTACCTGGAGGACTCGGCGGAGTACCGGCGGCAGACCCGGGACGGGGTGCGCGGCCTGTGCGAGGACTTCCTCACCCCCGCCGTCCTGATGCGGATGCCGCCGCGGCTGCGGCTGATCGCGCACTGCGTGCGGAGCGGCCACGACGAGCTGCTGACCCGGATCGTCGAGGCGATCCTGGCGCCCGGCCCGGTCCCGGTCGTGGTCGACAAGGACCGCGCGTACGAGGTGTACCCGGGGTTCCGGGAGCCGTCCGCGGCGATCCCGGACGCCTACTTCGACGCCACGGACCGGCTGCGGACGGAGCGGAGCCTCACCGGGCTGGACTGGGACGGCGGGAGCCTGCGGCTGGCCGGGAGCGCCGTGATCGCCCGGGTCGATCCGGGCGCGCAGTCGCTCGCGCTGCTGCTGCGGCACCGGGGGTCCGGGGCCGAGCGGAGGCTGCCGGTCGAGGGGGGCGTCGGCGGCTTCGCCGCCGGTATCGCGGCGTCCGGCGGATCGGACGGCGGTGCCTCGGAGGGGCCGCTGGAGGCGGGCATCTGGGACCTGTACGCCGAGATCACCACCGACCGGCTGGTCAAGGAGGGGCGGCTCGGCGCCGACCGCGCCGAGGGCGTCGCGCTGCCGCCGGAGCGGTTCGTCGCGTCCGCGCGGGGCGCCGCCGCGGTCGAGCCGTTCTTCACCCGCGAGTACGGCAACCTGAGCTTCACCGTGCGGCCCGGCGCGGCCGGGCTGGCCCGGCTGGTCGCCCTCGACGGGATCGGCTGGGACGGCGACGGACGGCTCCTGGTGCGCGGGCGGGTGCCCGCCGCGCCCGGCGCGCACGCGCACGTGCGGGTGGGCCTCGCGCTCGACCGGCGCGGCGGCGGCGAGTCCCGCCGGGGCGAGGCCCGGGTCGGGGAGGACGGCGACGCCGTCGCGTTCACCGCCTCCGTCGACCCGCGCGGGCTGTCGTCCGGGCGGTGGGACGCCTGGCTGGAGCTCGCGGTGGGCGGCGACACGACCCGGATCCGGGTGCCGATGGCGGAGGCGGGGCGGTCCGCCGCGGTCGCCTGCGCGCCGTTCGGGATGCGCCGCGCCCGCTACTACCGGACCGGCGGCGGGAACCTCGCGGTCGAGGTGGTGCCGGGGAAGGTCCCGGCGATGGCGCGGTCGGCGCGGCGCCGGCTCGGCGGCCGGGGACGCCGCTGACGCGCGCGCGGACCGCCGCGGGACCGCTGCCGTTCACGAGCACCTGGTAAGGTCCCGCTTACGCAGTGAAATCGGGGGAAAGGTCGCTTTCACGTGGATGCTGCGGTTCGACGTGACACCGCGGTCCGCCGCGGCGGGCCGGACCGGGCCGCGGACACCGTCGCGCACCAGGTCAGGGTCGACGCCGCGGACGTGCTGACGATCGGCTGGCTCGAGGCGCCGCCCGCGGGCGCCCGGCTCGTCCTGCGGCACACCGGGTCCGGCGGCGCGTCCGGCACGCCGTCCCGCACCGAGCACACGGTGCCGCTGAACGGCCGCCCGTCCTGCTCGGTCGCGCTCGGCGCCCTCGGCCTCGCCCGCGGCACCTGGACCGTCCTGCTCGACACCCTCGGCCTCACCCCCTCGGGCACGGCCGGTTCCGGCGCCGACGACCCGGCCCGGCCGCTGCTGACCGACGACCCCGGCTTCTCGCTCGACGGCCTGCGCGCGTACGCGGACGTCCGCCGGGAACGCGCCATCCGCGTCGTCCGCGCGCCCGGCGGGCAGGTGGCCCTCGACGTCCGGGAGGTCGCGCCGCACGCCGAGGTGACGGCGGTGCGCCCGGCCGGCGGCGAGATCCAGATCTCCGGCCGGCTCGCCTACACCGGCCCCCGGCCGGGCCCGGCCCGGCTCGCCGCGGTCGCCCGCAAGGGCGGCGGCGCCACCGCCCGTGACCTGCGGATCGACGGCACCGAGTTCGAGGCCTGCCTGCCCATCGACGCCCTCGTCGCCGCGCCGCCCGCGCTGTGGGACCTGTGGCTGGAGGCGTCCGGCGTGCGCGCCCGCCTCGCCACCCTGCTCGACGACGCGCCGGGCAAGCGGAACAAGCTGTCGTTCCCCCGGCAGATCGCGGCGGGCGGCGGCGGGACGATGAGCGTCCGGCCGTACTACACCGTCGAGGACGCGCTGTCGGTCGCCTGCCACCTGGTCGACGAGCGGGACGCGGCATGAAGATCACCTTCATGCTGCTGGACGCGTTCACCATCGACGGGACCGTCCGCAGCACCATCACCCTCGCCAACGAGCTGTCCCGCCGGCACCAGGTGGAGATCGTCAGCGTGCTGCGCGACAAGGACGCCCCGGTATTCCCGCTCGCGGACCGGGTGGCGCTGAGCGCGCTGACCGACACCCGGCCCGGCGCGAAGGTCCGCTGGCCGCACGCCGGCCGCGCCCGGCGGCTGATGGACGAGCCGAGCCGGCTCGTCCACCCGGAGGAGCGCTGCTACGAGTACTTCTCCGCCTGGACGGACGCGCGGCTCACCGAGGCGCTGCGGCGGCCGCGCACCGACGTGCTCGTCACCACCCGCGCCGGGCTGAACATCGCGGCGGCGCGGTTCGCCCCGTCCGGCACCGTCACGATCGGGCAGGAGCACCTGCAGCTCGGCATGCACGAGCCGGGCATCCTCGCGGAGATCACCGAGTGGTACCCGCGGCTCAGCGCGCTGACCACGCTGACGGTCGCCGACCGCGAGGACTACGAGCGGCTGCTGCCCCGGGGGACGCCGCCCGTCCACACGATCGGCAACGGCCTGCCCGAGCGGCTGTACCCGCGCTCCCGGCAGGAGAACCGGATCGTCGCCGCCGCGGGCCGGATGGTCTGGCTCAAGGGCTACGACCTGCTGATCGACGCGTGGGCGAAGGTCGTCGACAAGCACCCGGACTGGCGGCTGCGGATCTACGGGGAGGGCCCGCGGCGCGAGGAGTTCCGCCGCCGCGCCACCCGGCTCGGGCTCTACAACCACGTCCTGCTGATGGACGCCACCGGCGACGTCGAGGGCGAGCTGGCGAAGGCGTCGATCCTGGCGCTGCCGTCGCGCGCCGAGGCGTTCGGCATGACGATCGTCGAGGCGTTCGCGTGCGGGGTGCCGGTGGTCGGCTTCGACTGCCCGCGCGGCCCCCGCGAGATCATCACCGCGGGGCGCGACGGGCTGCTCGTCCCGCCGCAGGACACCGACGCGCTGGCGGGCGCGCTGACCCGGCTGATCGACGACGGCGAGCTGCGGCGCATGCTCGCGGCGGGCGCGCTGGCCTCTTCAGAGCGGCACCGCGTCGGCAACGTCGCCGACCGGTGGGACCGCATGCTCGCCGGCCTGCGCGCCGGCTAGGACGCCTTCACGCGGTCGCGGGCGAGGGTGCCGGCGCGGCGGCTCAGCGCCACGATCCGCCGCCGGGTCCACCCGCCGTCGTCGCTCCCGTCCTCGGTCTCCGCGGGCTCGTCGCGGACGCGGCGCGGCGGCGGGACGAGCGCGAGGCCGAGCGCGATGCAGGCGAACGGCACGGCGGGCAGCACGTAGCGGTAGTCGAAGTCGGCGGTCGCGGCCGGGATGACCAGCAGCGCGAGGCCCATCCCCCACGGCATCAGCGCGCCCGTCCCCCAATGCCGGACGGGCCCGAGGAACCGCCACCGGCTGCCGCGCCGCCCGACGTGCGGCAGCGTGAGCACCAGCCCGCCGAGCAGGACGAGCCCGAGCACCGTTCCGGGCATCGCCATGCGGTCCTGGTAGCCCAGCATCGTCCCGGCCCAGGGCCGGACGACCTTCGTCTCCCCGCCGGACGGGTCGTACTTCACGGCCTCCAGCGCCTGCTCGTCGTCCCACGACTCGCCCTGCGGGAAGACGTACTCCAGCCACGTCCACGGGGTCGGGTACGGCTCGCGCTTCCAGTCGAAGGACCGCCACGTGTCGCGGAACACCACCCGCGCGTAGTCGCCCGGCTGCTTCTCGATCGCCTGCTTGGTGAACTCGCTCGAGAGCCGGTTCGCCTCGTCCCCGGTGATCCAGCCGGGGATCCGGTGGAACGGGGAGTCGTCGGTCCACAGCACCGCGAACGCGGGCGCGATCTGCGGGTTGGAGTCCTCCGGGCACATGATCCGCAGCTCGGGACTCGGCTTGATCTTGGCGCAGTCGGCGAACGCGGCGGTGCGGCCGTAGATCCAGATGGAGCCCGCCTTCGTCACCGCGAACTCGCCGTGGACCTGCTTGAACCAGTACATGTAGCCGCCGAGCGGCAGCACGAACGCGATCACCACGGCGACGAGCGCGCGCCACCCGGCGCGGCGCAGCAGCATCCCCACGAGGATCACCGCGACCAGCGGCAGCCCGGCCGACCGGGTCACCGCCGCGAACGCGGCGAACAGGCCGGCGAGGGCGCCGAGCCACCACGTCGACCGGCGCCGCCACAGCGCCGCGGTCACCGCCGCCACCAGCAGGAACGTGAAGAACGAGTCCGACATGAGCATGTGCTCGAGGGAGATCTGGTAGCTGTCCAGCAGCACCGGCACCGTCACGGCCGCCGCCAGCAGCCCCGGGACGAAGTCGCGCCACGCCCAGCGGCCCGCGCGCCGCTCTCCGCCGAGCGGCCACCCCGCCCGCGCCGCGCGCCACACCAGCAGGTACACCAGGACGCCGGCGAGGACGCCGATGGCGTGCTGCACGGCGACGACCACGGTGAAGCTGTGGAACGGCTTCAGCGCCCACAGCAGGAACGAGTAGCCGCTCGGGCGGGTCTCGCCCGGCTGGAGCTTCAGCGCGGAATCGAGATATCCGGCGGAGTCGCCGCTCCACCTCGGCGCCGGATACCCGCGCACCGCCACGACCCTGATCCAGATCGCCACCGCCAGCACGCCGGCGAAGGGCAATTGGGCGAGAACCGCCGTAGGTCTGACGCGCACCGGCAAAGCCTACCCAGCCCCTCCGATGGAAACGATCGGGACGAGCCGGGCGCCGTCCCCCGGCGTCCCATACGTCCCATTAACGGAGTCACGACTCGGTGACAATGCCGGAGACCGCATCCGGACAGCCGATACCATCGAGCGGTCCCGGCACGAAAGGAATTCCTCCATGGCGAACTTCACGCTCGACGACGTTCGGCAACGGACGTACAAGGCGCGTGACGCGTGGTGGACGGTCCTGCTGGTCGACCCGCTCGCGTCCCGCCTGGTGAGGTTCACCGCGAACCGCACCCGGATCACGCCCAACCAGCTCACCGTGGGCGCGCTGATCCTCGGCCTCGGCGCGGGCGCCTGCTTCGCGGCGGCGTCCTGGCCCTGGCTGCTGGCCGGCGCGCTGCTGTACCACCTGTCGTTCACGCTCGACTGCATGGACGGCAAGATCGCGCGGCTCAAGGGCACCGGGTCGGTGTTCGGCGCGTGGCTGGACTACATCTTCGACCGCGTCCGGGTGCTGGCCTGCGCGATCGCGCTGATGGCCGGACAGTACGCGGCGACCGACAACGTCGCCTACGTGTGGACGGCGCTCGGCGTCGTGTTCCTGGACATGCTCCGCTACATGGACGCCCTGGAGATCTACAAGGTGCGCGCGCAGATGCGCACCACGCTGACGGAGGCGCGCCGGGAGGCCGAGGCGCTGGAGGCGGCGGCGCGGGGCGGCGCGGCGGAGGGCGCGGTGCCGGACGCCGCGGCGGTCGACACGGACCTGCGGTCGGCGGAGGGCGCGCTCGGCGCGGACCCGGAGATCGAGGAGGACCGGGTCGTCGGCGACACCCCCCAGGGCGACGCCGACCGCGCGAACGCCGACCTGCAGGCGGGGTTCTACAAGCGGTTCCCCTGGTACATCCGGATCCGCAACGTGCTGCTGCGCGGCCGGATCCGCCCGCACCTGATCAGCGGCATCGAGTTCCAGATGGGCGTGTTCATCGTCGCCCCGGTGATCGCCGCGGCCGTGCCGGGCGCGATCATCCCGGTGGTGTGCGTGAGCGCGGCGGGCATGCTGGCCTTCGAGCTGTTCATCATCTACAAGTTCTGGCTGTCCAGCCGGGACTACAGCCGCAGCCTCGCCAAGCTGAACGCCAAGATCGACGAGTACCGGGAGCAGCTGCCCGCCGACGTCGTGGAGCGCCACGTCGGCGCGGGCGTCGGCAGCTCCGGCTGACGCGCGTCGCCGGTCAGCGAGCCGAGAGACGGGGTCAGCGGGCCGAGAGCGCGCCGTCGCGGCAGGTGTCCTTGCGGGGGCCGCTCCGGGGCACGCTGATCGAGACCGTCCCGTCCATGCCCAGGGTGCCGTAGGTCGCGTCGGTGATCGTCTCGCAGGGGACGGTGAACGCGCGCCTCGGCCCGGCGCCGCCGACGACCCCCGTGCCCTTCAGCTCGACGGTGCCGCGCTCCCGATCGACGATCTCCAGCCCGCTCCCCTGGGCGAGGACGGCGACCGCCGGGTACTTCAGCACCCGCCAGGTGAGCTTCCGGAATCCGAACACGTCCCGGTCGCGGGTCCTGATGGCGCCGGCGGGATCAGGGCCGAACGGGCAGCCCGCAGCCGGCAGGCCGCGTGCCTTCGCGCACCGGTCGATGAACGCGTTGTAGGCCTGCGACACGGCGCGTTCCCCAGCGGGCGTGACGGTGAACTCCGGCGAAACGGGCACCCCGCCGGACACGGTGCCGCCGTCCCCGGGGAACACCGGCGTCTGCCCCGCCGCGACCCGCACCACGTCCTGGCGGCCCTGGTAGAAGCGGTACAAGCCGGGGAGCAGCCGGTACTCCACGCTGCGGTCCTTGTTCGCGGGGTCCACCTGCAAGGGGACGCGGATCCCGCCGACCTCGGCGTACCGCATCGCCGTCACCCCGAACCGCACGGTCGCCAGCGGCTCCGCGATCCGCAGGCCCGCGCGGCTCTTGAGCAACCGCACGGTGGTCCTGTACCGCCTGTGGTGCTCTCCGACGAGGACGACGGTGACCTCCGCGTCGCCGGTGTAGCCGGAGTCGCTCGTCTCCGTGACGCCGCCGACCTTCCAGTCGCCGAGGGCGCCGGCCGCGAGGAACCGCGCCTCCTCCCCGTCCGGCCGGTCGATCTTCGCCGTTCTCAGCGCGCGGGCGACGTCGTGCTTCGCGATCGCCTCGAAGTAGCCGCGGACCAGCGCGACCGTGCGGGGCTCCCGGCCGGTCCCGTGTACGAGGGAGGCCAGGAGGACCCCGGCCAGGGCGACGCCGCCGCCGAGGATCCACCGCCGCCGGTACCGGAACTCCCGCACGGCCACCTCCCTGATCGTTTCGGGAGTCAATGAGATGGCATCGCGGCCTTCCCCGGGTCCCCGGCGACCGGTTCCGGTCAGGCCGGAACCGCGCCCGCCCGTCCTCCGCCAGAGTCGGCGGCGGAGGTGATCGGCGGTGGACGACGACGAGCGGCGGTACGCTACGGCGCGCCTGTACGGGCGGGCCTCGCTGGCGGCGGCCGCAGTGGCGGTGGCGCTCCTGCTCGCCTTCACCCGCCCCTGGGGCTCCGGCGAACAGGCCGCGCAGGGCGCGACCCCGCCGGCGACCCCGTTCCCGCAGCCGTCCGCGGTCGCCTCACCCGCCGCGAAGCCGGCGGACGGCGGGACGGTGCGGATCGTCGAGCAGGGCTTCACCGCGCTGCGCGACGCGTCCGGCGAGCACCGGGTGAGCTGGGGGCTCGTGCTGGAGAACACCAGCAGGACGACGGCGGTCTCGGTGCCGGTGACCGTCGGGATCCTCGACCGCCGGGGCGCGCAGCTGATCGGGAAGACGAGCGACTACGCGCGGCACCGCAGCACGCCCTACATCATGCCGGGCGCCCGTTTCGGCATCGGCGACGACACCTACGTCACGCGGGCCGGCGCGGCCCGGATGACGTTCCGGCTCGGCGCCGCGCAGTGGCTCCCGCCCACCGACCCGCGCGCGCCGCGCCTCACCGCGAGCCTCGTCAAGGGCGACCTCTATCGGGTCGACAAGCTGCAGCCCTTCCTCCTCGGCAGCCCGCCGCGCGCTGAGGTGCACCGGGAACGCCGGCATGACCTGTCGATCACGTTCCGGGTGGAGTCCGGCGCGCGCGAGGTCCTGCCCGACGGGCACGCCTCGGCCATCCTCCGCGACTCGCGCGGCCGGATCGTCGGCGGCACCGGCCCGGTGGACACGGTGACCTGGACGCGCTTCCCGCCGGGCTGGTCGATCCAGCGGATCCGGACGAAGGGCGTCCCGCCGACCGTCGACGTGAAGCGCATCGAGGTCTACCCCGAGCCGTACTATCGCCTCTGACCCGCCGCGCCGCGGGTCATGCCGCGGGTCATGCGGCGGCGAGGAGGTCGGTCCACTGGCGGCACACCTCGTCCAGGCCGTAGGCGGCGCGGACCTGGTCGCGGGCCAGCGCCGCGTCGGCCTCCCACCGGTCCAGCGCGACGGTGCCGGAGATCGAGGCGGCCATCGCGGACGGGTCGGCGTGGATCCAGCGGGTGTCGTAGATCGTCTCCGCGCCGGGCCAGCCGAGCAGCGCCGGGACGGCCCCGGACGCCATGCCCTCGGCGGGCGCGAGGTGGAAGCTCTCGTCGTCGCTGGTGGACAGCACGAACCCGATCCGGCGCAGCCAGGACGCCACGTCGCGGCCGTAGGAGTCGAACACGACCCCGCCGGACAGCACCGGGGACCGGCGGATGCGGCGGAACACCTGCTCGTAGTGGGCGCGCTCCTCGTCCTTCTGCCAGATCCACCAGTACTCCCAGGGGAGCTTGGACTTGACGAAGAGGGTGAACCGCGGGTCGTCGCGGCGCAGCTCCTCCAGCGCGTCCAGGGCGAGGTCGAGGCGCTTGCGGGACGGCGCGATGCCGATCATGCCGAGGTGGTGCTCGGCGCCGGCGAGCTTCGGCCGGTCGAGCTGCCGGTCGTCCACCCAGTTCGGCACCGTGGTGATCTTCGACATGGGCCAGCCGAGGATCTCGTGGGTCAGCCGCGCGTAGTGCGGGCTGACGCAGATGACCTGGTCGACGGCGTCGATGTCGAGGTGCCGGGGCCAGCGCGCGTACAGCTCGAAGCGGTGCAGCCGCACGACGAGCCGCTGCCCGGGCCGCTTGCGCTGCGCGAACCAGATCGCGTTCGGCCCGCACCACTCGCAGACGATCACGTCGGCCCAGTCGACGAGCTCCTGGCTGCGCTCCTCGTCGTGGACGCGCAGCGCCGCCCACGGGTCGACGCGGACCTCCATGTCGGGCCGCGACTTCAGGTAGTCGAGCAGGCGGGTGAAGAACTTCAGGTCGTGGCCGGCGACGCCGACGCGCAGGCGCCGGCCCCCGGCGGCGGGCGGCCGGAGCGCCGGGGCGTCCGGCGCGGCGGAGCGGCGCTCGTGCTCCTCGGCGGCGGCGAGGACGGCGGCGGACGGCTCCGGGAACGTCTGCGCCAGGCAGTCCCGCAGCCGCGCGGCGGCGGCGTCGAGGGTGAAGCCGGCGGCGGCCGTCCGGCAGCGGTCGGCGGCGAGCGTGTACACCTCGGGGTTCTTGCCGATGATCGTCAGCGCGTCGAGGACGTCGTCCTCGGTGGCGGAGAACAGCGGGTAGTCGGCGCCGAACAGCCGCTCGTGCATCGGCGTCCGGTTCAGCACGACCGGGACGCCGAGCGTCCCGCACTCCAGCACCTTCGTGGACAGCTCCAGGCTCGCGTCCATCTCCGGGTGCCGCCACGACAGCCCGACGTCGGACGCGGCCGTCAGCCGCATCGCCTCCGCGCGCGGGTGCCCGCCGTGCCAGACGACGCCGTCGCCGGTCTCCAGCGCGGTCCGCATCCGGGTCGCGAACCCGGGGTCCTTCGGGTCGTCGTGGATCTTGTCGCCGACCATGTGCAGCTCGGCGTCCACGCCGCGCATCGCGAGCAGGCGCGGCAGCGACGTCATCTCGTAGGTGTTCCAGCGCGGCGCGAACTTGCCGGTGTAGACGAGCTTGAGCGCGCGGCCGTCCGGGGCGCCGTCCGGGCGCGGTTCCAGGCCGTCGGGCAGCACGACGACGGGCGGGAACAGCACGCTCTTCCCGGCGGTCGCGGGGACGGCGCTCTCCAGGAAGCCGCGCAGCTCCTCGGTCTGGCAGAGCAGCACCCGGGACGCGTCGGCGATGCGGCGCAGCTCGCCCTTCGCGGAGCCGGTGAACTCGGCGGCGGACTGCGGGACGTCGGTGAGGTACGTCCACAGGCGCCCGGCGAGCGGGCCGCCGGACAGCTTGCCCGCGAGGCGGCGGCCCCGCACGACGACGAGGTCGAACGGCTCGGGCTCGTCGACGCGGGCGAGGATCACGGCGGCCTGCTTGGCCGGCATGCCCGCCTCCCCCTCGACCAGCCCTTCGGCGTGCGGGCTGCGGACGGTGACGCCGGGCAGGGCGCGCAGCGGGTCGACCAGCCGGCCGGTCCGGACCGGGGCCTTGAGCACCAGGGTCACCGCGCAGCCCGCGCGGGCCAGCGCCTGGACCATGCCCTGGGCCCAGATCGCCGATCCGTCGATGAGGTTGAGGTCGACGTCTCCGTAGACGAGGGCGCGTGGTGGCACAGCAGTTCCTTTCAACGAGGCGGCGTCATGTCCGCGGGCGTGCGCCCGGACCCCGCGGGCTGCGCCCGCTGCGAGGGTTCCAGCAGGTCGTGCAGCCGGTTCGGGCTGGTGACGGCGGCGTCCCAGTCGAGGAGCGCGAGGGTGGCGGGCGGCGCCTCGCCCCACAGGACGAGCGGCAGCGAGCGGGCGCGGGCGAGCTCGCGGACGTCGTGCAGCGCGCGGTCCCGGTCGTACATGCCGGGGACGCCCAGGTAGGCCCACGGCCCGCCGGGCTCGCCGGCCGCCGCGTCGACGACGACGAGGTCCACGTCCGCGGTGTCGAGGACGATCGTGGCGTCGTGCGGGTAGAGCGGGATCACCTTGGCGTGCTCGCGCAGCGCCGCCGCCGTCGCCGGTGCGAAGATCCCGGCGATGACGGTCCCGTCGTAGGGCGCGGCGGCGAGCAGCCGGTCCTCGGGGCGGTCGATCCGGTCGAGCTGGAGCCGGTCGCTCCCGGAGGCCGCCGGGCCCTGCTCGGGGCCGTTCCGCTTGCGCCAGAGCCGGTACAGCTCCTTCGGGAGCCGGACGCCGCGGCGGCGCGGGTTGCGGGCGGCGCCGGCGACGAGCCGGCCGAACTGCAGGGCGACCGAGGTCTCCAGCGCGCCGAGGCGCCGCTCCAGCTCCTGGACGCGCGCCTCGCGCTCCCGCAGTGCGGCGCGCAGCCGCGCCGCCTGCCGGTTCGCCTTCGCGCCGTCGGCTCCGCTCATCCGAGGGCTCCGTTCTCGCCGAGGTAGGTCATGACGACTTCCGCGATGCGGGGGCCGGCGTGGCCGTCCCACAGCGGGGGCTTGCGGTCGCCGGCCTGGGCGCCGGACTCCAGCACCTTGCGGACGCCCGGCACCAGTTCCGCGAAGGTGACGAGCCGGTTCGTCCCGTGGGTGATCGTGATGGGCCGCTCGGTGTTCGGCCGGACGGTCAGGCACGGCACCCCGAGGATCGTCGTCTCCTCCTGCAGGCCGCCGGAGTCGGTGACGACCGCCGCCGCGCCGCGCACGGCGGCGATGAAGTCGATGTAGCCGAGCGGTTCGAGGACGTGCACGCGGTCGTGCTCGTCGAGCCCCGCCGCCAGCAGGTTCGCGCGGCCGCGCGGGTGTACCGGGATGACGAGGTCGGCCAGGTCGGCGACGCCGTGCAGGTGCCGGACGAGCGCGGCGGCGGTCTCCGGCGCGTCGACGTTCGCGGGCCGGTGCATGGTCGCGAGGACGTACCGGTCCGGCAGCCCGTGCGCCTCCCGGACGCGTCCGGTGTCGAACGAGTCGAGGTTGGCCAGCAGCGTGTCGATCATCGGGTTGCCGACCAGGTGCGCCCGCTCCACCGGGACGCCCTCGTTCGCCAGGTGCCCGATCCCCTCCGGGCTCGTCACCAGGCAGATGTCGGACAGCTGGTCGGTGAGCCGCCGGTTCACCTCCTCCGGCATGGTCATGTCGAAGGAGCGCAGCCCGGCCTCCACATGGGCGACCGGGATGTGCAGCTTGGCCGCGACCAGCGCGGCGGCGATCGTCGAGTTCACGTCGCCGTACACGATGACGAGCACCGGTGAACGGCTCGTGAACTCCCGTTCAAGGCCGACCATGAGGGCCGCGGTCTGCTCGGCGTGCCCGCCGGAGCCGACGCCGAGGTTCACGTCGGGCTCGGGCAGTCCCAGCTCGTCAAAGAAGATCTCCGACATCCGGGCGTCGTAGTGCTGCCCGGTGTGGATCACCGCCTGGTCGGCTCCGGCGGCCCGCAGGGCGCCGATGACCGGGGCCGCCTTGACGAAGTTGGGGCGCGCCCCGAGGACGTGCACGATGGGTGACACCACAATTTCCCTTCTGTTCATCAGGGTTGCCTACGCTCCGTCGCCGTGCGGAACCTTGCCCTGAAAAAGCCGGTTTACCTGCTGGGACTCACCTGGCGTCAGATCCGCGACGACCCCGGCCGGGCGCCCCGGCTGGCGGTGCGGCTGCTGGCCCGGGCGGCGCCCGGCCCGCTCGGCGGGCGGCTGCGCCGGTCCCGGCTGGCGGTGCC
>NZ_WBMR01000080.1 GCF_008923365.1 Actinomadura montaniterrae
CGGCACCGGCCCCCAGCCCGCCGTGGGCTCCGGCACCGGCCCGCAGCCCGCCGTCGGGCCCAACACCGGCCCGCAGCCGTCCGTCGGGTCCGGCACCGGCCCGCAGCCCGCGGTCGGCGGCCCCAACACCGGGCCCCAGCACGCCGTCGGGTCCGGGACGGGCCCGCAGCCCGCCATCGGCGGCGGCGCCCGGCTCGCGATCGAGTCGTCCGTCCAGGTCGACCCCGGCACCGACACCGTCGCCATCGCCGCCGCCTCGCCGGACCGCCCGCAGCCGTATGTCGAGCTGGGCATGAACGACGAGGAGTACCAGCGCGTCCGGCACATCCTCGGCCGCCGCCCCACCTCCGCCGAGCTGGCGATCTACTCGGTGATGTGGAGCGAGCACTGCTCCTACAAGAGCTCCAAGGTCCACCTGCGCCAGTTCGGCGACAAGGCGCCCAAGACCGACAAGCTGCTCGTCGGCATGGGGGAGAACGCCGGCGTCGTCGACATCGGCCAGGGGTGGGCGGTCACCTTCAAGGTCGAGTCCCACAACCACCCGTCCTACGTCGAGCCGTACCAGGGCGCCGCGACCGGCGTCGGCGGGATCGTCCGCGACATCATGTCGATGGGCGCCCGGCCGATCGCCGTCATGGACTCGCTCCGCTTCGGCCCGGCCGACGCCCCCGACACCCAGCGCGTCCTGCCCGGCGTCGTCGCCGGCGTCGGCGGCTACGGCAACTCCCTCGGCCTGCCCAACATCGGCGGCGAGACCGTCTTCGACGCCTGCTACGAGGGAAACCCGCTGGTCAACGCCCTGTGCGTCGGCGTGATGAAGCACGAGGACATCAAGCGCGCCGTGGCCCCCGGCCCCGGCAACAAGGTGATCCTGTTCGGCGCCCTCACCGGCCCGGACGGCATCGGCGGCGCGTCCGTCCTCGCGTCCGCGACCTTCGACGAGGAGTCCCACCAGAAGCGGCCGTCGGTCCAGGTCGGCGACCCGTTCATGGAGAAGCTGCTCATCGAGTGCTGCCTGGAGCTGTTCCGCGAGGACCTCGTGGTCGGCATCCAGGACCTCGGCGCCGCCGGCGTCTCCTGCGCGACGACGGAACTGGCCGCCGCCGGCACCGGCGGCATGCACGTCGACCTCGACGCCGTCCCGCTGCGCGACGCGACCCTGCGCCCTGAGGAGATCCTCATGAGCGAGTCGCAGGAGCGCATGATGGCGGTCGTGTCGCCCGACAAGGTCGACCGGTTCATGGAGATCTGCCGCCGCTGGGAGATCCCCGCCACCGTCATCGGCCAGGTCACCGACACCCGCCGCCTCGTCATGACGTGGCGCGGCGAGACGATCGTCGACATCCCGCCGGTCACCGCCGCCGACGAGGGCCCCGTCTACGAGCGTCCCTTGGAGCCCCCGAAGGACCTCGGCGCCCTCCAGTCCGACACCCCGGGCCGGCTGACCCGCCCGTCCAACGGGGACGAGCTGCGCCGCACCGTCCTGTGGCTCGCCGGCTCGCCGAACCTGGCGAGCAAGACGTGGGTGACCTCGCAGTACGACCGGTACGTGCTGGGCAACACCGTCCTCGCCATGCCGGAGAACGCGGGCGTCGTCCGGATCGACGACGAGTCGGGCCTCGGCATCTCCCTCTCCCTCGACGGCAATGGCCGCTACGCCCGCCTCGACCCGTACTCGGGCGCGCAGCTCGCGCTGTCCGAGGCGTACCGCAACGTGGCCGCCACCGGCGCCCGCCCCCTCGCCGTGACGAACTGCCTGAACTTCGGCTCCCCGGAGGACCCGGGCGTCATGTGGCAGTTCGCCCGCGCCGTCGAGGGCCTCGCCGACGCCTGCCAGTACCTCGGCATCCCGGTGACCGGCGGCAACGTCAGCTTCTACAACCAGACCGGCACCACGCCGATCAACCCGACGCCGGTCATCGGCGTCCTCGGCGTCCACGACGACGTCCGCCGCCGCGTGAACATGGCGCTCACCTCCGACGGTGCCACGATCGCGCTCCTCGGCGAGACCCGCGAGGAGTTCGGCGGCTCCGAATGGGCGCACGTCGTCTACGGCCACCTCGGTGGCCTGCCGCCGCTGGTCGACCTGAAGGCGGAGGCGGCCCTCGCGTCCGTCATGGTCACCGCGATCCGCGAGGGCCTGCTGACGGCCGTCCACGACCTGTCGGACGGCGGCCTCTCGCAGACCCTGGTGGAGTCGTGCCTGCGCGGCGGCCTCGGCGCCCGGATCACCCTGCCCGGCGACCCGTTCGTCACGCTGTTCAGCGAGTCGGTGGCCCGCGCGATGGTCGCGGTCCGTCCCGGCGGCGAGGCCCGCTTGGCGGCCCTGTGCGAGTCGGCGGGCGTCCCGGTCACGCAGATCGGCGTCGCGGGCGGCGACTCGCTGAACGTCACCGGCCGCGGCCCCGAAGGCGACCAGCAGGAGCTGTTCTCCATTCCCCTCGCCGAACTCCGCGAGGCCAACGAGCGCATGCTCCCCAGCTACGCCAACTGACCCGCATTACCGCTGAAGGGCGCCCCCCGTTTCCGGGGGCGCCCTTCTGTAATGGACGCATGCAGATCCGAACCGCCACGGAAGCCGACGCCTCCGCGATAGCGCGCCTGCACCTGTCCTCGTACCGCACCGCCTACCGCGGCCTTCTCCCGGACGGCGTCCTCGCCGCCTACGACCCCGCCGAACGCGAACACCGGTGGCTCGAAAGGCTCCACGACCCGTCCCGCACCACGTTCGTCACCACCCCCGCCTTAGTGGCCTTCGCCGAAATCGGCCCGTCCGCCGTCCCTCTCACAGGCGAACTGCTGGCCCTCCACGTGGCCTCGTCGCATTGGCGGCAAGGCCTCGGTCGCGCACTCCACTCCCACGCCCTCAAAGCCCTCACAGGCCGCGGCTTCCAAAGCGCCACCCTCTGGGTCCTCGACGGCAATCAGCGCGCCTGCGCCTTCTACGAGGCCGCCGGATGGGCGTTCACCGGCGAAGCCCGCCGCCGCCACCTCCGCGGCACCACCGTCCACGAACTCCGCTACCGCCGCGAATTGACGCCGTAACCTGCGGATGTGAACGAGACCGTAACCTACGTCGAGATGACCGACCGCGCCCAGCTGGTCGCGGCCGACCCCGTCCCGGGCCTGACCCTGGACGCCCTGGACCGGACGTCCCCTCTCGTCCCCGACGTCCTCGCCCGCGTCGGCGCGCCCTACGGCTGGAAAAGCTCCCGCCGCACCCCCGCCGAATGGCAGACCTGGCAAGCCGAGAACCCCCGCCGAACGTTCGGGCTGCTGACCTTCGAATCCGACCCGGCCGGCATCGTCGCCTACGACCCCCACGACCACGAGGTCGAGATCAAAAGCTTCGGCCTGCTCCCCGATTTCGTCGGCAAAGGCCTCGGCGGCTACGCGCTGACCCTCGGAATCCAGCACGCCTGGGCCCTCTCTCCCACGGCCACCCGCGTC
The DNA here is from genome assembly GCF_008923365.1 of Actinomadura montaniterrae. Taxonomy (GTDB): domain Bacteria; phylum Actinomycetota; class Actinomycetes; order Streptosporangiales; family Streptosporangiaceae; genus Spirillospora; species Spirillospora montaniterrae. The sequence continues at coordinate 3,451 of NZ_WBMR01000080.1, forward strand.
TGGCTCCACACGTCGTCCTTCGACCATCCCAACGCCCTGCCCAACTACCACCGCCGAGGCTTCCGCACCTACAAAACCGAGCAGACCACCCGCACGTGACCCGCCCTACGATCTCCGCATGATCCGGGTCACCTTGGACGTTGACGCCGACCCGTCGCCGATGCTGATGCTGCAGGCCGAAACGTGGGAGGTGCACATCCGCGCTTCCCTGGCAGACCTGTCCCGCCTCACCAGCATCCGCCGAGCGAACTGGGACGAGCGGCGGTCACTGCAGGTAGGAGAATGCGCGGGCGCGCCGGTGTTCTGGGCCGTCGCCGGGGACGACCACGCAACGATCCTGATCGGCCAGGACGACGAGACCTGGGACGCAGCCCTGATCGTCCCCCTCGCGACCATCGACGAAATAGTCACCCTCACCCGCCCTTAGCACCCCTCCCCACCCACGACTGACCTGACGAGTTCGCCCGTGCCCACGTTCAGGGACCGGAATACTCCCGAACCATGGTGCTCCTCCTGTCCAACTCCATTGCGGAAGCCAGGACCGTCCGCCTCCGCGACCTCGAAAGCGCCCCCAACGCCCTCGACAACTACGAGCACAAGTACGTGGTCGTCGCCCACAAATCATGGTGGCGACGAGGCCGCGAAATCCCGGCCTTCTGCGCGGCGGTCGAACGCCTGGAGCCGAAAGGATGGGAGCCGGTCTCCTGGAACCTGGGCGCCCGCCGCTCCACCGTGGTCCTCCGACGCCGCGAGACCGACCCGGAATAGGCCCACCGTCAACGGGCGCCGGAAGCCGCGTCGGGAAGCCCGAGCGCTCTCACCAGCTTCATGAAGACGTCTTCGACAAAGCCGCCCGTCATTTCGAGGGCCTGAGCGATGAGTTCAGCTTCCGCGCGGTAGCCGGCCTCGGTCGACCATTGCGTCGCGCGGCGGGCGACGTCCTCGACAGGGCCGCATATTGCGGTGAGCGTGGATCGGACGTCTTCCCGTTCCCGAAGATACTCAGGATCGTCTTCGAGGGTCCGCGGGATTTCCTCGCCGTCCACCCACTCGATCTCCGGAACTACCAGGTGAGCCAGGACGCCCTCGATTTCGAGCACCGCCTGCCAGTTGCCGCTCGTCGGCGCAGCGCCGAGGACGCAGGCGCCGTCGCTGTCGAGGACGAAAGCACCGACCACCGGCCGGGCGGTCTCATGCATCACCTCGATGAGCACCTGCCTCCAGTCGAGGGAGTCGTCGTGGCGGAACTGGACGCCCTGCCAGCCATCACCGCAATGCCACGAGTCCATACCGAGCTCGGCCCACGGCCCCAGCGCGCTCAGCGTCTCCGCAGGACGGGAGGATTGAAGAAAAGCGCGCGTTCCCCAAAAGCCCACCGAGTCAGAATACCGAGCTCCGAGCCGCCAAGATGCGACCAAGACGAACGGTAACCACGGGTTGCCTGGTGGGCGATGGCTCGGTGGCACTCGGGCTTGTCTTGGGCCTTGTCCGCTTGTTGCGTGTTGTGCGAGCGTGAAATGTGGCCGAGGTGTCCGAGCGCGTACGACGTCGTGTTGGTGTTGATTTCCCGAATCAGGTCGACCAGGTCGCGGGTGCGCTGGCCCGGCTTACCGACGAGGTTCTTCCCCGTGAAGATTGCTTCTCAGCGGCGGCCGAGCGTATCCAAGTGGCTGTTCTCATCGTCGCGCAACGCCATCTAGGCAAGTTGGATGAGGCTATGGCGCTCGGCCGTATGGACTGGCGTGACCTGCTGGTCGCCGCAAGCCTGGCGGACGACGGTTGGGAGCAGCTCGTTGAAACGGAGTTGGCCCCGGCTCCCGCCCCGCACATCTGGGTGACACGTCGACGTCCACGAACTTGACCGCGAAAGGTCTGCTCAGGGCGTGACGTCGAAACGCCAAGCGGCCGTCTCAGAAGATCGAGTTCTGAGCTGCCCAAGACCCCGACCAGCGAAGACACCCCACATGAGCGCGCTGACCTGGCATGAATTCCTCGGTGACTCTCAACGTCTCGTACATGATCGCGCCCCCATGTGCCCTCGATGTGCCCTCGCCGTCCGGCTGCCGCTCGTCAGGGCGGAGTGTCCGAGACGAGCAGTGACTCCTACCTGATCAGTGAACGGACAGCCTCACCGCGCACGGACGGGGCCGTTCGTTCCCGTGATTGTTCCGTGCTGCGCACGACCGGCCGACCGCATCCCGATCAGTTCGTTCCGCCTCAAGGTCATCACCTCGCGGCGAGGCTTGGGCCTGCTGGCGATGGCTGAGCAGGTGCTGCGCCGTCTGGTGGTGTTGCTGTCTCGGCTGCTGTCATTGAGGCAGTCTCAGGGATTTCGAGTACCCTGCCGAGGCACAGGCCCTGATCGAGGCAACCGCAACTGCAGCCGGTTCCGGCGTGGCCTGCCCTGCCGCTACATTGTCCGGTTGTGATTCGCCCGACCCCCAGAGTGGGACATGGGGTGCGTGGTAATCGTGGTGCAGAAAGTCCGCCAATCAAGTTGCATGCACCTCCTGCCGCCGGACGGTCTTCGTCACCAGGACTCCCTGGGCGAAGTCATCCAAGAAAGGTGGTCTGTCATCATGCAGATCAGCCGGCCAGCGAAGCGCATGCTTTCTGTCCTGATCACCGGAGGCGCCGTGTTCGGCGCGACGGCGCTCGTAAGTTCGCCTCCAGCGTCGGCCCAGTACTGGGACCAGTCGATGAAGTCCGACGACGGCGACCCCGGCGCGGTCATCCGTTTCAAGGAGCACGGCGATGTCGTCCAGGTGTGTGACATCGAGAAGGACGACTGGGCCGCCTACGGAACTGTCGTGTGGTTCAATAGCAGTGGCGAAAGGAAGCACTACAACCTCCGAGCGGGCGGCTTCGGAAGCTGCTACCAAAAAGATGCTGACAACTACAACCTCCCGGAACACAAGTCGATCAGCTTCCGTATCTGCCTGCAGAACAAGCAGGGCCTCGATTACTGCGACTATGCAAAATGGACCAACAACGGCTGAGGCGTCGCGCTACATTCGTGCGTGAAGCGGGGGACTTGCGGTCCTCGTCCCCCGGTGGGCACGGAGCGTACGCGGGCGCAGGCTGGACACAAACTTCCACCCAGGTCTCGAAAATGAGATTCCGCTGGAGGTCATGAACGTCAGTCCATCAAGGTCAAGAATCAGGCGTGCACGGTAGCACCTCGTGGACACGAACCCCAGTCACCGCATGGTGCTCCGGCCCGCAGGGGGCCCGGGGGCAGCGTGCCCCCGGGTCGCACACCCTCAACTGATCGATCTATGCCCTTGGGGGCGGTGCCGCACACCCCATGCCAGCGTGCAGACGAGGGGGCGGCGCCAGGTGTCGCGATGCGCGGCCGTCCGGGCCGCTGGCCGGTGACCGGCGCCCGCGCCGCACGCGCCGACCGGCGGAGCCGGGCGGCCGGGGCGGCGACGCGAGCGGCGCCGCACCCTTGATGCCCAACAGCTGGATTCGGCAAGAGAGCGGGGCTGGCATTGCGCCAGCTTGACTGGGTGCGGTGACCGCTCCAACGCCCAAGATAGGTGACGACGGAAGTGTCGCGTGGGCGACTGTCAACACCGGCACTTTAATAAGCTTCGAGGGAAGTATGGCAACCATCATAGATGTGATAGATAACTTCACCACATCCAAAGGCGAGGATGACTTCGCGCGGATGTCCGGGCATGTGCTGGTTGAATTGCGTGGAGCTGTGCAAAATTTTTCGCGAACCTACATTCCAATCCCACTGGAAATAGAGAATCATCCTATCTGCACAGGGGGATGGCCTTCCGCTAACTTCTGGTCGGCAAATCTCCGGCCCCTTGGTGATGTCCAGCTTTCTCTGCAGTGGTCAGATTCTCGCCAAAGATCCGATTTCAAATTGGTTTTCTTGTGAGCAGTATCAGATTGTCATCTTCACGACCCGGCAGGGCACTCCGATCAGCCGCACGGAGTGGAACCGGTTCGTCTGGAAGCCCGCTCTCTTGCGTGCCGATGTTCCGGCAACTCGGGAGAACGGCTTCCACGCGCTCCGGCATCACTTCGCGAGCGTGCTCCTGGAGCGCGGGGTGGACATCCGGGCGCTGGCCGAGTTCCTCGGGCACGCTGAGCCCGGCTTCACGCTCCGGACGTACACGCATCTGATGCCGTCAAGCCGAGACCGAATGCGCAAGGCGATCGACGACACGTGGGGAACGATTCCGGGGGCGAGTGCCCTGGATGTGCCCTCTCGGGAGATCTCGTGAGCTGCGGCCCTGGTCAGAGCGCGATACGTCTAGAAGACCGAGATGTGGACGTGGTCGTAGTGGTTGGCGGTTACGCCGCCGCGGTTCTCCATCATGCGCCAGCCGGGGCTGCGGAGGTCGTAGATGCGCTGGCGCCAGATGATGTACTTGATGCCGAGGGCGCTCGCGTGGGCGATGGCGTAGGCGGCGGTGGCGTCGCCGTGGGCCTTGGCGGCGCCGGTGGCCATGACGCCGCCGGTGGTGACCATGAAGTCGCAGGCGTGGCCGGTGCCGTGGTCCTGCGGGTCGCCGGTGTGGCGGACGCAGCCGATCGTCGGGAAGGGGCCCTCTTCCTGGTCGATGACGGTCTTGACGTTCGCCATGCGGGGCGTGACGCCGCCCATGCCGACGCTCGGTGACTGCGGCTTGTACTTCTTGACCAGGGCCTCGATGCGCTTCTTCTGCGACGCGAGGTCCTTGATCTCCTTCTGCAGGTCGGTGATCTTCTGCTGGGCCTGGTCGTGCGCCTTGGCCTGCTCGTCGACGAGCTTGCCGATCTGCGCGACCTTCGCGGTCTTGTTCTGCGCGAGGTGCTCGATGAGGGTGTAGCCGCTCAGCATGTCGGACGCGTCGCCCGCGGCGAGCATCGAGATGGTGGGGCCCTGGCCGTCCGTCATGTACTGGGTGGCGGCCATCTGGGCGACGAGGGAGCGGGCGTCGTTGAGGTCGCTCTGCAGGCTCTCGGACTTCTGCAGCGCCTTCTTGGCGGCGTACTGGGCGTCCTTCAGCTTGGCGAGGTCGCCGCCGTAGGCCTTGTCGAGCTTGGCGATCTGGGCGTTCAGCTTGGCGAACTTGCCGCTGTCGCCGGGGTCGGACGGCAGGGCGGCGGGGGAGCGCGGCGCGGCGGCGGAGGAGGGGGCGGTGGTGCCGGCCAGCGGCAGGGCGACGGCGAGGACGGCCAGGGCCGCGCGCCGGGTTCGTCTCCGGAGGGTGGAGGTGGGGGACTCCACGTCTGCTCCTCTCCGGCCGGACCCGGGGGCGCCCGGCCGAACGCCAATGGACGGTGAGGGGGACCGTCCTAGTCCTCGCCAAGGGTAAACGGCTGTGACGGGTGGGGCGGTTCAACACCCAAGAAGCCCGGCTCCCCGTGGGGAGCCGGGCCAGCTTACGGGAGGATCAGAGGGTGCTCTTGTAGAGCAGGCGGTTGGCCTGGCTGTGCATGCGGCCGAGGACGTTCTTGGTGGAGTTGTCGTTCAGCCACTTCTGCACGGTCGGGAAGGTGGCGCCGGGGTGGCCCGACAGGTAGAGGGCCGCGGTGCCGGCGACGAACGGGGACGCCATGGACGTGCCGCTCATCAGGCCGGTCTTGTTGCCGGGCAGCGTCGACCTGATGTCGTAGCCGGGGGCGTTGATGTCCACGCAGGGGCCCCAGTTGGACCAGGTGGCGCGGTTGTCGTAGGACGTGGTGGCGCCGACGGCCATGACCCAGCCGGCGCTGGCCGGGGAGGTCTTGCAGGCGTCCTGGTTGTCGTTGCCCGCCGCGACGGAGACGAAGACGCCGGACTTGGACAGGTTCGTGATGGCGGTGTTGAGCGCCGTGGACTTGGCGCCGCCGATCGACATGTTCGCGACGGCCGGCTTGGCGGCGTGGGTGCGCAGCCAGTTCACCGCGGACATGATGTCGGAGACGTAGCCCTCGCCGTTGCAGTCGAGGACGCGGAGCGCGCGCAGCTTGACGCCCTTGGCGACGCCGTAGGTCGACGAGCCGATGATGCCGGCGACGTGGGTGCCGTGGCCGTTGCAGTCGGCGCCGTCGCCGTTGAACGTCGGGGCGACCCAGGCGACGGCGGCGCGGCCGCCGAACTGCGGGTGCCCGACGGCGAGGCCGGAGTCGATCACGTAGGCGGTGACGTTCTTGGCGAGCGACGTGTAGTGGTACGACTTCGACAGCGGGCGCTTGCGCTGGTCGATGCGGTCGAGGCCCCAGGGCGCGGAGCCCTGCGTCGACTGGGTCTTCATGACCTGGTCGTGCTCGATGGCGGCGACGCGGCTGTCGCGGCGCAGCTTGTTCAGCTGGTCGGCGGTGAGCTTGGCGGCGAAGCCGTTGAGGACGCCGTCGAAGCGCTGGGCGCCGGTGGCCTTGACGGTCTTGACGGCCGACTCGGCGGAGGCGCCCTTCTTCAGGGTGACGATGTAGCGGCCGGGCACGGGGGTGCCTTCGGCGGCGGTCACCTTGACGAGGGAGGGGGAAGAGGAGTCCGCGAGGACGGGGAAGGCCGCCGCGCCGCCGACGCATGCCGCGACGACGCCGGTCAACAGGAGCCTCCGGTGGACAGCCCGCAAGGCTTGTCTCCTTCTGCCGGGGGGCCGCGCTCTCGGCGGCCCGTCAGAAGATCGAGGGATTCGATCGAGGGGACACCATAGCGGAACTGTCCCGATATAGACGGAGAAAATGGACGTGTCAGACGGACCGCGGAAAGGCCGGAGTCGGCCGTCAACCGTAAGGCCCCGTCAGGAGACGGTTCCGATCCGTCAGGACGGGTGGGGGGCTCAGCCGCGGGACAGCTTCCCGGCATAGGCGAGGGCGGTGCCGGGCTTGCTCCACGCGTACTGGAGCGTCCCGTCCTGCAACCGCTTGATCTCGACGGTCCCGGGCGTGCACGGCGCCGGGATGGCGAGGTCCATGGTCAGGTTGCTCTGCGTGCCCTTCTTGAGGGTGAGCGTCCCGGTGCAGTGCTCCTGCGGGTACACCGCGCGCGCGGTGGTGGCGCCGGTCTGGAAGGTGACCTCGACGGGGAAGGACGCGTGCTGCGCGGCGTTCAGCACCGTGCCCTTCCACGTGCCCGCGAACGGCCCCGGCACCGTGCTCACGGGCTGGTTCGCGGACGTGTTGGTCTGGTTCGGCGGCGGGTCGCCGTCGTCCTTCAGCTGCGGCCACAGCACGAGCACGATGATCGCGATCCCCACGCCGACGCCGATGACCAGGGACAGCGCGACGCCCAGGACGTGGTTGCTGGGACGCCGCATCCGCCCGAGGGCGAGGCGCGCCGACGCCTTCCGCTCGCCGCCGCCGCCGTGCTCGGCGCGCAGGCCGGGGATCAGGTGCGACGCCGTCGTCTCGTCCGCCGGCGGCATGTCGAGGGGGTCGAACATGGCGGTCGGGGTCGGGTCTGGGTGGTCGGCGTGCTCGGGGACGGCGCTCATCGTGGCCGTGGCGTCCGCCGACGGGGCGACCACGTTGAACGTGGTGGTCGCCTCGAAGGCTGAGGGGTCGAGTTCCGGCACGGACGATGCCGGACCGCCGGTGCCGCCGGTGCCGCCGGTACCGCCCGGGCCTTCCGGCGCGGGCTTCTGCTTTTCCTTCCCCAGGGATGTGGAGGACAGGAATTGCGAGAGCTTCCGGAAGGGACGCGACGGCGGCGGATTGAACGCGTGCCGCGCCGCTGTGGGCGGCGCCTTCATCTGCGGCGCGTTACCGGGAGGCGGGGGCATGAACCCCTGCTGCGGCGGGATCGGAGGGCCGCCCATAGGACCACCCATAGGCACGCCCATAGGCGAGCGCGGAGGCCCCGGCGGCATAGGCGCGGGCCCGGCGCCGGGCGGGGGCGGCCCTTGCGGCGCGGGTGGCGGCCCTTGCGGTGGAGGCGGCCCTGCAGGCTGCCCCTGCCCCGCAGGCGGCGGAGGCGGCAGAGGCGGTTGAACGGGCGGCTGTGCCGGAGGCGAAGGCGGCGCGGGGGACGGCTGCACGGGGGACGGCGGCGCGGGGGACGGCTGTGCGGGGGACGGCTGTGCGGCCGGGGCGGCGTTCGTCGCGAGCGCACGCCCTTCGTCCACCATCGACGCGGGCATCCGGCCCGCGAGGGCGGTGTTCTCCTCAAGGAGCCGTTCGAGGAGCTGCCTAGAGGTGGGACGTGCGGCGGGGTCCTTCGCGAACGCGTCGCGCAACACGTCTTGCAGGGACGGCGGTGCGTCGGACAGGTCCGGGTCCTCGTAGATGATGTGCTGCATCACCTCGGACGGGGAGCCCTCCCCGAACGGTGCCTTGCCGGTCGCGGCGAAGAGCATGGTGGCGGCCCACGCGAAGACGTCGGCGGCGGGGCCTATGCCGCTGCCGCTGAGTTGTTCGGGCGCCTTGTAGGCGGGGTCCTGGGTGATACGCCCGGTGGGCGCGGCGTTAACGGCTTCCAGCGCGCGCGCTATACCGAAGTCGGCCACCCGGGGGCCGTTCCTGCCGAGCAGGATGTTCCCCGGCTTCAGCCCGTGGTGGACGGCGCCCGCCCGGTGGATGGCGGCCAGCGCGACCGCCGCACCGACGGCGACGCGTTCCACTACGGCGCCGCCGCGTTTCCCTTCCTCGTCCACGAGCTGCTGCAGGGAAGGGCCGTCGACCCATTCGCTCACCACGTAGGGACGGTCGCCTTCCACGTCGGCGCTCAGGATGGCCGCGGTGCAGAAGCCGGAGACCTTCTGCGCGGGCGCGAAGGCGTTGGCGAACCGGGAACGGGCCACGGGCTCGCCGCTCAGCCGGACGTGCAGCAGCTTCACCGCGACGAGGCCGCCCGCGGGGTCCCTGCCGAGGAAGACGGCGCCCTGCTCGCCGACGCCCAGCCGGCCCGTGACCTCGTACGAGCCGAGCCGTCGCGGGTCACCGGGCTGCAGGGGCAGCGCCTCGGGCATCTGACGAACCTCCGTGTCCTCCGGGGACCGCGTCCCCGGCCTCCCCGTTCCTCTCACTCCCCCATGCGTGCCTGCCGCCGGGGTCCATTTTTACCGTGTGCGCGGCGTTCGGGTGCCATCGACGGCCGACCGCCTCCGCCGGAAAGGCCTCGACCGCCTCCGCCGGAAAGGCCCCAGGCCCTTGCCCGGCGGCCTCCCGCTCCTTCCCTCGGCGGCGACCCGGTAGCGTCGGGACGGTGCCGCGAACACCGCTCTCCACCGCCCTGCTGAACGAGCAGCGCGCCGCTCTCGGCCTGCCGCCCCACGCCGGCCCGGACGGACCCGTCGCGCTGCGCCGCGCGGCCCTGGAGACCGTGCTGGCGGCCCTGGATGCGGGCAAGGACCCGGCCGGGGACGTGTCCCGCCCGGTCGTCCGGGGCGCCGTCCGGTTCCTGCTCGACCGGCTCGCGGAGCTGGCGCCGGGCCGGTCGGTCGAGGTGCGCGTCCCTCCGCACGCCGCCGTGCAGTGCATCGCCGGCCCGCACCATACCCGGGGAACCCCGCCGAATGTGGTGGAGATGGACGCGGGGACGTGGATCGCGCTGGCGACGGGACGGCTGAGCTGGGCGGACGCCGTCGCCGCGAACCGGGTGCGGGCCAGCGGCGCGCGCGCGGACCTGTCGGAACAGGTCCCGCTGCCGCTCGGCTGATCCGGTTTCCCGCGCCTGACCTGCGGTAGTGGGCGAGAAGTCCCATTCGGGACTTGCCTGGCGAGCCGGGCGCTGCGAGCGTGGGTGCCGACCGTCGGGGCACCGCATCGGCGAGACGCCGTGCAGGAGGTGGACCCGTGCTCGTTGCGCATTGGACGTTCGACGTCGAGACCGTCGACGGCCGCCGGGTGGCGGACGCCGCCGGCGGCGGGCCGGTCGCGGAGCTGAACGAGTCGGCGCAGATCGTCCCGGGCCGGAACGGGGAGGCGCTGAGCCTGGACGGCCGCGGCCGCGCGCTGATCCCCGCCATGCCGCAACTCGTGCTGAGCCAGGTGTTCGGGTTCAGCGTGGCGTTCTTCGTCCAGGTGGTGGAGGAGCCGACCGGCGAGTGGCGCAGCCTGCTCTACAAGTCCGTGGCGGAGAACGATGCGCGCGCGCTCGGCATGTGGCTCTACCCGGACGCGATGCGCATACGGGTGCAGCTGTTCACCGTTAAGGGACCGGAGTACGTGGACAGCCACGCACGGCCGGCTCCAGGGGAGTGGACCCACGTCGCCTTCGTCGTGGACCAGGAAGGCATGTTCCTCTACATCAACGGCAGCCTCGATACGGGCATGTCGCTGGAGCACGCCGTCGTGACGCCCGCCGGGCCCATCTACCTGGGCAGCGAACCCACCAAGCCCGGGTTCGGCGGTCTGATGGACGATTTCCGGGTCTACGCGTCCCCGCTGACCGCCGAGGCGGTGGCGGAGTTGGCCGCCCAAGAGCCCGGCTAGGCCGAGCCCAGCCCAGCCCAGGGAAGGGGAATCAGGGGTTCGACGTCTCGCGGACGAACGGGAACTCCTGTTCCACGCACCCTTGCCGCGCAGCATAGTTCGGGTAGCGGGACGTGTCCCCGCACATGGCCGCCTTGCTCAGCAGCCAGAACAGCGCCAGGGCGCCCACCACGACGGCTATGCCGCAGCACACGACCCCTGCCACGGCGGGCCACCGCTCGGACTGCCCGCGGACGAGAGCGATCGTCCCGAGGACGAGCCCCACCAGCGCCGGGATCAGCCCCAGCAGGCACAGGGCCAGCCCTAGGAGCCCGACGATGCCGAGCACCAGTGAGGCCCGTGCCAGACCGCTCCGCCTGGGCGGAGCGGGAGGCGAATAGGTCCGGTACCCAGGCAGCGTCATAGGTTCCTCCACGTGTCGGCCACCAGATTTGCGTGCGGACGCTGAAGGCCGTGCTCGCGGGGAGTAAAGGTCGGTTAAGGAGATCCACCGATCCGAGCAGGTGAAGGGGGCATCTAGACTGGCTGGTGTGCCTCTCCGTGACGGACGTCTGAGCCACGACATCGATCCCTCCGACCGCCCCCCGCAGGACGCCTGCGGTGTGTTCGGCGTCTGGGTCCCCGCGGACCAGGCGCCCAGGGCGGAAGTGAGCAAGCTCACCTACTACGGCCTGTACGCGCTCCAGCACCGCGGGCAGGAGTCGGCGGGCATCGCGGTAAGCGACGGCTCCCGGATCGTCGTCTACAAGGACATGGGCCTGGTCGCCCAGGTCTTCGACGAGTCGGTGCTGAACACCCTGCGCGGCCACATCGCCGTGGGCCACTGCCGCTACTCCACGACCGGCTCGCCGACGTGGGAGAACGCGCAGCCCACGTTCCGCTCGACCGAGTCGGGCGGGCTGGCGCTGGTGCACAACGGCAACCTGATCAACACCCCGGACCTGGCCGCCCGGCTGGAGCCGGGGGTGCTGACCGCCACCACCGACACCGAGGTGCTGACCGCGCTGCTGGCCACCCGCGAGGGCGGCCCGCTCGCGGCGGCGCGCGACATCCTCCCGGTGACGCGCGGCGCGTACTCCCTGGTCTTCATGGACGAGGGAGTCCTGTACGCGGCCCGCGACCCCGAGGGCATCCGCCCGCTGGTGCTGGGCGCGCTGGAGGACTTCGGCTGGGTCGTCGCGTCCGAGACCGCCGGTCTCGACATCGTCGGCGCCCGGTTCGTCCGGGAGATCGAGCCCGGCGAGCTGATCGCGATCGACGGCGAGGGCGTGCGCTCCGAGCGGTTCGCCGAGCCGCGGCCGAAGGGCTGCCTGTTCGAGTACGTGTACCTGGCCAGGCCGGACACCACGATCGCCGGGCGCAGCGTCCAGGCGACGCGGGTGGAGGTCGGCCGCCGGCTGGCCCGCGAGCACCCGGTCGAGGCCGACCTGGTGATCCCGACGCCGGAGTCGGGCACCCCGGCCGCGATCGGCTACGCGGAGGCGTCCGGCATCCCCTACGGCCAGGGCCTGGTGAAGAACTCCTACGTCGGCCGGACGTTCATCCAGCCGTCGCAGACGATCCGCCAGCTCGGCATCCGCCTGAAGCTGAACCCGCTGCGCGAGGCGATCGAGGGCAAGCGCCTGGTGGTGGTGGACGACTCCATCGTCCGCGGCAACACCCAGCGGGCGATCGTGGGGATGCTGCGGGACGCGGGCGCCAAGGAGGTGCACGTGCGCATCTCCAGCCCGCCCGTGTCGTGGCCGTGCTTCTACGGCATCGACTTCGCGACCCGGGCCGAGCTGATCGCCGGGAACCTGTCGGTGGAGGAGATCCGCGACTCCATCGGCGCCGACACGCTCGGCTACATCTCGCTGGACGAGCTGATCTCCGCGTCGCGCATCCCCAAGGACAACCTGTGCCGGGCGTGCTTCGACGGCGTCTACCCCATCCCGGTGGAGGACGCCGCCCGCGGCAAGCACCTGCTGGAGGTCACCCGATGACCTCGTACGAGGCCGCCGGTGTGGACATCGCGGCGGGCGAGCGCGCCGTGGAGCTGATGAAGTCGCGGGTGGCGCGCGCGCGGCGTCCCGAGGTCGTGGACGACGCCAGCGGCTTCGCGGGCCTCTTCGACGCGTCCGCCTTCCTGCGCTACAAGCGGCCGCTGCTGGCGACGTCCACGGACGGTGTCGGTACCAAGGTCGACCTGGCGCGGCGCCTCGGCGTCTACGACACGGTGGGGCACGACCTCGTCGGCATGGTCATCGACGACCTCGCCGTATGCGGGGCCGAGCCGCTGTTCATGACGGACTACATCGCCTGCGGCAAGGTCGTCCCGGAACGCATCGCCGACATCGTCGGCGGTATCGCGGACGGCTGCGCCCTGGCGGGCTGCGCGCTGGTCGGCGGGGAGACCGCCGAGCACCCCGGCCTGCTGGAGGCGGACGAGTTCGACATCGCCGGCGCCGGCACGGGCGTGGTGGAGGCCGGCGAGCTGCTGGGGCCGGACCGGGTCCGCCCCGGGGACGCGGTCATCGCGATGGCGTCGTCCGGCATCCACTCCAACGGGTACTCGCTCGTGCGCCACATCCTGGCGGCGACCGACCTCGCCCTGGAGTCGCAGCCGTCGGAGCTGGATCGTCCGCTGGGTGAGGAACTCCTCACCCCGACCCGCATCTACGCGCAGGACTGCCTCGCCCTGACGCGGGCCGGGGGCGTCCGTGCGTTCGCCCACATCACGGGCGGCGGGCTCGCGGCGAACCTGGCGCGGTCCCTGCCACCGACCGCGGACGCGGCGCTGCGCCGCGCGTCGTGGGAGGTGCCCGCGGTGTTCCGGGTCCTGCAGGGGCACGGCGACGTGCCGCAGGCGGAGATGGACAAGACGTTCAACCTGGGCGTCGGCATGGCCGCCATCGTCGCCCCGGACGCCGCCGACGAGGCGCTGCGGCTGCTGGCGGCGCGCGGCGTGCCGTCGTGGGTCCTCGGTGAGATCACCGAGGGCACCGGCCAGGCCGTGCTCGCCTGACCCGTCCGTACCGAGCCGCCTGATACGTCCGTTCCGTCCCGCTCGGGTGCCCGGGTGGGACGGCGCGGCGCTGAGCACGACGCTGGGACGCCCGGGAGGCCCGTGGGTCCACTGATGCGCCCGAGGTGCGGAACGCGACCCCAGGCCGCTCTCAGCCGCGCACGCGGCCGGTCACGGGCGCTGGGGACCGGATGCCCGAAAGCGAACAAACGCCACCGCCCGCGCGAGCTGGCAGTGGCGTGTTGTCAGCCGGTCAACCGGAGGTGCCGTCCTTGCGGTCCTCGGTCCCGTAGTCATCGGCGTAGTCCGCGTACTTCTCGGCGAGCTCATCGTAGGAGTCGTCACCGGAGTCGTTGACCCCGAGTTCGTGCTTCAGGCGGTCGAGGTCTGTACCGCCGCTGTTGTACTTGAGCTGGCGGGCAACCTTCACCTGCTTGGCCTTGGCTCGGCCGCGACCCATTGGCTCGACCCCCTCGATGGTCAGGGCTTTCGTGGGCCCATCAACGCGCGCGTGTACCACACGAACCGGTGCCTGATGAGCCATGCGTCAGTCACGGATACAACCGTACCCGTTTTGCGCCCGGCTCGGTACATCGACGGTACGTGGCGGCGCTCTTGTTGCTGAGGACTCCAGTGTATCCGGTGGTCAGGGCGCCCCGCAGGGCGGCGCCGCGGGCCCTCGCGACACGCCGCGCGAGACCCGGCTCCATCGGCCGAAACGCGACGGACCGCCGCGGAACCGGGCGAACCGGGCCCGCGGCGATCCGGAGCGGTGTCCCGCTCGAGGCTGTCCGCTCAGAGGAGAATGCCGCGCAGGCGTCCGATCTCGGACATCCGCCGCTCGGCGAGCCGGTCGGCCGCCACCGCCGGCGGGACGCCCTCGTCGGCGGCCAGCGCGAAGATCTTCCGGGTCGTCTCGTAGATCCCCGACGCGCGCGCCTTCGCCCGGTCGAACTCGAAGCCCTCGATCTCGTCCGCGACCTGGATCACGCCGCCGGAGTTCACCACGTAGTCGGGGGCGTACAGCACGTCGCGGTCGGCGAGGCGCTTCTCGATGCCGGAGTGGGCGAGCTGGTTGTTGGCCGCCCCGCACACCACCTTCGCGGACAGCAGCGGCACCGTGTCGTCGTTGAGGGAGCCGCCGAGCGCACACGGTGCGTACACGTCCAGCTCCGTGCGGACCATCTCGTCCTTGTCCGCGACGACGTCCACCTCCGGATGCAGCGCCTGGACGCGCTCCACCGCCGCTTCGCTGACGTCGCAGATGACCACGTCCGCGCCGTCCTCGCGCAGGTGCTCCACCAGCCTGTGGCCGACCTTGCCCACGCCCTCCACGCCGACCCTCCTGCCGCGCAGGGAAGGCGTGCCCCACACCGTCTCCGCCGCGGCTCGCATGCCCTGGAACACGCCGTACGCGGTGAGGATGGACGAGTCGCCCGCACCGCCGTGCGCGACCGTCCGCCCGGTGACGAACCGGCACTCCCGCGCCACCACGTCCATGTCCTCGCTGTACGTACCGACGTCGCACGCCGTGTAGTAGCGGCCGTTCAGCGACTGGACGAACCGCCCGTACGCCCGAAGCAGCGCCTCGGACTTGTCCTTCGCGGGGTCACCGATGATGACGGCCTTGCCGCCGCCGAGGTCGAGGCCCGCCATGGCGTTCTTGTAGGCCATGCCACGGGACAGGTTCAGCACGTCGGTGAGCGCCTCCTCCTCCGACCCGTACGGGTAGAAGCGGGTGCCGCCCAGCGAGGGGCCGAGCGCGGTGGAGTAGATCGCGATGATCGCGCGCAGGCCGCTGGCCTCGTCCTGGCAGAAGACGACCTGCTCGTGTCGGGGCTCTGTGCCCTTGTGGGGCGACCCGAAGACATTAGGCACGGTAGTGCCCTCCTCTCTGTCTGTAGATCAGACTAAGGGGCGCCGGTATGGCGTGTTCGCGGCAGCGTTCGTCCGGTCTCATGTCACGATGCGGTGGTGTTTCCGTACGCGGCGTACCTACGGATATATGAACCGGTGACCGCCTTCCCGGAGCCCGCGCGGACCCTGTGGACGGCCTATGCCGACTCCAGGCGGCGGCCCCGGCGGATCCACGCGCTCGGCGCCGAGCACCGCGACGCGGCGCGCCGCATCGTCGGCGCGCCCCCGGAGGTCGTCCCGGACCGGGAGAGCCGGGACGCCTACGTCCGGCGCGTGGACGACACGATCTACGTCTCCCCGTGGGAGACGCGGCTGCGGTCCTGGCTGGCGTTCGAGCGGTTCCGCGGCGAGCACGCCGCGGGGCTCGCGGCCGCGTTCGTCCCGCCGCCGCAGGCCGAGCGCGTCACGCGCGAGTTCGAGCAGTGGAAGCGGGCGGGCCGCCCGCTGCGGCCGCACATCCTGACCAGTACTTGGCACGTCCCGCTGGACTGGTTCGTGCCGTTCGCCCGCGGGGAGCGGTGCCTGATGCTGGGCGCGCCGGGCACCGGATACGGCGCGGCGGAGGGCGCCGCGGAGGGCGCCGCGGAGGGCGCCGCGGAGGGCGCCGCGGACCCGCCGGCGGACGACGCGTCCCAGGAACATGCAGGTCATGGCCCTGCTACGGCGGCTCCTGCGCGTACCCTCATCTACGTCACCTCGATGGGGGAGGCGCGCCGCCGGGTCGCCGCCGCCCTCCCGGTGGTGCGCGAGAACCTCGGCGACGGGTCCGGAGAGGTCTTCCTCCTGTCGGCGGGCCGGCTGGACACGCTCGCCCGGTGGCTCGGGGAGTTCCATCCGCGGGCGCTGGTCGAGCTGGACTACGGCGGCCTGGTCCACCTGCTGGACGACCGGACGCTGCAGGGGGACGAGTCGGTCGCCGAGATGGCCGTCGCGCTCACCGGGATGGAGCGCGGTGAGGTCGAGCTGACCGTGGCGATGTACAAGCGTCTCCTCGCGCGCTGGAGGCCCGTGCGGGCCCTCGAATCGGCGAACTAAAACAAATTTCCCGAATCCGCGCGCGATACGACTATACGTGTCGCTAGAATCACGCAGCGTGACCCAGTCATCACCGGACACGCGCAGCTCCCGGCCCCGGCGGGGATGTTTGCACGCAACTACCGCCAGGAACTTGCTTGTTGCGCTGAGTGGTGGCAAGGTTACACGTTGTGATGTCATAGTGGCTCTTTCGGGCCATAGGGGACATCAGTGACCGCGCGAGGATCAATCGCAGGATCGCTGTCATCGGTCCACGGAGGAGAGGCCGCAAACATGTCAGCACGTACGCCAGAGGCCGAGCCCCTGTTGACGCCGGCGGAGGTGGCGACGATGTTCCGCGTCGACCCCAAGACCGTCACGCGGTGGGCGAAGGCGGGAAAGCTCACGTCCATCCGCACGCTCGGGGGGCATCGGCGCTACCGCGAGGCGGAGGTGCGCGCGCTGCTGGCGGGCATCCCGCAGCAGCGGTCGGAGTAGCCGCTCCGGCCGGCCGGGCTCGAGCCGAGCCCTGCCGGAAGCACCCGGCCGAACAACTGGGGGGGCGGTCAGGAGGCCCCTGGACGACCTCGCACGTCGATTACGCGCGGGGACGCCGCAGCGGCCTCCTGGACGAACGGGCCGGGACCACGGTCATCCGAGAATCGCGGTCCCGGGCCGATCACCGTCCGATCGGGATGTCCCGCTCGCAACCGGCGAGCGGGACAGTTCCAATTCAATCCCGGCCCAGCGCGCTCGCCTGGGGGCTCGCGCGCTGACCGTGCTTGGGCGAGCGCGAACTCGCTTCGCGAGCTTCCCGGTGGGCTCGCCTCCGGCTTCGCTCCACCGGTCAGATAGCGCGCTCGCGCGGTGGCTCGGGTTGACGGCGTGTGACCGGATGAGGTCACTGGGACTTCCCGAGTCGGCAAGACCGGCTGGCGGTCAGACGCTCATCTCTTCCTGGGCGAGGCGGTCGAAGAGGGCGCCGGTCGACGGGTCGTGCTTGCCGGCCACGTGCAGCATCACGACGAGCTGGTCCACCACGAGCGCCTCCAGCTCGGGGCGGGTCACGTCGCGGTTGTCCAGCCAGTCCAGGCCGGCGGTCTCCACCGACGCCATCCACGAGCGCAGCGTGATGCGCAGGATCGGCGGCGGCGTCTCCACGTCCAGCGAGTGCAGGATCCGGTCCAGCAGCAGCTGCCGGATCCCGTCGACGATCTCCCCGACCTCCCCGGACCGGTCCGCGGGCCCGCCGCGCAGCAGCGCCGTGTAACCGGCCGCGTGGCTCTCCACGAAGTCGAAGTAGCGCTCCAGCGACACCCGCAGCCGCTCCAGCGGCTTGCCCTCCGCAGGCGGCTCCAGCAGCACCGACAGCTGCTTGGCGGCGCTGCCGAGCGCCGCGAGGTACAGCTCGTACTTGCCGCCGAAGTAGTGGTAGACCAGCGCGCGCGAGGCGCCCGCGGCGGCCGCGACGTCGTCGATCGAGATGTCCTCGGGCGAGCGCGTGCTGAACAGCTGCAGCGCCGCCTCGATCAGTTCCTCTCGCCGTTCGTCCACGCTGAGCCTGCGGCGTCCTTGCCCGCCGCCCTGCCGGCTCCGCGCCTTACCGCCGGCCACCGCACGTTCTGCCACCTGGGCAGCGTATCCGAGGGCGGCGCGGGCGGGTCGCGGTCGCGCCGCGCCGGGCGGGCTTTTCACCGGGTCGTGATCACCCGCCGACGCCGCTGTGATCCGGAACACCACAGGCCGCAACTGGCATTGTCGTATGCCCGTTACTCACTGTTGCGACGATTCGGGGCGAAGGAGGGGCATCATGGCATCTCCTCCGCGGCGCAGGAGGCGTGCCGGCCCCCCGCGGCGCGCCGCCGCGGCAGGTGCCGCCAAGACCATTTGAGGCATGCCTAGGCCCCCCTGGACGGAGTGCCATGTCAGCTGGTGAAGCAAGCCCCCCGCACGAGACGCCGGTGGTGGGAGAGGGCGCGGTGCCCCCGCCGCGCGCCCCCGCCTCCGCGGCGCGCAGCGACGAGGGGAGGCCGGTGCCCGCGCCGAAACCGACCATCCGCAACGTCGCGGAGCGGGCCGGCGTCTCCAAGTCGCTCGTCTCGCTGGTGATGCGGGGGTCACCGCACGTGAGCGAGCGGCGCCGGCAGGCGGTGCTGCAGGCGGCCCGGGAGATCGGCTACCGGCCGAACGCGGTGGCGCGCAGCCTGGTCGAGGGCCGCACCCGGCTGATCGGCGCGATCGTCGCCGACCTGCACAACCCGTTCTTCGCCGAGTTCCTGGACGGGCTGCAGGAGAGCCTGCACGGCGCCGGGCTGCGGATGCTGGTCGGCAGCGGCCGCTGGGACCCGCTGTTCGAGGCGGAGGCCGTCGAGGCGTTCCTGGAGATGCGGGTGGACGGCCTCGTCCTGCTCAGCGTCGTCCCGGAGTCGCTGAAGGAGGCGGCGGCGAGCGTCCCGGTGGTGGTCGTCGGGGAGCGCGACGTCGTCGGGGTCGACATCGTGGTGGACGACGACGAGCTGGGCGCGAGCCTGGCCGTCGACCACCTGGTCGGCCTGGGGCACCGGCGGATCGCGCACATCGAGGGGGCGCGCTCGACGACGGCGCGGTACCGGCGGGCGGGGTACGAGAAGGCGATGCGCCGGCACGGGCTGAGCGAGGAGATCGTGGTCGAGCCCGGCGACTTCACCGAGGACGGCGGCTACCGGGCGGCCCGCGAGCTGCTGCGCCGCGACCACCGGCCCACCGCGATCTTCGCGCCGAACGACCTGGTCGCGACCGGCGCGCTGTCGGCGGCGGACGAGCTGGACATGTCGGTGCCGGAGCAGCTGTCGATCGTCGGCTACGACAACACGCATCTCGCCGCGATCCGGCACATCTCGCTGACCAGCGTGGACCAGCCGCGGCGGGACATGGGGAGGGTGGCCGCGGAGCTGCTGACCGCGCGGATCGGCGACCCGTCCCGGGCCGCGAAGCAGAACCTCGTCGTCCCGCATCTGGTGATCCGTTCGACGACCGGCCCGGCTCCCGCCGTCTAGCGCGGCCCGCCGCCGGGGCGCGGTCGCGGCCCGCGGGTACTCCCCTCACGCCGCCCGCGGGCGCCCTTCGCGCCCGTCCACGTCCCTCGCACGTCCGCCCGCGGGTGCTCCCCTCGCCCTCGCCTCGGGTGCTCCCCTCGCGCCTGCCCGCGGCTCCGGACGGCCGGGCGTTCCTCGAAGTGGTGTGGCGCGGGTAAGGGGCTGGCCAAGCCTGCCGCATTCACCGGCCCGCGCGCGCTTCCCGGCGCCTTAATGGACTCACCGCTCGGCGTGGCGCGCGGGCGGCTCCTGTATGGGGCCGCCCGCGCGGCCGGACGGACGGGGTAAGGGTCGTGTTCACCCAAGGGGGTTCAGCTCGTGCGTGATCCGGAACTGGTGTCGTGCGCGCAGCGTGCGGCGAGCGAACTGGAGCAGGCGTGGTCGCAGTGGCGGCACGCGCGCGGCCTGGCCGAGCAGGTCTCGGAGTCGGTCGCCAGTTACGTCGCCCATTCGATCGACCACCCCTGGGGGCGCCCCCGCGTGGTCCTCGGCCTGGACGCGGACGAGGCGCGCGCGCTGGCCGCGCTCCTGGGCAAGGAAGACCCGCTCCTCTGACGGGCCCTGCCACTCCGGGCCGGTCGCGTCGCATACCGGTCCTGTACGGCCGTCCCCGTTGACCGGGTACGGCCGGAACTCGCCGTACCCGTTTCTCCGACTTCGTTTGACGAACTCCCGCGCGTGTGCAGACTGTCAGGGTCGGTAACGAAGTCATCACGGAGGACGGCCTGTGCGCATCCAACGAGGCGGTCCAGCGGTCGCCGGTCTCGCGCTGTGCCTCGGCGCGCTCGCCGCGTGCGGCGGGTCGTCCGGGGGGAAGGCGTCGCCGGCCGGTGACACCGCCGAGCCGCCGACCGCGGGAGCGACGAAGGGCACCTCGGCGGGCGGCCCCGCCTCGCCCGAGGGGTCCGGCGGGCGTCCGCTGGCGGGCAAGGTCGTCGTGATCGACCCGGGCCACAACGGCGGCAACGCCTCGCATCCGCGCGAGATCGCCAAGAAGGTGTACGTCGGCAACGGCACCAAGGAGTGCGACACCACCGGCACCGACACCGTCTCCGGCTACTCCGAGCACGCCTTCACCTGGGACGTGTCGAACCGGCTGGCGAAGATCCTGCGGGCCGAGGGCGCGAAGGTGACGCTGACCCGCAAGAACGACACGGGCGTCGGGCCGTGCGTGGACCAGCGGGCGGCGATCGGCAACAACGCGCACGCCGACGCCGCCATCTCCATCCACGGCGACGGCGCCGCCGCGTCCGGGCACGGTTTCCACATCATCGAGCCCCTCGCCGTCGGCAAGAACGCGAAGATCGTCGCGCCGTCCGCCAAGCTGGGCACGGCGCTGCGGGACGCGTACCACTCCGGCACCGGCATCGCGTACTCCACGTACCTCGGCACGAAGGCCATCGACAAGCGCAGCGACCTCGGCGGGCTGAACATGTCGACGGTCCCGAAGGTGTTCATCGAGTGCGGCAACATGCGCAACAAGGGCGACGCGGCCAAGATGACCAGCGCCTCGTTCCGGCAGCGCATGGCGGAGTCCCTCGCGAAGGGCTTCCAGAACTACCTGTCCTGATCGCCGGCGTGGCGGCGGGCGATGAGGACGACGGCGCCGCCGGTCGCGGCGAGGGCGGCCAGCGCCGTGCCGAAGAGGGTGGCGCCCGTGGTGAGGCCGACGGCGTCACTGAGGTAGCCGGCGGTGACCGGCAGGAGCCCCGCGGGGACGTAGCCGCCGATGTTGAACGCGGCGTTGGCCTCGGCGAGGCGGCGCGGCGGGACGGCGGCGTTCAGCAGGGAGAGGCCGCCGAGCTGGCCCATGCCCTGCCCGGCGCCCGCGAGGACGGCGGACGCGGCGAGCGCCGCGACGGACGCGCCGTGCACGGCGACCACCATCGAGGCCATCGCGGCGACCGTGGCGGCGGCGCCCGCGACGAGGACGGTGCGCCGAGGCAGCCGCTGGACGGCGAACTGCACGCCGGTCGCGGCGGCGAACATGACGAACGCCATGCCGCCGGCGACGATCCGGTTCCCGGTGCCGAGCAGCCCCGACAGCAGTGACGGGCCGAGCGACAGGACGAACGACGTCGCGGTGATGCCGGGCGCGAAGACCGCGACGCCGAGGACGAGCCGCATGGCGTTCTCGCGCGGGACGCCCGGCACGCGGATCCACGACCGCGCGGCAGAACCGGCGGAGGGGGCGGACGGGCGCGGCAGCGGCATGCGCACGACGGCGAGGGCCGCCGTGGCCAGCAGGACTGCCTCGACGGCGAACACGGTGACGGTCGGGGCGGGCAGCGTCTCGGACAGGACGCCGGACAGCAGCGGCCCGAGGCCGGCGCCGAACACCATCGCGGACGAGGCGAGGAGCGCGGCGAGGCGGCGGCGGGACGGCCCGGCGACGTCGGTGACGGCGGCCATGCCGGCGGAGACGGTGGCGCCGACGGCGATGCCGGTCAGCAGCCGGGCGGCGATGAGGGCGGTCACGGTGCCGGCGGTCGCGAAGACGCCGCAGGCGACGAGGGCGAGGGCGAGCGCGGGCAGCAGGACGGGGCGGCGGCCGAGCCGGTCGGACAGCACGCCGGACACCAGCAGCGAGCCGAGCAGCCCGACGATGTAGAAGGCGAAGACGACGGTGAGCGTGCCCTTGGAGAAGCCGATGTCGCGCTGCCAGAGCACGTAGAGCGGCGTGGCGGCGTTCGACAGCACGAAGACGGCGGTGACGGGCCAGGCGGCCAGCCAGATCCAGCGGGTGCGGACGTCCGGGTGCCGGGCGCCGTGGGAGGCGCGGATCGTCGGGGCGTGCGACATGGGGGTCCCTTCGCCGAAGCAGTACGACTTTTTTCGAACTTAGCATGCAGTACGATGAAACTCGTACAAGCGGGGAGAGGGGACGCGACATGGCGACGACGGCGACCAGCGGGCCGGGAACCGCGCGACCGGCGATCAGGGTGCTGCCCGAGCCGCCCGGCCTGCCCGACCCCCTGCCGGAACCGGCCGTCGAGGACCTCCGGCTGGAGACGATCTTCGGCGCGCTCAGCGGGCCGCTGCGGCTGGAGATCGTCCGCAGGCTCCTCCTCGAACGCGAGGAGTTCGACCACCCCTGCGGCTGGTTCGGCTTCGACCGGCCGAAATCGTCGCTGACCCACCACTTCAAGGCGTTGCGCGAGGCCGGCGTCCTGCGGCAGCGCCAGTACGGCCTGGAGCGCCGCAGCGAGGTCCGCATCGACGACCTCAACGCCCGCTTCCCCGGCCTGCTGCATTTGATTGCGTCGTCCTCGGCGTCAGGCCGTTAGACGGCCTTCCTTCAACGGACGACGCGTGCGATCGCTGCATCGCTCCGACTCGCCCAGGGGCTCGCTGCGCGATCGGATTCTCGCTTCGCTCGAAACCGGCTTCGCTCGCGATCGCGACGCCTGAGGCCCGCGCGGGGCCGGGAGCGGCGCGGGGCCGGGAGCGGCGCTGGGCCGGGAGCGGCGCTGGGTTCGCGCATGCCGATGGGCGGTCGGGCAGGATGGGCGGATGGGTGATCTTCGGGAGCCGCTGCGCCGCGTCCGTGCCGCGTTCGAGGGCGCCGGCTACACCGTCGGCGGGGTGCGTGAGCTGCTCGGGCCGGTCGCGGGCGGCGCGCTGGCGCGCGACGAGATCGTCCCGGCGCTGCGGGCCACGCGCGGCGGGTCGCCGCTGGAGCTGCTGACCCGGCTGTTCTGGCTCCAGGTGCCGGTAGACGCGTCCGCTCTCGACGCGGCGGGCCTCGACGCGCGCGACCTCGTCGCGACCGGGCTCGCCGAGCCGTCCGGTGCGGAGGTGCGGCCGCTGCTGCACGTCGAGCCGCTGGAGTCGGTGAGCGGCGAGGGGCACGCGGGGTACGCCGTCTCCGATCTGAAGGTGCGGCCCGGTTCCGGGACGGTCCCCGCGGACGACCACGTCGTGGGGACGGGCGGCGCGTCGGGGAATCTGGCCCGCCTCGTCGTCCACAGGCCTGTGGATAACGTGCTCGATCTCGGCACCGGCTGCGGGGTCCAGGCGGTGCATCTGCACGACCGGCTGCGCCCCGGCCGCATCACCGCGACGGACGTGAACCCGCGCGCCCTGGAGCTCGCCGCGATGAGTTTCGAGCTGTCCGGAATGGACGGCGTCGAGCTGCTGGAGGGCTCGCTCCTGGAGCCGGTGCGAGGCCGCCGCTTCGACCTGATCGTGTCGAACCCGCCGTTCGTGGTCGCGCCGTCCGGCGACCGCCGGTTCACGTACCGGGAGTCCGGGATGCCGGGCGACGACTTCTGTCGGCGCCTCGTCGGCGCGGCGCCGGAGATGCTGGAGGACGGCGGATACTGCCAGCTCCTGGCCAACTGGCTGCACGTCGAGGGCGTCCCGTGGGAGGAGCGCGTCGGCGCGTGGACGGCGGGCTGCGACGCCTGGATCGTCCAGCGGGACGTCCAGGACCCCGCCGAGTACGCCGAATTGTGGCTGCGCGACTCGTGCGAGGCGGGGACGCCCGAATACCGGGCGCGCTACGACGCGTGGCTCGATCACTTCGAGCGGCAGGGCGTCACGGGCATCGGGTTCGGGTGGATCACGTTGCGGCGCAGCGCGAGCCCGGCAGTCCGGATCGAGGAGCTGCGGCAGGCCGTCGACCAACCGGTCGGCGCCTATGTGGAAAGCATCATGGATGGGTTCCGGAACGCCGAAAAGTTTTCCACAGGCTGTGGATCGCGGGTGCGGGCGGCGGACGGGCTCGTCCAGGAACAGGTCGGCGCGCCGGGCGCCGAGGACCCCGAGCGGATCGTGCTGCGGCAGACCGCGCGGCTGCGCCGGGCCGCCGGGGTCGGCACGGTCGAGGCGGCGCTCGCCGGGGTCTGCGACGGCAGCCTCCCGCTCGACCGGCTGCTCGACGCGATCGCCCAGCTCACCGGCATGGACGCGGGCCAGGTCCGGGCGCACGCCGGGACCGTCCTGCCGGAGCTGATCGCGGACGGCTTCTTCGAGGTGGCCTAGAACGGCGGGCCGGCGCGGGTCGGCGCGGGCCGGCGCGAGCGGTGGCCTCGCGGCGGCCTAGCGGCGGAAGACGGTCTCCATCGCGCGGCCGAGATCGCGGTACCGGTTGATCAGGACGGTGAAGCCGACCGCGAGGTAGATCCCCGACAGCACCAGCCGGGCCTGCTCGCCCGGCAGCGCGAACTGGATCGCGAACAGCACGAACAGCAGCGCGGCCTCCCACCGCCGCAGCACGAGGTCGATGAGCAGGCCGAGGCCGAGGACGGTCTGCGACGCGGTCAGCAGCACCTCCTCCAGCTGCCGCGAGTCGAGCGGCAGCGACCAGGCGCCGCCGCCCGCCTTGTAGGCGAGGGGGAGGCTGCCGATCAGCAGCGTCCACTGGTTGACCTTGCTGGACAGCAGCGTGCCGATCGCGTCGGCGTCCCGCAGCCGCCACGCGAACACCACCGCGACGATCAGCTCCGGCGCCTCGGACGCCAGCGGCGCGAGCCACTGCACCAGCAGGAACTCGTCGACGCCGAGCGCGGACCCCGCGTCCACCAGCGAGTTCGCGAACGGTTCGGCGGAGATGAACACCAGCGCCGCGCCGATCGCGAACCCGGCGGCGGTGGCGGTGCGGCGCATCCGGCGCGGCAGCGTGACGAGCCGGGCGGGCACCCCGGCGAGGTTCTCCACGTCCTCGCCGCCGCCCCGGGCGATCCGGCCGAGGTAGATCACGTACACGCCGATCAGGACGATCGCGATGTACCACCCGATCTCGGCGGTGAGCGCGGGGATGAAGCCGAGCACGGTCGCGAGCGCGAGGAAGCCCAGCTCCGTCCGGTGGTGCGGGGCGAGCCGGACGTCCCGCTCCTCGCCGCGCGAGGACGGTGGCCGCCGCCTGCCGTGCCGCCCGCCGCGGCGTGCCGTCCGGCGGACGCCGAGCGTGAACGCCAGCACGACCAGCGCCCATCCGACGCCGACGAGGAGCCGGTTCGCGCCCGTCATGTTGGCCGCCGCATAGCCCGCGTAGTGCGGTTTCGTGCCGGCCGCGAACGCGTAGTACACGTCGACGGCGTATTCGGGGAGCACGGCGATGAGGGCGAGCAGCGCCAGCGCGAGCGCTCCGGACATGTCGGCGCGGGCGGTTTCGGCCGCCCACATCAGCAGGACGGCGGCGGCGAGGACGCCCGCCCCGTAGATCACCGCGGCGGCGACGGCGGACGGGTGCAGCCCGGCGGCCCGCGTCACGACCGCCGGGAGCGCGATGGCCAGCGCGGCGCCGATGCGGAGGAGCAGCGTCTCGCGGGGCATACCCGCACTCCTGCCCGCGCGATGATCACCTCACGGCAAAGCGGCGATCTCCGTTGCGTCGCGGCGTCCCCGTTGCGTCGCGGTGTCCCCGCTGCGTCGCGGCGTCCCGCTGCGGCTCAGCGGTGGCGGGCGGCGGCGATGGTGGGGAAGGCGCTCGCCTTCAGGCGGGCCGCCAGGTCGCGGTGGACGCGGTGGGCCCAGAACGGGCCGCCGTAGATCATCCCGGTGTAGCCCTGGACGAGGGTGGCGCCGGCGCGGATCCGCTCCCACACGTCGTCGGCGCTCTCGACGCCGCCGACCGAGACCAGGACGAGCCGGTCGCCGGCGCGGTCGCGCAGCCGCCGCAGGACGTCCAGGGACCGGTCCTTCAGCGGCGCGCCGGACAGCCCGCCGGCCTCCTTGGCGAGCGCGGCGTCGCTGCGCAGGCCGGAGCGCTCGATGGTGGTGTTGGTGGCGATGATCCCGTCCAGGCCGAGGTCGAGCGCGAGGTCGGCGACCGCGTCGACGTCGTCGTCGGCGAGGTCCGGCGCGATCTTGACCAGCAGCGGGACGCGGCGCGGCGCGGACCGGTCGGCGGCCTCGCGGACGGCGCTCAGCAGCGGCCGCAGGTGCTCGACGGCCTGGAGGTTCCGCAGCCCCGGCGTGTTCGGGGAGCTGACGTTGACCACGAGGTAGTCGGCGTACGGGGCGAGCCGCTCGGTGCTCGCGACGTAGTCGGCGGCGGCCTCGGCCTCCGGGACGACCTTGGTCTTGCCGATGTTGACCCCGACGATCGTCCCGGGGCGGCGGTTCCGCAGCCGGGCGGCGGCGGCCTCGGAGCCGGCGTTGTTGAACCCCATCCGGTTGATGACCGCCCGGTCGCGGACGAGGCGGAACAGCCGGGGCCGCGGGTTGCCGGGCTGGGGCCGCCCGGTGACGGTGCCGATCTCGACGTGGCCGAACCCGAACGCGCCGAGCGCCTCGTAGGCGACCGCGTCCTTGTCGAACCCGGCGGCGAGGCCGAGCGGGCTCGGGAAGTCCAGGCCGAGCGCGTGCACGGCGAGCGCCGGGTCGCGCGGCGCGAGGAACCGCCGCAGCAGCGGCGCCGCGCCCGGGACGGCCTGGATCGCGCGCAGCGCCCGCAGCGTCAGGTGGTGCGCGGTCTCGGCGGAGATCCGGGCGATGACCAGTGAGAACAGGAGTCGATACATCGCCGCCAGTATCGCAGCACCGGTCCGGCCGAAAACACGTTGCCCGGCGTGCGGGCGGTGCCTACGGTGGCGGCATGTTCAGCGATCTCCTGGCCACCGCCGCGTGGCCCGTCCTCCAGCGCGTGTACCCGCCGCGTCCCGCCGGACGATCCGGCCGGGACGCCGGGGGCGTCTGAGTCTCCACCGCTCCCGCGCGGCCGGATCCGGGTGCAGAACCGAACGCACACCAGCCCGGACGGGAGTGGATCATGTCCAAGAGCAGGGGCCGCAACGGCATGCTCGGAGTGGGCGGCCAGCGCAAGAAGATCTCGCGGCGCGCGCTGCGCGGCGGCGAGGCCGCCGCGCCGGGCGGCGCCGCCGATCCGGCGGCCCAGCGGAAGGAACTGCTCAGGAAGATGCGCGAGCGCGCCGAGCGGCGCGGCTCCGTGGCCGACGAGCGGTAGCGATCACCGCAGAGCGCGCCGGTCTCCGCACGGGAGACCGGCGCGTTCGCCTTTCCGCAGCTCAACGGCCGAGCCCGGTTCAGCGGCCGAGCCCGGTTCATCGGCCGAGCTCAGGTTCAGCGGCCGAGCCCGGGTTCGGCAGCCGATGTTCAGCGGCCGAGGAAGGTGCGGCGGAGTGTCCGGCGGACGTCGCGGCTCGCCTCGCGCAGCGTCCGGCGGACGGCCCGGAGCGGGTCGCGGACGGTGACGCGCCACGCCGCGCCGATGCCGCGCCCGATGGGTGCCAGCACGTTCGTCCCGAACCAGCGGAGCGGGATCACCACCAGCACGCGCACCGGCGCGACCACAAGGTTGCGCCACAGCCACAACAGGACGCGGGCGGAGAGCCTCCACGTCCCGGCGATACCGACCCCGATCGGTGCCAGGACGTACCGCCACAGCGCGCGCGCTGGGACGACGACGAAGACGCGTAGCAACCAGCCGAGGCAGCGCCCGGTCTGCCGCCACGACCACACCACGGCGGCGGCGAACGCCCGCCAGGCCGCGGCGAGGCCGCGTCCGGTCCAGCGGGCAAGCCAGGCGAGCCCGAGCAGCGGCGGCCGCAGGACGTACCGCCAGATCAGGACGAGGGGCAGGACGAGCACGACGGCGAGGATCCGTCCGATGCCGCGGAACAGCCGTGCGAGCCCGCGCCCGATCCACCTGCCGAGCCAGGCGAGGCCCCGCCCGAGGGCGCGGAGCGGCCCGAGCAGGACGAGGTCGAGGAAGTGCCCGATCGGCGTCAGCACGTACCGGTAGAGCCAGCGCGCGGCGGCGGCGATGCCGAGGCCGAGCATCCGCAGCGGCCACCACAGGACGAGGCCGAGCGGCCGCAGCACCCACCGGTACAGCGCGACGGCGATGATCAGGGGGATCCGGATGAGGAACCGCCAGCACGCCGCGATGCCGCGCCCGACGACCCGGAGCAGGTCGTACAGCAGCCGGAACGGCACGACGACGATCAACGCGACCACCCGGGCGGGGACGACGAGCCAGGCGGGTCCGGCCGGCTCGGGTTCGGGCGGTGGGGGCTTGGCGAAGAGGCCGGCCGTGTCGGGGGTCGGGCGGCTCGGCCGGTCGGGGGTCGACAACGCGTACCTCGATTGCACAGTTCGTGGGCTTTTCCTGGGACGTGCCCGAGGTTGAACCCGTTCCGCGCCGTTCACCGTACTGCTCCTCGATCAGGACGAGCGGTGCGGCCGCCTCCTCGATCGGCGTGCGGTACCCGGACCGAGCCGGGGCCCACAACACATGGAGGACACGAGATGCATTTCCCACGTTGGGCGTTCCCCGCCGCGGCCGCCCTCATCGCGTCCGGGATGGTGCTGTCGGCGTGCGGGCAGGAGAACGGGAACGGGAAAGGGCAGCGGAACGCCGCCGCGGGGAGCAGAGCCCAGGCGGACCCGTCGGCGTCCGCGGCGCCGTCGCCGTCCGCCGCGCCGACGACGCTGGAGGTCGCGAGCGTCACCAAGCTCGGCAAGGTCGTCACGGACGGGCAGGGCAGGACG
This sequence comes from Actinomadura montaniterrae, assembly GCF_008923365.1. Lineage (GTDB taxonomy): Bacteria > Actinomycetota > Actinomycetes > Streptosporangiales > Streptosporangiaceae > Spirillospora > Spirillospora montaniterrae. The sequence continues at coordinate 32,284 of NZ_WBMR01000080.1, forward strand.
CTGTACCGGTTCGACGACGACACGGCGAAGCCGCCCGCGTCGACGTGCGCGGGCGCGTGCGCGAAGGCGTGGCCGCCGGTGTGGGCGAACGGCGCCGCGACGCAGGTCAAGGGCGTCGAGGCGGCGCTCGTCGGGAAGGTGCGGCGGCCGGACGGCAAGTGGCAGGTCACGCTCGCCGGCTGGCCGCTGTACCGCTACGTGAAGGACCAGAGCCCCGGCGACGTGCGGGGGCAGGGCGTCGGCAAGAAGTGGTACGCGGCGGCGCCGACCGGCAAGAAGGCGCTCGCGGCGGCCAAGACCGCGAACAAGTGGAAGGGCTGGACGGTCGTCAAGGCGAAGAACGACCCGAAGTTCGGGATGATCCTGACCGACGGGAACGGCCGGACGCTCTACCGCTACGACAAGGACACCAGCAAGCCGCCGAACTCGACGTGCTTCGGCGCGTGCAAGAAGGCGTGGCCGCCGGCGGTGTTCAACGGCTGGAAGCACCTCAAGCTGGAGGGCGTCAGCCGGAAGGTCGTGAACTTCATCGAGCGCAAGGACGACGGCAAGTGCCAGCTCACGATCAACGGCTGGCCGATGTACTTCTACGAGAAGGACAAGCAGCCGGGTGACACCAAGGGCCAGGGCGTCGGCGGGGTGTGGTGGCTGACGCGGCCGAGCGGTGCCAAGATCATGACCGGCGCGGGTTCGGGCGGCGGCTCGGGCACCGGGACCGGCGGCGGCTCCGGCGGCGGGTCCGGGTACGGGACGGGCGGCGGTTACTGAGCCTCCGCGCCGTCCCCCACAGGCGAAGGCGCGGGAGGATCGCGGGTCGGTCGGGGTCCGCGAACCTCCCGCGCCTTCCTCATGTCCGCATCAGGTCCGGCGTCAGGCGCCCTGTTCCCGCTGCCCGGCGTCAGGCGCCCTGTTCCTGCTGCTGGGCGTGGCCGAGCGGGGAGGGGTGGGCGAGCTTGGCGAGGGGGCCCGCGTGGCCTGCTGAGAACGGGACGCTGACGCCGTGCTCGTAGGCCGTCTCGGCGTGCAGGGCGAGGTCGACGCCGCTCGTCTCGTCCTCGGCGGACACCCGGAACCCCAGCGTCTTGTCGATCAGCTTGCCGACCGCGAAGGTGACGGTGAACGCGAACAGCCCGACGACCGGGACCGCGATGGCCTGCCTGCCGAGCTGGACGCCGCCGCCCCCGGTGATCAGCCCGGCCGCGCCGCCGGTCATCGAGCGGACGGCGAGCAGCCCGATCAGCAGCGTGCCGATGATCCCGCCGACGAGGTGGACGCCGACGACGTCGAGGGAGTCGTCGTAGCCGAGGCGGTGCTTCCAGCCGACCGCGTAGGAGCAGACGACGCCCGCGACGAGCCCGACGGCGAGCGCGCCGAGCACGTTCACCGACCCGCAGGACGGGGTGATCGCGACGAGCCCGGCGACGACGCCGGACGCGGCGCCGAACGTGGTCGGGTGCCCGTCGCGGCGCTGCTCGACGAGCAGCCAGCCGAGCAGGCCGGTGCAGCCGGCGACGAGGGTGTTGAGGAAGACGGCGGCGGCGGTCCCGTTCGCGGCGAGCGCGGAGCCGGCGTTGAAGCCGAACCAGCCGAACCAGAGCAGCCCGACGCCGAGCAGCACCATCGGCAGGTTGTGCGGGCGCATCGCCTCCTTGCGGAATCCGATGCGGGGGCCGAGGACGAGCGCCATCGCGAGCCCGGACGCGCCGGACGCGATCTCGACGACGAGGCCGCCGGCGTAGTCGAGGGCGCCGAGGTCGGAGATCCAGCCGCCGCCCCAGACCCAGTGCGCGATCGGCGCGTAGACGACGAGGGCCCAGACGGGGACGAACACCATCCAGGCGGAGAACTTGGCGCGGTCGGCGATGGCGCCGCTGATGAGCGCGGTGGTGAGGATCGCGAAGGTGAGCTGGAAGGTCACGAACAGCAGTGCCGGGACGTGACCATGGGGTGTCGCCGGGGTGATGCCTTTGAGGCCGATGTGCTCGAATCCGCCGAGCAGGCCGAGGCCGCCGAGATCATGGCCGAACGCGAGGCTGTAGCCGGCGGCGAGCCAGGAGACGGTCACCAGCGCGACCGAGACCAGGCTCATCATGATCATGTTCAGCGTGCTCTTGGCGCGCACCATCCCGCCGTAGAACAGCGCGAGTCCGGGCGTCATCAGCAGGACGAGCGCGGTGCTGGCGAGCAGCCACGCGGTGTCGCCCGCATCGATCCCTGTGGGCACGGCGTCTCCCCCTTCGCGGGTCCGGTGTCCGCCATCGAGAATCACCCGTGTCCGTTTCGTGTCTTATGCCGCTTTGTTTCGGCTGTGTTTCATGTTGCCGTTACGTTGCCTTATGCTCACCGCTCACTCTTTGCATCTCGACAGTTACGAAATCCGGTGTTCTCATGAAATCGGACCCGCCATGGATGCGTTCCGGCGAAGCGCCCGCACATGGTGGGTGGCTTCGGGAGGCCCGATGGTCGAGGGAGTCGGACGAGCGGAAAGAACCGGACGGAACGGTCCACGGGGGCACGGGGGCACCGGGACCGCACGCAGAGCCAGGGGCGCGCGCAGCGCGAGGCGCTCGCGGAGATCCACCGCAGACAGAGCCGCCGCACGCAAAGCCAGGGGCACAGGCAGGACCACGGTCGCGCTGAGGGCCGCGGTCGCGCTGGCGCTGCCGGCGAGCGCCCTCGCCGCCTGCGGAGGCGGTGGCACCCCCACCCTGAACTGGTACATCAACCCCGACAACGGCGGCCAGGTCAAGCTCGCCGACGAGTGCTCCAAGGCGTCCGGCGGGCAGTACCGGATCAAGACCTCGCTGATGCCGGACGACGCCACGCAGCAGCGCGAGCAGCTCGTCCGGCGGCTGGCCGCCAAGGACAGCGGGCTCGACCTGATGAGCCTCGACCCGGTGTTCGTCGCGGAGGCCGCGAACGCCGGATTCCTGCGGCCGTTCCCGGCGAGCCAGGCGGCGCAGTTCACGCAGGGCGTGTTCCCGGTGGCGGTGCAGAGCTCCACCTGGGACGGGAAGCTGTACGCGGCGCCGTTCTGGGCGAACACGCAACTGCTCTGGTACCGCAAGTCCGCCGTCCAGAAGGCCGGCGTCGATCCGAACGCGCCCGACTTCACCTGGGACAAGATGATCGACGCGGCGCTGCGCACCGGCACCACCGTCGGCGTGCAGGGCAACAAGTACGAGGGCTACATGGTGTGGATCAACGCCCTCGTCGCGTCCGCCGGCGGCGAGATCGTCAGCGACGCCGGCAAGGGCGACGACGCCCGGATCGACATCGACTCCCCGGCGGGGCGGGCCGCGGCGACGATCGTCCGCCGGCTGGCGACCTCGCGGGCCGCGAGCCCGACGCTGTCCACCGACATCGAGGAGCAGTCCCGCGCCCTGTTCAACGGCGCGCGCGGCGGCTTCATGGTCAACTGGCCCTACATCTGGGCCGCGGACGCCAGCGACGCCAAGGCCGGCGTGATCGGCAAGTCGATCCCGTCCGACATCGGCTGGGCCCGCTACCCGAAGGTCGCGCCCGGCCAGGAGAGCAAGCCGCCGTTCGGCGGCATCGAGGTCGCCATCGGCGCCTACGGCAAGCACAAGAACACCTTCGCGGTGGACGCGGTCAAGTGCATCACGTCCACCGAGCACCAGAAGGAGTACATGCTCGCCGAGGGCAACCCGGCCGCGCGTCCCGCCGTCTACGACGACCCGGAGATCCAGAAGCAGTTCCCGATGGCGGGACTGATCCGCGACTCGATCAACGCGGCGGCGCCACGCCCGATCACGCCGTACTACACCGACGTGTCCGGCGCGATCCAGAGCCGCTGGCACCCGCCGGCGTCGGTGAACCCGAACGCGACGCCGCGCGAGTCCGCGACGTTCGTCCACCAGGTCCTGCGCGACCAGCGCCTGCTCTGAAGGGACCGACGATGACCGCAGTGCACACCGCGCCGGCCGCCGGGACGCCCGCGGCGCCCGCCGCGGAGATCTCCGACCGCGGCCGCGCCGAACGCCGGCTCGGCCTGCTCCTGTCCGCGCCGGCCGTGATCGTCATGCTGGTCGTGACGGCGTACCCGCTGGTCAACGCGCTGTACCTGTCGCTGTTCAGCTACCGGATCACCGCGCCGGACGACCGCCGCTTCGTCGGCCTCGCCAACTACGGGACGGCGCTGTCCGACCCGCTGTTCTGGCAGGACGTCCTCACCACCTTCGTCATCACCTTCGTCACCGTCGCGGTGGAGCTCGTCATCGGGTTCGCGCTCGCGATGGTGATGCACCGGGCCGTCTTCGCGCGGCGCACCGTCCGGACCGCGATCCTGCTGCCGTACGGGATCGTCACGGTGATCTCCGCGTTCGCCTGGAAGTACGCGTTCGACCTGCAGTCGGGGTTCGTGAACTCCTGGTTCGGGCTCGGCGACTACGCCTGGTTCTCCGGCCGCTGGTCCTCGATGACCGTGATCGTCCTGTCGGAGATCTGGAAGACGACCCCGTTCGTGTCGCTGCTGCTGCTCGCCGGCCTGGCGCAGGTGCCGGGCGACCTCGGCGAGGCCGCGACGGTGGACGGCGCGACGGCGTGGCAGCGGCTGCGCCGGGTGACGATCCCGAACATGAAGGCCGCGATCCTCGTCGCGGTGCTGTTCCGCACGCTCGACGCGTGGCGGATCTTCGACAACGTCTTCGTCATGACGTCCGGCCAGCAGAAGACCGAGACGCTGTCGTTCCTCACCTACCGGCAGACGATCACCCGGACCGCGATCGGGCTCGGCGACGCGGTCGGCGTGCTGCTGTTCCTGTCGGTGGTCCTGATCGCGGTCGTGTTCATCAAGGGGTTCCGGGTCGACCTGGCGCAGGCGCGCGGCGAGCGCGGGGGAGGCGAGAAGTGATGGAGACCGCCCGTTCCAAATGGCTGTGGGCGCTGGCGTCCCTGCTGATCCTCGTGTGGACGGTGTTCCCGATCCTGTGGATCGTGATGCTGTCGTTCAAGCAGCCCGGCGAGATCGGCAACCAGAAGGGCTTCCTGCCGCACCACTGGACCTGGGACAACTACCGGACGGTCTTCAAGACCGACCTGTTCACCGCCGCGCTGGTCAACTCGATCGGCATCTCGCTGATCGCGACCGTGATCGGCGTCGTGTTCGCCACGCTCGTCGCGTACGCGATCGCCCGGCTGGAGTTCCCCGGCAAGAAGGCGATCCTGTCGTTCGCGCTCGCGATCGCGATGTTCCCGGTCGTGTCGCTGGTCGGGCCGCTGTTCGACCTGTGGCGCGACGTCGGCCTGTACGACACCTGGCCGGGGCTGATCATCCCGTACATCTCGTTCGCGCTGCCGCTCGCGATCTGGACGCTGTCGGCGTTCTTCCGCGAGATCCCGTGGGAGATGGAGCAGGCCGCGCAGGTCGACGGCGCGACGACGTGGCAGGCGTTCCGCAAGGTGATCGTCCCGCTGGCCGCGCCCGGCGTGTTCACCGCCGCGATCCTCACCTTCTTCTTCTGCTGGAACGACTTCGTCTTCGGGATCTCGCTGACGTCGTCGGACCGGGCCCGCGTCGTGCCCGCCGCGCTGGCGTTCTTCACCGGCGCGTCGGAGTTCCAGCAGCCGACGACCGCCATCTGCGCGGCGGCGGTCGTGGTGACCGTCCCGATCGTCGTCATCGTCCTGGCGTTCCAGCGCCGCATCGTCGCCGGGCTGACGTCCGGCGCAGTCAAGGGCTGAGGGCCCGAGGGGGTTGAAGCATGGCCGCCATCACCATGAAGAACATCGTCAAGCGGTACGGCGACGGGTTCCCGGCCGTGAACGAGGTGTCCCTGGACGTGCGGGACGGCGAGTTCATGATCCTGGTCGGGCCGTCCGGCTGCGGCAAGTCCACCCTGCTGCGGATGATCGTCGGGCTGGAGGACATCACCGGCGGCGAGATGCGCATCGGCGAGCGGGTCGTCAACAAGATCGCGCCGCGGCAGCGGAACCTGTCGATGGTGTTCCAGAACTACGCGCTGTACCCGCACCTCACGGTGTTCGAGAACATCGCGTTCCCGCTGCGGCTGGCGAAGGTGCCGCGCGAGGAGGTCGACCGCCGCGTCCGGGAGACCGCCGAGCTGCTCGAGCTCACCGAGCACCTGCAGCGCAAGCCGGCGAACCTGTCCGGCGGGCAGCGGCAGCGCGTCGCGATGGGCCGCGCGATCATCCGGCAGGCGAACGCGTTCCTGTTCGACGAGCCGCTGTCGAACCTGGACGCCAAGCTGCGCGGCCAGATGCGCACCGAGATCTCCCGGCTGCAGCGCCGGCTCGGCGTCACCACCGTGTACGTCACGCACGACCAGACGGAGGCGATGACGCTCGGCGACCGCGTCGCGGTGCTGCGCAAGGGCGTCCTGCAGCAGGTCGGCAGCCCGCGCGAGCTGTACGAGGAGCCGGTCAACCTGTTCGTCGCGGGGTTCATCGGCTCGCCGTCGATGAACTTCCTGCCCGCGTCCGTCGACGGGACGGCGCTCGACACCCCGCTCGGCCGCTTCGAGGTCGGCGACGAGCGCAAGGCCGCCGCGGTGGCGGGCCGCGACGTCGTGCTCGTCGGGATCCGTCCCGAGCACTTCGAGGACGCCGCGCTGGTCGGCGCGGACAAGAAGGCGCGCGGCAGCACGGTCAGCGCGCGCGTCGACGTCACCGAGTGGCTCGGCAACGAGCTGTACGCGTACGTCCCGTACGAGGCGCCGGACGACCTCGCCGCGCAGCTCCGCGACCTGTCCCGCGAGCTGGACAGCGACCAGCTGCGCACGCAGGCGGTGGTGGCGCTGGACGCGTCCAGCGGGATCACGGCGGGCGACGCGGCGGAGCTGTGGATCGACACCTCGAAGATCCACATCTTCGATCCGGCGAGCGGCGAGAACCTCACCCGCGACGAGACGCGGGTGGCGGAGCTGGCGCGGGTGGCCGAGCGCGCCCGCGAGGCGCAGCGCCGCGCGCAGCGTCCCGGCGAG
>NZ_WBMR01000081.1 GCF_008923365.1 Actinomadura montaniterrae
CCGCGCGCCGTCGGCGGCCGCCCACAGCCGCTGCCGCGAGCCCGGATCGCCGCCGAGGAGCCGCTCGGCCGTCTGCTCCGGTTCCGGCGCGGGCTCCCCCGCCGGACCGGCGGCGTGCACGGCGCACAGCACGCCGTGCCACTCCCGGATCTGCGCGTCCGTCGGATCATCGAGCGCGATGACGTCCATCCGACTGTTGTACCTGATCCCCGTCCGCCGCGGCCGGGAGCCCGGGCAACCCGTGGTTCCGGACGCCCGGAAGCCCCCTCACCGTTCGCGCGAGAACGCCTCCAGGATGCGCTCGGCGGCGAGCGCCGGGGTGAGCGTCCCGTCCGCGACGCTCTTCTCCAGGCCGGGCGCGAGATCGCGGACGGCGGGGTGGGCGTGCAGCTCGCCGAGCAGCCGGTCGCGGACCATCGCCCACGTCCAGCCGACCTGCTGGCGGCGGCGCCGCGCCTCCAGCTCGCCGGACTCGCGGAGCCGCTCCTGGTGCCCGACGATCTCGTCCCACACCGCGTCGAGGCCGGTGCCCTCGCGGGCGCTGCAGGTCAGGACAGGGGTGGCGCGGGCGCGCTCGTCGCTGCGCAGCAGCCGCAGCGCGCCGGACAGCTCGCGGGCGGCGCGCTTGGCCTCCATCGTGTGGTCGCCGTCGGCCTTGTTGACGGCGATGACGTCGGCCAGTTCCAGGACGCCCTTCTTGATGCCCTGGAGCTGGTCGCCGGTGCGGGCGAGGGTGAGGAACAGGAACGAGTCGACCATCTCGGCGACGGTCGTCTCGGACTGCCCGACCCCGACCGTCTCGACGAGGACGACGCCGTACCCGGCGGCCTCCATCACGACCATCGCCTCGCGGGTGGCCTTGGCGACGCCGCCGAGCGTCCCGGCCGTCGGGGAGGGGCGGATGAAGGCGTCCGGGTCGGCGGCGAGGCGCTGCATGCGCGTCTTGTCGCCGAGGATGCTGCCGCCGGTGCGGGTGGAGGACGGGTCGACGGCCAGCACCGCGACCTTGTTCCCCTCCCCCGTCAGCTTCGTGCCGAGCGCGTCGATGAACGTGGACTTGCCGACGCCCGGCACGCCGGTGATCCCGACGCGGCGGGCGTTCCCGGTGTGCGGGGTCAGCTCGACCAGGAGCCGCTGCGCCAGCTCCCGGTGGTCGGGACGGGCCGACTCGACCAGCGTGATCGCCCGCGCGATCCACGCCCGCGACCCGTCCCGGACCCCGGAGACGTAGTCCTGGAGTTCCGGCCTCACGTCCCGGCGTGCCCCAGCGTCGCGGTCAGCTCCTCCAGCAGGCCGATCGCGGCGTCGGCGAGCACGGTGCCGGGCGGGAAGATCGCGGCGGCGCCGGCGGCGCGCAGCTCGTCGAAGTCCTGCGGCGGGATGACGCCGCCGACGACGATCATGATGTCGTCGCGGCCGAGCGCGGCCAGCTCCTCGCGCAGCGCGGGCACCAGCGTGAGGTGGCCGGCGGCGAGGGAGTTGACGCCGACGATGTGCACGTCGGCCTCGACCGCCTGCCGGGCGACCTCGCCCGGCGTCTGGAACAGCGGGCCCACGTCGACGTCGAAGCCGAGGTCGGCGAAGCCGGTCGCGATCACCTTCTGGCCGCGGTCGTGGCCGTCCTGGCCCATCTTCGCGACGAGGATGCGGGGCCGGCGGCCCTCCTCCTGCTCGAACGCGGCGGTCGCGGCGCGCGCCTTCTCGATGCTGCTCACCTTGCCCGCCTCTTCCCGGTACACCCCGGAGATCGTACGGATCTGCGCGGCGTGCCGCCCGTACGCCTTCTCCAGCGCGTCGGAGATCTCCCCGACGGTCGCCTTCGCGCGGGCGGCGTCGATGGCGAGGGCCAGCAGGTTGTGGCTCAGGTCGGACGGGCGCGTGCCGTTCTCGGCGGCCTCGGCGGCGGCGGTGATCGCGCCGAGCGCGGCCTGCGTCGCGGTCTCGTCGCGCTCCTCGCGCAGCCGCCGCAGCTTCTCGATCTGCTGCGCGCGGACGGCGGCGTTGTCGACCTTGAGGACCTCGATGCGCTCCTCGACGTCCGGCCGGTACTTGTTGACGCCGATGACGGGCTGGCGGCCGGAGTCGATGCGGGCCTGGGTGCGGGCCGCGGCCTCCTCGATGCGCAGCTTCGGCAGGCCCTCGTCGATCGCCTTGGCCATGCCGCCGGCCTTCTCGACCTCGGTGATGTGGCCCCAGGCGCGGCGGGCGAGGTCGTAGGTGAGGCGCTCGACGTAGGCGCTGCCGCCCCACGGATCGATCGTCCGGGTCGTCCCGGACTCCTGCTGGAGCAGCAGCTGGGTGTTGCGGGCGATGCGGGCGGAGAAGTCGGTCGGCAGCGCGAGGGCCTCGTCCAGCGCGTTGGTGTGCAGCGACTGGGTGTGGCCCTGCGTGGCGGCCATCGCCTCGACGCAGGTGCGGGCGACGTTGTTGAACACGTCCTGCGCGGTCAGCGACCAGCCGGACGTCTGCGAGTGCGTCCGCAGCGACAGCGACTTGGGGTTCTTCGGGTCGAACTGCTTCACCAGCTTCGCCCACAGCAGGCGGGCGGCGCGCAGCTTCGCGACCTCCATGAAGAAGTTCATGCCGATCGCCCAGAAGAACGACAGGCGCGGCGCGAACGCGTCGATGTCCAGCCCGGCCTCGCGGCCCGCGCGGATGTACTCCACGCCGTCGGCGAGGGTGTAGGCCAGCTCCAGGTCGGCGGTGGCCCCGGCCTCCTGGATGTGGTAGCCGGAGATCGAGATGGAGTTGTACTTCGGCATCCGCTGCGAGGTGTACGCGAAGATGTCGGAGATGATCCGCATCGACGGCGCCGGCGGGTAGATGTAGGTGTTGCGGACCATGAACTCCTTGAGGATGTCGTTCTGGATGGTCCCCGCGAGGCCCTCCGGCTTCACCCCCTGCTCCTCGGCCGCCGCGATGTACAGCGCCAGGACGGGCAGCACCGCGCCGTTCATGGTCATCGACACGCTCATCCTGTCCAGCGGGATGCCGTCGAAGAGCTGCCGCATGTCGTAGATCGAGTCGATCGCGACGCCCGCCATGCCGACGTCGCCGGCCACGCGCGGGTGGTCGGAGTCGTAGCCGCGGTGGGTGGCGAGGTCGAACGCGACCGACAGGCCCTTCTGCCCCGCGGCGAGGTTGCGCCGGTAGAAGGCGTTGGACTCCTCGGCGGTGGAGAACCCGGCGTACTGGCGGATCGTCCACGGCTGCGTGGCGTACATCGCCGGGTATGGGCCGCGCAGGTACGGGGCGATGCCCGGCAGGGTGCCGAGGAAGTCGAGCCCGGCGAGGTCGTCGCCGGTGTAGAGCGGCGGGACGCCGATGCCCTCCGGGGTGTCCCAGGTGTGGGCCTCGGGGTCCTTGCCGGTGGCGTCGGCGACGGCGGCGCGCCAGCGCCTGGCGGCCGCGTCGGCGGGGGGCGCCGTCCCGAGCTCGATCTCGGTGAAGTCGGGGATCATTCGTTCACTCCCAGATCGCGGAGGGTGGTCTGCAGCGCCTCGATCGCGTCGCATCCGGCGTGCACGCGGGCGTCGACCCCCTCGTAGGTTCCCTTACCCGCGAGCCAGACCTTCACAGCACCGGCGTCCTTCAGGACCCGCGCCGCTTCGGCGGCCTGCTCCTCGTACAGGCGGTCGCTGGAGCAGATGCAGGCGACGGCCGTGCCGGACGCCGCGAACTCCTCGGGGGCGCCCGTGACCGTCTCGATGCCGCCGGCCTGGAACAGGTTGGCGGCGAACGACGCGCGCGCCGTGTGGACGGCGATGGGGCCGAGCGTGGCGAGGAACACCTTCGGGCGGGCGCCGGTGGCCTCGGCGTGGGCGTCGGACCGGTCGCGGAGCGCCTCGAAGTCCTGCGCGTAGGTCACGACGGGGAGCCCGCCGCCGGGACGCGCCGGAGCGGCGTCGCGCTCGGGCAGCTTCTCGGCCAGGTTCGGGAACTCGCTGACGCCGGTGAGCGGGGCCTTGCGGCGGGCCAGGTCCTTGCGGCGGCGCGCCCAGGTCGCGGCGATCTGGTCGGCGACCAGCCCGGACTCCAGGGCGGCGGCGAGGCCGCCGGCCTTCTCGATCTCGGTGAACCAGGACCACGCGGCCTGCGCGAGGCCCTCGGTGAGGCTCTCGGTGTACCAGGAGCCGCCGGCCGGGTCGACGACGCGGGCGAGGCTCGACTCCTCCAGCAGCAGCGTCTGGGTGTTGCGGGCGATGCGGCGGGCGAAGTCGTCCGGCAGGCCGAGCCGGGCGTCGAACGGCTGGACGGTGACGGCGTCGGCGCCCCCGACCCCGGCGGCGAACGCCGCGACGGTGGTGCGCAGCATGTTCACCCACGGGTCGCGGCGCGTCATCATCGCCGACGAGGTGACGGCGTGGATCCGCGCCGACGTCCCCTCGGCGGCGCCGCTGACCTCGGCGATCCGGGCCCACAGCCGGCGCAGCGCGCGGAGCTTGGCGATCGAGGAGAACTGGTCGGCGTTGACGGCGACCCGGAACTCGATCTGCCCGAACGCCTCGTCCACGCCCAGCCCGGCGCCGGTGAGGGCGCGCAGGTAGGCGACGCCGGCGGCGGCCACGGCGCCCAGTTCCTCCGCGTCGCCGCCGCCCGCGTCGTGGTACGGGGTGCCGTCCGCGACGACCGCGCGCAGCCGCGGGAACTCCCGGACGCACCGGGCGGCCAGCGCCGCCGCGTCGTCCAGGGACCCGGCGGTGCCGGTGCGGGCCTGCAGCCCGAGGGGGTCGGCACCGAGGTTGCCCGACGCGTCCGGCTGGTTCCCGCGCTCGGTGACCAGGGCGAGGAACGCCTCGGCCGCCTCCACCGCCTGCTCCCCCGCGTCCAGCACGACGGGCGCGAGGTCGAGCAGCACGCCGCGCAGGACCTCCGGCAGCGCGGCGACGGGCGTCCCGCCCTCGCCGAGCCGCAGCCAGACCGAGGTGGCGCCGTTCTCCAGGTCGGCGAGGACCGCCTCGCGCGTCACCGCCGGGTCCGGGTGGCCGTGCGGCTGCCGGACGTCCCAGCCGGCGAGGCCCTCGCCGTCCGGCCGCACCTCGCGGACGTAGGGGGCGAGCCCGGGGCGTCCGGGCGGGGCGTCGTCGCGCGTGTAGAGCGCGGCGATCGGCACTCCGTCGCAGGACTCGCGGGTCAGCAGGGACTCGATCTCGCCGAGAGGGGTCTCCTCGGTCGCCGCGCCGGACTTGCGCAGCACCCCCTTCACCATCTCCCGCCACCGGTCCCGCTCGGCCGGGGGGAAGGCGGCGGCCAGTTCGAGTTCTTCAGGCGGCACCGTCATGCCCTGGATGGTAAGCGCACGCCTACACCGCGTCCGAGACCGGGTCCCGGTCACCAGAACGGCCCGCCGGCGCGGGCCCGGCGCCGGTTAGCGGTCCGGGCTCGGGGAACAGGCCACCCCATGACGCTGGATCCGCTGCCGGGTGACCTCTACCACATGCAGGACCTGCTCGACGAGCGCGAGAAGGAGATCGTCGAGCGGGTGCGGAGCTTCCTGGAGTCGAAGGTCGCGCCGATCGCCGACGACTGCTGGGGCCGGGCCGAGTTCCCCTTCGACCTCGTCCCGCAGTACGGCGAGCTGGGCATCGCCGGGCTCGCCTACGACGAGTGCCCCGGGGAGCGGCCGAGCAGCCTGCTCGCGGGGTTCCTCGCGATGGACATGGCGCGCGTCGACCCGTCCATGGCCACGTTCTTCGGCGTCCACACCGGGCTGGCGATGGGCAGCATCGGCCGCTGCGGGTCGCCGGAGCAGCGCGAGCGGTGGCTGCCCGCGATGGGGCGGATGGAGAAGATCGGCGCGTTCGCGCTGACCGAGCCGGAGGGCGGCTCCGACGTCGCGCTCGGGCTGCGCACCACGGCGCGGCGCGACGGCGACTCCTGGGTGCTGAACGGCGCGAAGCGGTGGATCGGCAACGGCACCTTCGCCGACCTGGTCGTCGTGTGGGCCAGGGACGAGGCCGACGACCAGGTCAAGGGGTTCGTCGTCGGCAAGGACGCGCCCGGCTTCACCGCGACCCGCATCGAGAACAAGATCGCGCTGCGCACGGTGCAGAACGCGGACCTGACGTTCGAGGACTGCGTCGTCCCCGAGTCCGACCGGCTGGCGGGCGCGGCCGGCTTCCGGGACACCGCCGCGATCCTGCGCCGCACCCGCAGCGGCGTCGCCTGGCAGGCGGTCGGGGTGATGCTCGCCGCGTACGAGATCGCCCGCGACTACGCGGTGCGGCGCGAGCAGTTCGGGCGGCCGATCGCCAAGTTCCAGCTCGTCCAGGACCTGCTGGTCAGGATGCTCGGGAACGCGACGGCCTCGCTCGGCATGGTGGTGCGGCTGGCGCAGCTGCAGGACGAGGGCCTCTACCGCGACGAGCACTCGGCGCTCGCCAAGGCGTACTGCACCAGCCGGATGCGCGAGGCGGTCGGCTGGGGGCGCGAGCTGATGGCGGGCAACGGGATCGTCCTCGACTACGGCATCGGGCGGTTCGTCGCCGACGCCGAGGCGCTCTACTCCTACGAGGGCACCCGGGAGATCAACACGCTGATCGTCGGCCGCGCCGCGACCGGGCAGGGCGCGTTCGTCTGACCGCGCGCGGCGGTGCCCGCCTGCGGGTCCGCGCGGCGCGCCGCGCGGGCGCCCCGCTGCGGCCGCGCGGGCGGGGCGTTGCTAGAGTTCGGCGTCGAGGACCCGATCACGACGGGTCCCCGTCCCCCACCGAACGCGGAAAGAGAAGACTGCGCATGTCGACTGGCAGCCACGCCGGACGCCCGAAGTCCTGGATCGCCGTGGCCATCATCTTCGTCGGTTTCGTCATCGGCGGCGTGGGCATCGTCATGGGCCCCGACTGGATCGTGTTCGGCGCGGGCGCCGCGGTCGCCGTGATCGGCGGGATCATCGCCCTCGCGGTCGACATCATGACCGACGTCGTCGTCGACGACCCGCGGCAGTAGCCGTGTTCGGGCGGCCGCCCATCGAGGAGCGGATCGCGGCCCGCCAGCGCGAGCGCGGGCCGCTGAAGCCCGGGACCGTCTTCCCGCACGGCCCCGCGAAGATGCTGTTCTTCTTCGGCATCGGCGTGGTCGTGGTCACGCACGTCATCGCCCTGTCGATGTACTTCGTCGACAAGGGCCCCTGAAGCCTCCCGGCGCCGGCCCGGCGGCACCGGCCCGGCGCGGCCGGGCCGGTCAGCGGCGGTCCCTGTCCAGGCCGTTGTGCGGGCCCTTCCTCCCGCCGCCGAAGTAGAACAGGCCGACGAGCACCAGGGCCGCGATCGCCAGCACCAGCAGGAGCACGCCGATCGAGGTCGAGCCGGTCATCCGGACCACCTTCCTTCGTCGCTTCGCGGCGTCTCTCCTCCAACGCTGCCCGCTGAGCGGCGGGTCAAAAGAGGGTCAAGGAGATCCCGCTCCCCGGACGCGGCCACCTCCGGCGGGTGCGAAGCGGGCCGCGAGAACGTACCGTCGAAGTGACGCGGCCGCCTGCGAGCCCCCGACCCCGAGGTGGTGGGATGGCCCTGCGAATGGGAATCGAGGAAGAGTACTTCGTCGTCGATCCCGGTTCCCGGGAGGTCGTCCCCCGTGCCGCCGCCGTGGTGCGGCGCGCGGAGCGGGCGCTCGGCGAGCGCGCCTCCACCGAGCTGGTCGACTTCCTGGCCGAGGCGAAGACCCCGCCCTGCGACGACCTGGACAAGCTGGAGGAGCAGGTCGGGTCGATGCGCGCCGCGATGGCGGGCGCCGCGGCCGCGGAGGGCGTGCGGCTCGCCGCGACCGGCACGCCCGTGCTCGGCGACCTCGTGCCCGCCCCGATCGGCGCGGGCGCCCGCTACGCCGAGAGCCTCGCGTTCTACCGGGCGCTGGACGACGAGCAGAGCATCTGCTCCTGCCACGTCCACGTCGAGATGCCCGACCGGGAGCGGGCTGTCGCGGTCAGCAACCACCTGCGGCCCTGGCTGCCGACGCTGCTGGCGCTCGCGGCGAACTCGCCGTACTGGGCGGGCCGCGACACCGGGCACGCCTGCTGGCGGGTCATGACGTGGGCGCGCTGGCCGGTCGCGGGGCCGCCGCCGTACTTCGAGTCGTACGGGCACTACGAGGAGCTGGTCGGCACGCTGCTGGGGTGCGGCGCGCTGATGGACACCGGGACGATCTTCTGGGACGTCCGGCCGTCGGCGCGGCTGCCCACGGTCGAGGTGCGGCTCGGCGACGTCGCGCCGACCGCGGCGGACGCGTCGGTGTTCGCGGCGCTGATCCGCGCGCTGGTGGAGATGTCGGTGCGCGCCGTGGAGGCCGGGGAGCCCCCGCCCGATCCGCCGCAGGAGATGCTGCGCGCGGCGTACTGGCTGGCGGCCCGCGACGGCCTCGCGGGCGGCGGCGTGGACGTGTGCACGGGCCGTCCGGCGACGTTCCGGGAGCTGGCCGGGGACCTGCTCGCGCACGTCCTGCCCGCGCTGCGCGACAGCGGCGACCTGGACCGGGTCGCGGCCGGTGTGCGGCGGCTGATGACCGGCGGGACGGGCGCCGAGCGGCAGCGCGCCGCCTACCGTCGGAGGGGCCGGCTCACCGATGTGGTGGACGCCGCTCTCCTCCGCACCCGCGCTCTATGACATGATTCACCCGTTTTCACCTGCTCGTTCGCGGGTAATCGTTCGAGTGAACGGCGTTCACTGAGGGTTGGGGGCCACGAGGGCATGGATCCGGACGACGCGACACCGGGGGATCCGTTCGTCCATCCCGCCCTCTTCTATCGGGGCGACGAGGAGTACCTCGCCGGCACCGTCCCGTTTCTGCGCGCCGGCCTCGACGGCGGCGAGCCGGTGGCCGTCGCGGTCCCCGGACCCCGGCTCGGCGTGCTGCGCGAGGCGCTCGGCGACGCCGCCGGGGACGTCCGCTGGCTGGACATGACCGAGGCGGGCCGCAACCCCGGCCGGATCATCCCCGGGGTGCTGCGCGAGTTCGCCGACCGGCATCCCGCCGGGCGCGTCCGGATCATCGGGGAGCCGATCTGGCCGGGCCGGACCGATACCGAGTACCCCGCCTGCGCCCAGCACGAGGCGCTGATCAACCTGGCGTTCGCGGGGCGCGAGGTGTCGATCCTGTGCCCCTACGACGTGGCGGGCCTGGACGCCGTCGTGATCTCCGACGCCCGTGCCACCCACCCGGTCCTCATCGACCGGGACGGCGAGCGCGCCAGCGGCGACTACGCGCCCGGCCGCGTCATCAGCTCCTACAACCGGCCGCTGCCCGAGCCGTCCGGCGCCGCGCGGATGAGCTTCGACCTGGACGCGCTGCCCCGCGTCCGCGAGTTCACCTGCCGGTGGGCGCTGCACCTCGGCCTCGACCCGGAACCGGCGGGCGACCTGGAGGTGGCCGTGCACGAGCTGGCCGCCAACTCCTGCCTGCACGGCGGCGGGAAGGGGACGGCGCGGATCTGGTCCGAGGACGGCCAGGTCGTCTGCGAGGTCAGCGACTCCGGGACCATCACCGACCCGCTCGCCGGGCGGCGCCCGGCGGCGATGAGCCCGCTCGGCGGCCGCGGGATCCTGCTGGTCAACCACCTCGCGGACCTCGTCCGCATGCACACCGGGCCCGGCGGCACCACCGTCCGCGTGTACATGCGCGTCTGAGGAACGGCCGGTCCGCTGTGCCCGCTCAGCCCGCGACGGCTCGGCTCATGCCGGCGAGGGCCTCGGCTAGCAGCACCCCGCGACCGGTGGAGGCGGCCCATTCGGCGAGGGTCGCGCTGATGTTCAGCGCGAGCACCCGCGCGGCGGCCTCCCGCTCCGGCGGGACGGGCCCGTACGCCGCCAGGAGCGCGGCGCGGGCCGTGCCGGCGAACCCGGCGTAGGCGATCGACAGGTCGACGGCCGGGTCCGCCAGGCACACGTCGCCCCAGTCGATCACCCCGGCGGCCCGGCCGTCCGGGCCGAGCAGCAGGTGCCGGACGTGCAGGTCCCCGTGGACGATCACCGGTTCGCCGTCCGGCGCGTCCCGGTGCCGCGCGTCCGCGAGGAGGTCCGTCACGGCGGTGCCGCGTTCCCAGACGCCGAGGCGGACGAGCGAGTCCAGCCGGGGGAACGTCCGCTCGGCGCGGACGGCGGGGTCCGCCCGTTTCATCGGGTCGTGCGGCAGCCCCCTTCCCGCCCGCGCGGCGAGCGCCGGGGCGTGCAGCGCGCGCAGGAAGGCGCCGACCTGTTCCGCGAGGGCCGTCCGGTCCTCGTCCGCGGGCCTGACCTCGGCGAGTTCGCGGCCGGGGATGATCCGCGCGCCCCAGAACGGCCAGGGGAAATCGCCGGACGGCCCCGCGGTGAACCGCGGCACGGGGATCGGCAGCGGCAGGCTCGGGGCGATGGCGGGGAGCACCGCGATCTCGCGCTCGACGCCGGGGACGGCGATGCGCCTGCGGGGGAAGCGGAACGCCCACTCGCCGCCGACCAGGAAGACCGTGTTGTCCCATCCGATCGCGAGCGCCTCCACCGGGGCGCCCGCGAGCCCGGGGAACCGGTCGCCGATCAGCGCGGCCGCCGCCTCCGCCGTCACCTCATGTTCGGGCTCCCATTCGGGAACGGGCGGGCCTTCCGGTGGAGTCGTCACGCCGACGAACCGTACCGGGCGGCGCCGGCGGCCGCGCGTCATCGGGGCGCTCGGCGCGGGGACGTCCGGCCAGCCGGACCGCCGCGAGGACGAGCACGCAGCCCGCGATCTGCGAGAACCCGGGGCGCTCGCCGAGGACCGCGGCGCCGAACACGACCGCCAGGACCGGCTGGAGGAGCAGCAGCGTCCCGCCCTCCTCGGCGCGCAGCCTCGGCAGCGCGGCGCCGATGAGCATCCAGCCGCACACCTGGCCCGTCATGGCGAGCGCGGCGAGCCAGCCCAGCGCGGCCCAGCCGGGCGCGAGGTCGACGCCCTGCCACGGCGCGCCGATCACGACCGCCATGGCGCCTGCGCCGCACGTCGACAGCAGGACGGGCTGCGCCCGGTGGCGCTGCCCGCGTCCGGCGACGCGCGTGAGGAACAGGTAGCCCGCGTAGGCGGCGCCGGCGCCCACGCCGAACGCGATCCCGCCCGCCGGGTCCGTGCCCGTCCCGTGCTCGGCGACCCCGCCGGCGAGCGCGACGCCGCCGAGCATCACCGGGACGGCGAGCGCGAACGGCCGCGACGGGCGCTCGCCGAACACCGCGAGCGCCAGCAGCGGCACCACCACGACCTGCACGTTCACCAGGACGGTCGCGATCCCCGCGCCGACCCGGTCGATGGACGCGCCCCACAGCACCAGGTCGGCGCCCAGCAGCAGGCCCGCCGCCGCGTCGACCGCGGCGCGGCGCCGCGGCCCGGTCCGCCGCCGCTCCCACAGCGCGAGCGGCGCCAGCACCGGCAGCGCGAGCGCGCAGCGGAAGAACGCGGCCGTCCCCGACGAGACGCCGGACAGCCGGAACAGGATCGCCGAGACGGAGATGAACGCGGCCCCGGCGATCGCGAGCAGACGCGGGTCGATCCTTCGCACCCCTCCACGCTGCCGCGCCGCGATCCATTAGCACAAGCGAATGTTCTTAAGCGGAAATCGGTAGGATCGCTACCGTGACGATGAACCTGGAACGGCTCCGTGCCCTGCACGCGGTCGCGGTGCACGGATCGATCGCGGCGGCGGCCGAGGCGATGCACGTGACGCCGTCCGGCGTCTCGCAGCAGCTGGCCAAGCTCGAACGCGAGACCGGCCACGCGCTGCTCGAACCGCAGGGGCGCGGCGTGCGCCTGACCCGCGCCGGGCACGTCCTCGCCGGGCACGCCGCCCGGGTGCTCGCCCAGCTGTCGGCGGCCGCCGCCGAGCTGGACGGGCTGCGCGCGGACGTGACCGGGCCGGTCCGGCTCGGCGCGTTCGTCACCGCCGCCCGGTCGGTGCTGCCGCCCGCGCTCGCCGCGCTGCGCGAGCGGCACCCCGGCCTCACCCCCACCCTCCGGGAGGGCGAGGCGGAGAACGTGCTGCCCGCCCTGGCGCGCGGCGACCTCGACGTGGCGATGGTGGAGAGCTGGGACACCCTGCCGACCCCGTTCCCCGCCTCGGTGTCGAACGTCCTGCTGTCCTCGGACGTCATCGACCTGGCGCTCCCGGCCGCGCACCCGCTCGCCCGGCGCCGCACCGTCGACCTGCACGAGCTGCGGGGCCTGCGGTGGGCGGCGTGGACGGCCGGCGGGACCTGCGAGAAGCAGATCGTCCAGACGCTGCGCGAGCACAACGTCGACCCCGACATCGCCTGCAACGTGGCCGACTATGCCACCCAGCTGGCGTTCGTCGCCGCCGGGCTGGCCGCCGCGATGATCCCCCGCCTCGGCCGCGATCCCGTGCCCGCCGGCGTCCGGATGCTCGCCACCCGCCCCGTCGTGCGCCGCAAGATCTACGTGGCGTGGCGGACGGAGGCCGCGGGCCCGGCCGTCGACGCGTGCGTCGAGGCGCTGCGGGCCGCCGCCGAGCACTTCATGGAGGACCGCCTGGCGTCCTGAGCGGCGGAGGGCGCCGAGCCGTGGCCGAGACTTGACCGGGGCTTCAGGTGTAGCGGGCCACCGGCGGGAATGATCCCTGCGCCCGGAATCTCCCGATCGTTATGGGGAACGATGCGTTTTCTTGCTCGCGCGCACCAGATGCCCGTCCGGCTGATCGTGGGCGCGTTCGTCCTGAACTCGGGCCTGTCGAAGCTCAAGGGCGACGAGGGGACGGCCGAGTACATCCACGGCACCGCCAAGACCGCCTACCCGTTCCTGGAGTCGCAGGACAAGGCCGCGTTCACCCGCAACCTCGGCGCCGCCGAGGTCGCGCTCGGCACCGCGCTGGTCACCCCGGTGGTGCCGACGGTGCTGGCGGGCGCGGCGCTCACCGCGTTCGCGGGCGGGCTGGCCGGCCTCTACCTGCGGCTTCCCGGCATGCGCGAGGGGCTGCGGCCCACCCAGCAGGGCATCCCGCTCGCCAAGGACTCCTGGCTGATCGGGATCGGCGCCACGCTGGTGCTGGAGGAGCTGAGCCGGGCGCGCGAGGAGCGCCGCGGCCGCCGGCGCCGCCACTGACGGGCGGGCGCGCCCGAGCGGCAGGGAGGCCGAACCGGCTCCGGCACGGGTCAGCCCGCCTGATGGCCCGGTTGCAGGTCCGGCAGCGAGCGGAAGGTGAGCGGGGCGGCCTCGCCGTCTCCCGCCACCTCGATCGGGTCCAGCAGGAAACCGATGTGGTCGCC
Organism: Actinomadura montaniterrae; assembly: GCF_008923365.1. GTDB lineage: Bacteria > Actinomycetota > Actinomycetes > Streptosporangiales > Streptosporangiaceae > Spirillospora > Spirillospora montaniterrae. The sequence continues at coordinate 13,212 of NZ_WBMR01000081.1, forward strand.
GAGGCCGACGCGCTCCAGGACGCGTCCGACCAGGTGGCGGCGGGCCGCGGAGAGCAGCGGCACGCCTGCGGGTCCCGGACGCCAGGAGCACCGGGCGAACTTGTCGACGTCGTCGCCGGTCCGCGCACCGAACAAGGCGGCCAGTTCCCGCTGGTCCTCGTCCTGCCCGAGGACGTGCACGGCGAGGACCGTCGCCGCCGTAGCCGTCCTGTAGGTGCGGTTGCGCCGGGACAGGCACACCAGGAACCGGAACGGGTCGATGCTGGTCTGCGTGGCGAACCCGACCAGGCACCCGGCCCGCTCCCCCGTGCCCGGATCGGCCGCCGTCACCACGAACATCGGGTAGTCGAACCCGGCGACGAACTCATCGGTGTCCACCCCGGCAGCCTATGCGGCCACGGCGGGACGGTCCTTCAGGCGCGGGAGTACAGGTAGGCGGCGGCGAGGGTCCGCCACGGGGCCCACGGACGGGCGCGCTCGTCGGCGGACCGCACCGACGGGACGGCGCCGAGGGCCCACTCGCGGGCCATCGCCTTGCGGATCTGCAGGTCCGCCGACGGCATCACGTCGGCACGCCGGAAGGCGAGGACGAGGACGCCGTCGGCGGTGAAGCGGCCGACGCCCTTGATCCCGGTGAGCTCGGCGTGCGCCTCCTCGTCGCGCATGCGGGCCAGCCGTTCCGGGCACAGCGAGCCCCGGACGATGCGCCCGGCCGCGTCGGTGAGCGTGCGGATCTTGGCCTGGGAGTAGCCGGCCTCCGCCAGCGCCCGGGGCGGAGCGTCGAGGAACTCCCCGGGGCCCGGCGTCCTGCCGCCGTACCGGTCGCGGAGCCGTCCGATGATCGCGAGGGCAGCGGCGTTGGAGATGTGCTGGTCGGTGACCTGCCGGAGCAGCGCCGTCCACAGGTCCGCGCCCCAGCCGTCGAACACCTCGGCCGGGTCGAGCCCGGGATCTCGCTCCACCAGGCGGCGCAGGACCGGGTCGCGGGCGCCGAGCAGCGCGCGGCCCTCGTCCCAGTCGCGGTCAGCGGGCACGGTCACCCCGCGGCGCGGCGACGGCGGCGGCGGCGGTGCTCGCGGACGCGGTGGCGGACGCCGCAGATCTCGGCGGCGCACCAGACCCGCCGGCCGGTCGGGTCCAGGAACAGCATCCCGCAGTCGCGGGCCGGGCAGGCGCCCAGCATCCGGGCCTCGGGGCCGGTGAGGTGCTGGGCCGCCTGGCGGGCGACGCGGCCGAGCGCCGCCCGGGTGGTCGCCGGCGGACGGGTCCGCGGTCCGGACGGCCCGTCGCGCAGTTCGAGGGGCTCGTCGGCGCGGAGGTGCTCGTTGACGCGGGCGACGTCGCCGGGCGGCCAGGCGTTCCCCCGCAGGGTGGCGAGCGCCAGGCCGCGCAGGGACTCGCGCAGCTCGCGCGCCCGGACGAGGTCGTCCTCATCCGGCGCGCGCTCCGGGAGGAGGCCTTCGGCGTCGAGCCACTCGCGGAGCCTCGCCGTGTCGCGGAGGCGTTCCACCGGCGTCTCGCCGTAGGCGTCGCCGACGGTGGCGACGAGGTCGAGCCACGTCGCCCCGGTGTCGAAGCGCAGCCGTTGGATGCGCGTGCCCGCGGGCGCCACCGTCCCATGATACGGCTTGACGTGTTACGTGCCATGCCCGATCCATCCCCGCCGCTCGGCGAGCACGCCGCCCTGGAAGCGGCTGGTGGCGTCCATCATCCGCAAGAGCTCGGAGACCCGGCGCCGTACCGTCCGGACCGAGATGCCCAGGCGCCGCGCGACGAGCTCGTCCTTGGCCCCTTCGCCCAGCATCGTGAGCATGGCGCGGTCCGTGGCGGCCAGCCGGAGCGGGTCCCCGTCCGGATGCTCCTGGTCTCCGTCCAGGAGGTGGTCGACGCCGCTCGCCTGCGACCAGCAGGCCTGGAAGAGCGCGTCGAGCGCCTCGACCAGCCCGCGTCCCCGGACGATCAGCGTCGCGTGGCCGCTCGGGCCGGTCCCTCCCTCGGTGAGGACGACCGCCTGCCGGTCCAGGAGCAGCAGGTCGACGGGCGGTTCGGGCAGCATCCGGACCTGGCCGCCCTCGTTCAGCCGGGGCCGCACCGTGTCGCGCAGCCGGTCGTCGGTGAAGAAGCCGCTGGGATAGACCAGGCGGAGGCGGACCCCGCGGCGCAGGGCGGCGAGCTCCGCCTGCTCGTGGTCGAGGTGCGTCCGGCCCGGCGCGCCCGGGCCGCCGGCCGGGGTGATCCTCGCGACCTCACGGCGGGCCGCGCCGAGCAGCTCGGTGACCTGCAGCCGGGCGGCCTCCGGGTCGCCGATCCGGTCCACGGTGGGGGCGAGCCCGACCGAGCCGAGCACGGGATGCCGTTCCAGGAGCCCCGCCAGCTCGCCGTAAAGCGCGGTGATGCTGCTGCGCTTGCGCGCGTACTCGGCGTCCACCTGGGCGCGCAGCCGGTCGGCGGCGACCATCGGGCCGTTCGACGTCGGGCGCAGTTTGCCGACCTGCTCGGTGCAGACGAGTCCGGCGCGGATGAGCCGCGCGATGCTGTCGCCGACCTGGCGGGAAGGAAGCCCGAGCGCCTTCGCGATCTGTTCCGCCGTGCAATCGAAACGGTGGACGATGTGCCCGTAGACGATATTGTCCGCTTCCTCCAGACCGAGCATATCCAGCATGTGAGAGAACACCCCTGGTCGCGAAGTCCGGCCCGCGCTCCCCTGGCCGGGCACCCAGGTCTTCGTAGCACCCGAGAGGAGAGATAAACGCACGAGACCCGGGCGCCCGGAGTATTCCCACGTAATCGAGGGGGTTTTCGAACCTCGAAATAGCGGACCAGCGAACGTCCCCTTCCAAACGGCCCCTCTGGATCGTTCCTTTTGGGACATCCCCGTTAACGCGCCGTCACCTCGGCGGCGCCCTCCGGAACCGGCCGCTCTCCCGCAGGCGCGCCTAGGCGATCTCGGAGTCCTCCGGCGGCCGGCCGGCCAGCCGCGCGTCGAGGTAGGCGCGGTAGGCGTCCCCGTCGTAGTGGCCGTGATCGGAGAGGCAGAACACCAGCGGCCGTCCGGCGTTCTCGGGCCTGCCCGCCATCTCGCACGCCGCGTGCACGGCGTAGGCCGCCTCGGCCGAGGGCAGGTGCCCCTCGGTGCGCAGGAGCAGCCGGGCGCTGTCGAAGACGGGCTTCTCGTCGTAGGCCTCCGGCCGGACCATCTCCCGCGCCCGCAGCTCGCTGAACAGCTTGGGCGCGGCGTGGTAGCGCATTCCCTCCGCCTGGATCGGAGCGCCCGCGTAGCCGCTGCCGAGCGTGTACATCTTCGCCTGCGAGCCGTGGCCCGCGCGGTCGCGCGCGTCGTAGCGGTACGCGCCGCGCGTCAGCACGGGGTACGAGCTCGACTCGACCGGCACGATGGCCGCGTCGCCGCCGCCCGCGAGGAACGGCAGGCCGAGCCCGCCGACGTTCTTGCCGCCGCCCAGGTAGCCGATCAGGACCGGGTCCGCGTCCTCGCCCAGACCGGTGAGCTGCTCGCGCGCCTCCGCGCCGATCACCGTGGAGTGCAGGATCGCGAACGGTTCGCTGCCGCCCAGGATCCAGCGCCCGCCCTCGGTCTCCCCCGCGCGCTTCATCGCCTCGCTCATCACGTCGCTGAGCGCGGTGCCGCGCCCGCCGCCCGGCGCCGACTCGGCGCCGCGCAGGACCTCCGCGCCGAGCAGCTCCATCACCGCGCGGCGCCCGGGCTTGCGGTCGAAGCTGCCCGGGACCATGTGCACGACGCACCGCAGGCCGAAGCGGGCGGCCGCGGCGGCCACCGCCGTCCCCCACTGCCCGGCGGCCGAGCTCGTCACCAGCGTGCGGACGCCGGCCTCGGCGTAGTAGTACGCCTGGGCCAGGGCCGTGAGGTACTTGTGCGAGCCCGCCACGTTGCCGGCCTCGTACTTCATGTAGAGCCGGGCCTCGGTGCCGAGGGCCGCCTCGAGCCGGCGGAGCCGGACGAGCGGCGTCGGGCGCCACTCCCGGTAGGCCTCGAGCACCGGCTCGGGGATCTCCACCCAGGGCCGCAGCGGCATGTTCTGCCGGACCAGCGCCTTCGGGACGGCCGCCGACAGCCCGCCTCCCCCGGCCGGGGACGGATCCGCCGCCCGCTCCGGGGGCAGCTCGATGCCGCGCTCGGCCAGGACGTTGTACCAGTGCGTGGGAACCTCGACGCCGCCGGTCACCGGTAACCCCCCTGGTAGAACGCGAGCGGTTCCTTGTCGTCGCACAGCCGGCCCGCCGACAGGACGCGGCCGAGCAGGATGCGGTGGTCGCCGGCGGTCGCGGCGCCGTCCAGCTCGCAGTCGACGTAGGCGAGCGCGTCGTGCAGGATCGGCGCGCCGGTGGCGGCCGAGGCTACCTGGACTCCACTGAAGCGGTCGCAGCCCGAGGCGCAGAACCGGTCGGACAGCTCCTTCTGGTGGCGGCCGAGGATGTTCACCGCGAACGCCCCAGCCCGCTCGATCCGGGTCGCCGTCGCCGAGCCCAGATCCGCGCAGAACAGCACGATCGGCGGGCTCAGGGAGACGCTGGTGAAGGAGTTGACCGTGAACCCGGCGAAGCCGTCGCCGGTCGCGGCGGTCACCACGGTCACCCCGGTCACGAACGAGCCGAACACGTCCCGCAGATATCGCTCGCTCACCTCCTTGTTCTTCTCCGCGTACCTGTTCTCGATGATCTCCGCGGCCACCTTTGACCGTCCCTTCGATCGGCGGTGAATTGCTGAAGGAGCCCAGAGGGTGAACGGGCTCTGAATCGAACGCGCGCGCATCCGGCAGCGCGCCGCATTTCCTCAGTGTCGGCCGGAGACGCGTTCGCAACACCGGATGTCAGGTTGATGTCAGCACCGCCCTGGCATGAACCTGTCGCCGCGCCGCGGGACGGCCCGCACGGCTGTTTCCTGAGAATCGACCGACTGAATCGACCGATCAGGAGCAATCGTGATCGAGGATCCGACACGGACCGTGCCCCGGGACGCGGGGGGCGTGCACGCCTCCGTGATGGACTGCATCCAGGTGAACCTGGGCGTGCTCGCCGACCGGTTCCACGGGACGGACACCCATCTGCGGCTCGGCGCGCCGCTCCGGTTCGACGTCCGTCCGCTGGACCCGTCGCCCGGCGCGCTGCCCACGGTCGAGCCGGAACTCGACGAGCGCGTCGCGTCGGCCGCCCGCCTGCTCGGGCTCGCGACGAGCGAACGGGACGCCGCCGACCTCACCGGCGGCCCGCTCTACGCGGTGGCCGACGCGTACGCCCTGCCGTGGGGCCCCTACTTCGAGCGGCAGCACATGGAGCACAGCTTCCTCGTCCTGGACGAGGAGGACCCGGACCGCGCCACGGTCGTCGACGCCTACCACAACGACACCGAGTGGGGACCCGCCCGGCCGGGCTGGCACTCCTACCCGCGCGACGAGCTGGACGCGCACCTCGCCGGCGCCGGGCTGCGGCTCTTCGACGTCGAGCCGTGCACGCCCGGCGACCCGCCGGCCCCGGAGGCCAACCGGGACCACCTCACCGCCGCCGAGACGGACGCCGCGCGCGACCGGTACGTGGCGGCGTACCGCGAGCACCCCGACCCGAAGGCCTCCGTCGAGCGGCTGACGCTCGAGACCTGGCTGCTGGCGCGCGACCGGGCGCTGCACGCCGCCTGGCAGCGCGCCGACCCCCGGGCGAAGGCGGCCGACCGGGCGCGCGACCACGCGCGGGCCTGGGCCGGTTTCGCCGAGCAGGTGTACGTGGGCCTGCGCAGGGTGCGCCGGGACCGTCCGGCACCCGACCTGTACGGCCCGCTGGCCGACCTGCTGGCCGAGGACGCCGAGCTGGCGGAGCGCTCCGCCGCCTGAACCGGCCCGCCCCCGAAAGGCCCCGTTCCCCCGACGACGAGGAGGCCCGATGCCCACCGTCCATGACGAAGTGATCGACACCGCCGCGGAGGTGCTCGCGGTCGACCGGCGGAGCCTGGTCGCCGCCGACCCGCTGACCGAGCTGCCCACCTTCAGCTCCTTCCGCGTGGTCGACATCGTCGAGCGGCTCGAGGAGAGGCTCGGCGTGGAGATCGCGCCCGCCGACCTGCGCCCGGAGAACCTGCACCACCTCGACGCCCTGTGCGAGCTGTTCGCCCGCTCGGCGTCCGGCGCGAAGGCGGTGTGACCGATGAGCGAGCTGCTGCACCACCTGCTGGACGAGGCCGCGGAGCGCGACGGCGGCGCCGCCGCGGTCACCCAGGCCGACACCACGCTGACCTACGCCGAACTGCGGGACGCCGCCCGCCGCGCCGCCGCCGGGCTGTCCGAGAGGGGCCTGCGGCGCGGCGACCGGATGGTGGTCACCGCGATGCCCGACGCGCGTCTCGCCGCGCTGCTGTACGGCGCCGCCCGCATCGGCGTCGTCTTCTCCGTCGTGCACGAGCAGGTGCGCGGGTACGTGCTGCGGCACATCCTGGGCGACTGCGAGCCGGCGCTGCTCGTCGCCGACGACCCCGAGGCCGCCGGAACGGCCGCCGAATGCGGGGTCGCCGTCGCGGGACTCGCCGACGCCGTCCCCGGCCCGGGCGCACACGGACCGGTGACCGAGGACGAGCCGCTGGCCAACGACCCGGCGTGCCTCATCTACACCTCCGGCACGACCGCGCTTCCCAAGGCCGTCGTCTCCACCCACGCGCAGATGGTCTTCGCCGCCCGCGCGATCCAGGACCGGCTGCGCTACCGCGCCGACGACACCGTGTACTGCCCGCTGCCGCTCTCCTTCGACTACGGGCTCTACCAGCTCTTCCTCGGCGCGATCGGCGGCTCCCACGTCTGGCTGGGCAGCGCCGCCGAGGCGGGCCCGAGCCTGCTGGCGAACCTGCTGCGCAGCCGCGCCACCGTGCTGCCCGCCGTGCCGCCGGTCGCCGACGGCCTGCTGCGGATGCTGCGCCGCGGCGCCGACCGGCACCCGCCGCTGCGGCTGATGACCAACACCGGCGCCGCGATGCCCCGGCGCGTCCTGGACGGGCTGCGCGAGCTCCTGCCGGACCTGCGCGTCCAGCTGATGTTCGGGCTCACCGAGTGCAAGCGCGTCTCGATCATGGAGCCGGACGAGGACCTGCGCCGCCCCGGCGCGCTGGGCCGCCCGCTCTCCGGCACCGAGGCGTTCACCGTCGACGAGCACGGCCGCAGGCTGCCGCCCGGCGAGACGGGCGAGCTGGTCGTCCGCGGGCCGCACGTGATGGCCGGCTACTGGCGGCGCCCCGAGCTGAACGAGCAGCGCTTCCCGCGCCGCGAGGGGCTCTTCCCCGAGCTGCGGACCGGCGACTACGGGGTGGTCGACGAGGACGGCTACCTGCACTTCCGGGGCCGCCGCGACGACGTCTACAAGCAGCAGGGGTTCCGGGTGAGCGCGGTGGAGGTCGAGGCCGCGGCCCGGCGGCTGTCCGGCGTGGACGGCGCCGCCGTCCTGCCCCCGGAGGGCGACCGCGCCGAGGCCGTCCTGTTCGTCACCGGCGGCGCCGAGCCCGCGGAGGTCCAGCGGCGGCTGCGCGACGACCTGGAGGCATTCAAGGTCCCGCAGCGCTGCCACGCGGTGGCCGAGCTGCCGGTGAACGCCAACGGCAAGACCGACAAGAAGGCCCTGCGGGCCCGGCTGGAGGAGGGCGTCCATGCCTGAGCCGCCCGTCGACCGGATCGCGGCGGAGGGGACCCCGGCCTACGTCTACGACCTGGCCGAGCTCGACGCCGCGCACGCGCGGCTCACCACGTTCCTGCCGCAGCCGAGCGATCTGTACTACTCGCTGAAGGCCAACCCGCATCCGGCGATCGTCCGGCGCCTGCACGCGCTCGGCTGCGAGGCCGAGGTGACCTCTGAGGGGGAACTCGCCTCCGCCGCGGAGGCCGGCGTCCCGCCCGACCGGATCCTGTACACCGGGCCCGGGAAGCGGGACCGGGACGTCCACCGGGCCCTGGACGGCGGCGTGCGGCGGTTCTCCGTCGACTCCGCCGAGGCCATGAGGCAGCTCGACGACATCGCCCGGAGCCGGGACGTGCGGGTGCGCGCGCTGCTGCGGGTCAACCCCGAGCAGCCGATCCCCGGCGTGGGGCTGGCGATGACCGGGGCGCCGTCGCAGTTCGGCGCCGACCTGCGCTGGATCGAGGCCGAGCCCGAGCGCTTCAGCGGCCACGGCGCCGTCGACGTCGAGGGCGTGCACCTCTACCTCGCCACCAACCTCGCCGACGAGGACACCCTCGCCGACCAGTTCGCCGTGGCGGTGGACGCCGCCGCCCGCGTCCAGCGCCGGCTCGGGTTCCCGCTCCGCACCCTGGACCTCGGCGGCGGGTTCGGCGCCCCCTACGCCCGCGAGGGCGCCCTCCCCGACTTCCCGGGCTTGGCGGCGCGGCTCAAGGAGCTGCTCGCCGCAGCCTTCCCCGGCTGGCAGGAGGGGCGGCCGCGGGTCGCGTTCGAGTCGGGCCGGTACCTGACCGCCACCTGCGGGCGCCTGCTCACCCGCGTGCTGGACGTCAAGGAGTCGCAGGGCCGCCGGATCGTGGTGTGCGAGTCCGGCATCAACCACCTGGGCGGCATGGCCGGCCTGCGCCGCGTCCCGCCGATCCTGCCCGACCTCACGACACCCGACGGCGCCGCCGTACCGGACGGGCCCGGAGGGCCGGAGGGGGTGAGCGAGGCCATGGTCAGCGGCCCCCTCTGCACGCCCCTGGACACCTGGACGCGGCGCGGCGACGCGCCGGCCGAGCTGAGCCGCGGCGACGTGGCCGTGGTGCCGAACGCCGGCGCCTACGGGCTGTCGGCCAGCCTCGCGCTGTTCCTCGGCCACCCGCTGCCCGACGAGGTCGTCGTCGACGGCGCCGACGTGCTCGAACGCGGCCGCCTGGAGATCCGCCGCACCACCGACCCGATCACCCCGACACCGAGGAGGTAGTCATGGAAGACCAGTTCGCCACCCTGCTGCGCCCGTACCTGCGGTTCCTGCCCGAGGGCGAGGAGGTGCGGCCCGACGCGCGGCTGCGCGACCTCGGCCTGGACTCGATGCAGGCCATCGAGCTGCTGTTCGACATCGAGGACAGCTACCAGGTGACGCTGCCGGACGAGCGCCTGAACGACCGGACCTTCGAGACCGCCGACAGCCTCTGGCGGGCGGTCGACGAGGAGCGCGACTCGGGAGGGCGGTCATGAGCGTCACCGGCGCGCCGGACGTGCGGCGGCTGCTGCCGGACGTCCTGGAGGTCGCGCGCGAGCACGCCGCCGAGACCGACGAGGACGCGCGGTTCCCCACCGAGGCCCTGGACGCCCTGCGCCGCAGCGGGCTGCTGGGCCTGCTGGTCTCGGCGGAGCACGGCGGCCTCGGCGGGACCGCCCGGGAGATGCTGGAGATCAGCGACCGGCTGTCCCGCGAGTGCATGTCCGTCGGGATGATCTTCGCGATGCACTGCCAGCAGGTCGCCACGGTCGTCGAGTACGCGGGCGAGGAGCTGCGCGCGTCGCTGCTGCCGCGGATCGCGCGCGGCGAGGTGTACATCGCGTCGGTGACCACCGAGCCCGGCAAGGGCGGCCACCTGCTGACCTCGCAGTCGCCGCTCGCGGGCGACGGGGAGTGGCTGCACCTGGACCGGATGGCGCCCGTGGTGACCGGCGGCGCGCACGCCGACGGGTTCCTGATCACCATGCTGGCGCCGGACGCGGACTCGCCCGGCCAGGTGTCGCTGGTGTACGCCGACCGCGACCAGCTCGACCTCGAGCAGGTGGGCGGCTGGAACCCGCTCGGCATGCGCGCGACGCACAGCGTCCCGATGAAGATCGTCGGTGACGTCCCGGCCGCGCAGGTCGTCGGCCGGCACGGCGAGTTCCGCGAGATGAGCACGCGCGTGTTCGCGCCGCTGGCGCACCTCGGCTGGGCGACCTGCTGGCTGGGCGCCGCCGCCGGGGCGCTGAGCCGGACGCTGCGGATGTTCCGCGAGCCGGACGAGCGCAAGAAGCGCGACCTGCGGTCGGAGCTGCTGCTCACCCGGCTGTCGAGAATCCGCCAGCGGCTCGACACCGTGCACGCGCTCATCGAGCACGGCCTCGTCCGGTACACGAGCCAGGCCGAGGGCGCGGACCTGTCGGCGCCGCCGGTGCAGCTGCTGCTCAACGCGGTGAAGCTCACCGCGTCCGAGCAGTGCCTCGCGGCCGTGGACGAGCTGGTCGAGCTCACCGGCATGCGGCACGGCTACCTGCGCGGCTCCAAGCTCGCGCTGGAGCGGACGCTGCGCGACCTGCGCTCCGCCTCGCTCAACTACGCCAACGACCGGCTGCACCAGGCCGACGGGGCGCTGACCCTGATGGACGCGGAGGTGCGCTTTGCCTGACGCCACCGCTGTTCCCGACGCCGACGGCGCGTCCGACGCGACCGCGCTGTGGAGGAAGCTCGGCGACGAGGGCGCGCTCCGGGACCTGTACGAAGGGCCGGGCACCGACCCGGGGCTCGGGCTCGACCCGTTCGCGCTGCGCGGCCTGCTCGCGTCGCTGGACGCCGGGCACGGTCTCGGCACCACGCTCGGCGTCTGCGTGCAGGCCGCCAGCGCGCTCCCGATCCTGCTCGGACGGCGCGACCGGGACGGCGGGACCGTCGCGCGCGTCGCCGAGCAGGCCGTGGCGGGCCGCGCGGTGGTGGCGTTCGCCGCCACCGACGCGGGCGCCGCGGGGTCGGACCTCACGGCACTGACCACGCGGGTGGAGCTGGACGGCGACGAGGTGCGGCTGGACGGCGGCAAGCGGTGGATCGTCAACGCCACCACCGCCGACCACGCGCTCGTCCTCGCCCGGCACCGTCCCGGCGACCACTTCACCAGCTTCACCCTGCTGCTGGTCCCGGCCGGCCGCGACGGCGTCGGCCGGGCCGCGGCCCCGACCCGCTTCTTCGCGGGGTCGGGGCTCGGCGAGCTGACGTTCGACGGCGTGCGGCTGGACCGCTCGCACGTGATCGGGCGCCCCGGCCAGGGCCTCGCCGAGTTCGCCCGGCGGATGGCGTCCGAGCGGCTCGCCAGCGCCCTGTGGGCTTCGGCGCTGTGCCGCCGCGTCCTGTCGGACCTGCACGAACGGCTCACCGCGCGCACGATGCGGGACCGTCCGCTGTGGGAGATCGGCTCGGTGCGGCAGCGGTTCGCCCGCGCGCTGCTGGAGCAGCGCCGCCTGGACGCGCTCTGCGAGAGCGCCTGCCGGCGGGGCCGCCCGACGCCGGCGCAGGCCATGCTGCTGAAGGCGGCCGGGGGCGAGACGGTCCGGCTGGTGCTGGACGAGGCCGCGCAGCTGCACGGCGCCGACGGCTTCGCGGTCGGCGGCCTCCAGGAGCTGCGGGCCGAGGCGGCCATGTTCGGCATCGCGGGCGGGACGACGGAGACGATGCTCGAAGGCGTCGCCGACCACGCGCCCGAACTCCTGGAGCGGGCGTCATGAGCGGCCCGGCCGCGAGCGGCCCCGTTCCGAACGGCGCCGTCGTCGGCATCGCCGAGAGGGTGGCGATCGCGTTCGCGCGCGTCGCCGACGTCCTGCCGGACGGTCCGGCCGACGAGCACCGCGCGGGCCGCGTGCTGCTGGACGGCCTGCTGAGCCGTGCGGCGGGCCCCGCCGTGGCGGGCGCGCGGGTAGCGAAGGGGCACAACGGCCGCCCCTACCTGCCCGACCACCCGCGCATCGGGGTGAGCGTGTCGCACAGCGGCGGTTACGTGGCCGCGGGCGTCGGCCTCGGCCGCCGGGTCGGGGTCGACACCGAGGTTCCCGCACCCGTCTCCCCCGGCCTGCGGGAACGCTGCTGCTCGCGCACCGCGCTCGGCGCGCTCCGCCGGCTCCCGCCGGAGCGGGGGCGGCGCGAGTTCGTCCGGATCTGGACGGTCCAGGAGGCGTGCGTGAAAGGCGCGGGCCTGGGGCTGGCCGGTGCTCCGTGGCGGATCCCCGTCGAGGTCGGGCAGCACCGCGGGCACTGGAACGGCTTCACCTGGCGCAGCCTCCCCGACCGCTTCCCCGTCCCGGTGTCCTGCGCGTACTCAACGGAAGGAATGCCATGAGCGACGGACTCAGCTGCTACACCGGCAATCTCGTCGCCTATCTCGAACGGCACGAGACCGACCCGGCCGGCCGGGTGGCCCGCTCGATCCGCGTGGCCGTCCGCACCGACCTGCCCGACGGATCGCTCGCGATCTCGCACCATGCCACGCCGCTGCACCGGCTGCCGGACGGCGGTGAGCTGCGGTATCGCTCGGCGCGCGACCGCGACGCGGCGCTCCACGGGATCAGGGCGGAGTTGGACGCGCAGGGGCAGGTCCTCGTGGTCGCCGACAGCTCGCTGCTGCCGTGGTCGCCCGGTACCGACACGGGCGCGCCGCACTACCTGCTGGTGACCGGCTTCGACGACGGCCGCTGGCACGTCGTCGACCGGTTCTCCGCCCTGCTGCCCGGCGGCGGCGAGCAGAGGCCGTTCGACGGCCGGCTGGGCGAGGAGGAGTTCGCCGGGCTGCTGCGGCCCCGCGACCCGCTCCCGCCGGAGCAGCGGCGGCGCAACGAGCACGCGTTCGGGTTCCCGGTGCCGGTGCCGCCGGACGGCGACCACCAATGGCTCGCCCGCGTCCCGGACGAGTCCGGAGACGGCGCCGTCCTGCCCGGGCAGTGGATCACCGACCCGGCGCGGGCGCTCGACCGGCTCGCCGAGCACTTCGCCTCCGGGCCGGGCGGCGGGCGGCTGCTGGAGGACGTCTGGGCCGTGGCCCGCCACCACACCTTCCGCTACGAGCGGCTGCGGGACCGGCTCGACGGCGCGGACGAGGCCTACAGCGCCTGGAACGAGCTGCCGAGGGCCGTCCGCTTCGCCCACGAGTCCGCGCAGCGGGGCCGCGCCCGCCCGTCGCTGATCGCGACCGCGTTCGGCCGGTTGAGCCGCATCGAGGACGACCTGCGCGAGCCGCTGGCCGCGCGGGGCTATGGAGTGCAGATGGAAGGAGCGAAGACATGACCGAGCGGACCCTGTACGAGTGGTTCGCGGACGCGGCGTCCCGGTATCCGGAGGAGACGGCGCTCGAGGCGGGCGGTGAGACGCTGACCTATCGCGAGCTCGCCGGGGCGGCCGAGCGGGTGGCGGCGGCGGTGGCCGCGGCGTGCGGCCCCCGCCCGAGGCGCGTGGGCCTCGCCGCCGAACGGATCCCGCTGACCTATGCCGGTTACCTGGCCGCACTGCGGCTCGGCGCGACGGTCGTCCCGCTCAACCCCGTCTTCCCCCCGGAGCGCAACGAGACGATCGCCCGGTCGGCGGGCGTCGACGCCGTGATCACGGGAGAGGAGCCGTCGGGGCCGCTGCGCGAAGGGCCGTGGGCCATCGTGCGCGGCGACGCGCTGCGGGAGGGGGCGGGCGGACCGGCCGGGGCGCCACCCGTGGCCGACGATCCCGAACCGGTCGCCTACATCCTGTTCACCTCGGGTTCGACGGGCGCGCCGAAGGGGGTGCCGATCGAGCACCGCAACGTCTCCCCCTACCTGGCGTACAACATCGAGCGGTACGAGGCGGGGCCGGGCTGCCGGTTCTCGCAGACCTTCGACCTGACCTTCGACCCGTCGGTGTTCGACATGTTCGTGGCCTGGGGTTCGGGCGCCGCGCTGGTCGTGCCGGCCAAGGACGAGGTGGGCGACCCGGCGGGCTTCGTGCGCGACCGGGGCATCACGCACTGGTTCTCGGTGCCGTCGGTGGTCTCGCTGGCCCGGCGGATGCGCCGCCTCCCGCCCGGGAGCATGCCGGACCTGCGCTGGAGCCTGTTCGCCGGCGAGCAGCTCACGACCCGGCAGGCCGCCGCGTGGCACGAGGCCGCGCCCGCGAGCACGCTGGAGAACCTCTACGGCCCGACCGAGCTGACGATCACCTGCACCGGCCACCGGCTGCCGTCGGACCCGGCCGCCTGGCCCGCGACCCGCAACGGGACCGTGCCGATCGGCGAGGTGTACCCGTCGCTGGAGTCCGTGATCCTGGACGAGGACGGGCGGCCCGCCGAGGAGGGCGAGCTCTGCGTCCGCGGCGTCCAGCGCTTCCCCGGCTACTTCAACCCCGCCGACGACGAGGGCCGGTTCGTCTCGTACGAGCCCGGCGGCGGCCCGGCCGTGCCCTACGACGGCTCCGCGCCCCTCACCGACCGGCACTGGTACCGGACGGGCGACCGGGTGGAGCGGGGACCGGACGGCGGGCTGGTGCACCTCGGCCGCCTCGACGGCCAGGTCAAGATCCACGGCTACCGGGTCGAGCTCGGCGAGATCGAGGCGGTCCTGCGCGGGCACCGGGCCGTCGAGGACGCGGTGGCGCTCGTCGCCGGCGAGGGCGACGCCGCCGATCTGCGCGTCGCCTACACCGGCGACGAGGTCCCGGCGCGGGAGCTGAGGGAGCACGCCGGGCGGAGTCTGCCCTGGTACATGGTGCCGCGGGCGTTCACCCGGATGCACGGGTTCCCGCTCAATCCGAACGGCAAGGTCGACCGCCGCCGGATCGAGGCGCTCGCGGGCGCATGACTCGCGCCGTCCGGGCAAGTCCCTATGTAACGGCATGACCTGTTACGAGGAGGAGCAGTGACCGCCAAGATCCGATCCGCGGCCGGCCTCGCGCTCCCGGTCGTCTTCGTGCTGATCTGGAGCAGCGGCTACCTGGTCGGCTCGATCGGCGCCCACGCGGGGCCGCCGCTGGGCCTGCTGGCGTGGCGGTTCGTCATCGCCTTCGCCGTGCTCGCGGCGATCTCGCTGGCGACCCGGGCGCCCTGGCCGTCCGGACCGCGCACCTACCTGCATCTGCTGGCGATCGGGATCCTGCTGCAGACCGTCCAGTTCGCCACCCTCTACCTGGCGCTCGGCATGGGCGTCCCCGCGGGGCTGTCGTCCCTGATCCTCAGCGCGTGCCCGCTGGTGGTCGGCGCCGCCGCCGTCCCGCTCTTCGGTGAGCGGCTGGCCGGGGCGCAGTGGCTCGGGCTGGCGCTCGGCCTCGCCGGGGTCGGCGTCTCGCTCGCCGAGAAGCTCGCGGGCGGCGGGAAGCTGGCCGGATACGCGCTCGTCGCGCTGGCGCTGGCCGGGTTCGCGGCGGGCACGCTCTACCAGAAGGCCGCCGGCCTGAAGGTGGACCTGCGCACCGGGACCACCGTCCAGCTGTTCGGCGCGATGGTGACGACAATCCCGCTCGCCCTGCTGCACGGCGGGATGCGCCTCCCGCTGACGTTCCCCGCGGTCGGCTCGCTGGTCTGGCTCGCGACGGTGAACTCGATCGGCAGCTTCACCCTCTTGTTCGTCCTGCTGCGGATGCGCGGCGGCGGCGCCGCGACCAGCCTGCTCTACCTGGTCCCGCCGGTGACGGCGCTGCTCGGCGTCCCGATCCTCGGGCAGAGCGTCGGGTGGAGCGTCTTCGCCGGGATGGCGGTGTCGGGCGCCGGCGTCGTGCTGGTGCTGCGCGGCGGACGCCGTACCGAGGAGGAACGCACAACAGATGAAGAGGACGCGGCGCGCACCGCGGAGCCCGCCCGGAGCAGAGCCCGCGACGTCCCCGTCCGCGACTACGCCAGGAGCGCGAACCGATGACCGATGACATCCTGCGCCGCGCCCGCGAGGCGCAGCGCGCCGCACCACCCGTCGGCGACGACGCCTACCCCTCGTTCGTCCAGGCGGCCCGCAAGCGCATGGCGGCGCACTGGCCCGACCTCACCGGCGCCGGCGACCGCGACGTCGAGCGGGCCCGCGAGAAGGGCCTGCCGGAGGCCATGCTCGACCGGCTGCGGCTGGCGGACCGCCACCGCGACGCCCTGGACGCCGCCTTCGACCGACTCGAACGGGACCTCCCCCGCACCGCGCGGACCGGCGAGAGCGTGCGGGGCATGGGAGAGGTGCGCGCGCAGCGCGTGCTGCGCCCGCTGGGCGTGATCCTCATGGTCTTCGAGGCGCGCGCCGAGATCACCCTGCGCAGCGCCGTCATGTGCGCCGCGACCGGCAACGCCGTGCTGCTGCGCGGCGGCTCGGAGGTCGCCGAGACCAACGCGGCGGTCGGCGGCGTGCTGCGCGCCGCGCTCGCCGACGCCGGCCTCCCCGAAGGGCTGGTGACGATCCTGGACAGCGGCGACCGCAGGCAGTTGCGCGCGCTGCTCAAGCAGGACGACGCGATCGACGTGATCATCCCGCGCGGCGGCCCGAGCCTGATCGAGACCTGCCGGACCGCGTCCCGCATCCCGATGATCACCGGCGGCGGCGGGGCCAACCACCTGTACGCGCACCGCACCGCCGACCCGCGCACGGCCGCCGTCCTCACCCTGGACGGCAAGCTGCCCGACCCGGCGGCCTGCACCGCGCTGGAGACCGTCCTGGTGGACGACGAGCTGGCCGACGCCTATCTGGCGGCCCTCGCCGAGGCGGCGCGGGCCCCCGACGCCGGAGGGCTCGTGCTGCGCGTCACCGAGGAGCTGGCGGCGCGCGTCCCCGCCGGGCTCGCCGGCCACCTCGATCCGGCCCGGCTCGGGCCGCACGACGACGGCCGCGAGTACCTCGACCAGACGCTGGCGGTCCGCACGGTGTCCGGCCCGCAGGACGCGATCGCGCACATCGGCCGCCACGGGTCGGGGCACACCGAAGGCGTACTCACCACCGATGACGCGGTCGCCGAGGAGTTCTGCCGCCGGGTGGACGCGGCGGCCGTCGTGGTCAACGGGTCGCTGCGCCTCAACGACGCGCCCGCGATGGGCCTGGGCGCCGCCCTCGCCATCAGCACCGGCAGGCTGCACGCCCGCGGCCCGGTGACGCTCGACCGCCTCTACACCCGTTCCTGGATCATCGACGGGGCGGACACGCCCCGCTTCCGTACCGCGGCCTGAACCCCGAAGGAGGACACACCATGACCGCCAACGACCGGACCGCGCCCTCGTCCGGCGAGGTCGCCACGGCCGTCAAGCGGATGCTGATCGCCGAGTCGCGGCTCAGCATGGACCCGGCCGAGCTGGCCGGCGACGAGCCGCTCAAGGGCGACGTGCTCAACGTCAGCTCGCTCGGATTCGTCGGCATGTTCGTCCGGCTGGAGGACGAGCTCGACGTCGAGCTGCCCGACGACCTGTTCAACGGCCGCACCTTCACCACCGTCGACGACATGGTCGAGGTCGTCGCGGCGGCCGCGGGGCGGTGACCGCCGTGCTGACCTGCCGCATCGACTACACCATCGACCCCCGCAAGGCGGGCGAGTTCGCCCGCTACGCCGCCGCCTGGCCGCCGATCATCGAGCGCTGCGGCGGCCGGCTGGTCGGGTACTTCCTGCCGGGCGACGGCGCGAACAACCAGGCGATGGCGCTGCTGGACTTCGCGTCGCTCGCCGAGTACGAGGCGTTCCGCGGGCGGCTCGCGGCCGACGAGGACGCCAAGGCGACCAAGGCCGAGGCCGACGCCAACGGATGCGTGCTCGTGGAGTCCCGGACCTTCTTCCGGAGGGCCTGAGGAGCATGGACCGGAGGGCCTGAGGAGCATGGACGCCCTGCACGCGTGGGCCTGGCGCCCGGACGGCCCGGCGCCCGCCATGGCGGACGGCCCGCTGTCCGGGTTCGTGCTGGGCGTCAAGGACGTGATCGACGTCGCGGGCATGCCCACCCGGTGCGGATCGCCGCTCACCGCCCCCGATCCGGCCGCGGCGGACGCGCCGGCCGTCGCGCGGCTGCGCGCCGCCGGGGCCGTGATCGCGGGCAAGACGCGGTGTACCGAGTGGGCGCTGAACGACCCCGCGCCGACGATCAGCCCCTTCGACGCGGACCGCACGCCGGGCGGGTCGAGCGCGGGTTCGGCGGTCGCCGTCGCGACCGGCGGCTGCACCGCCACGCTGGACACCCAGACCGCCGGCGACGTGGTGCGGCCCGCCGCCTACAACGGCGTCGTCGGCCTGAAGCCGACGGCCGGGTGGGCGACGACCGCGGGCGGCCGGGCGGTGGCGCCGAGCATCGACACGCTCGGCGTCCTCGCCCGGCACGTCCGGGACGCCGCCGCGGTGGCGGCCGCGATCGCCGACGGCCCCGCCCTCTTCGCGCCTCCGGGGCGGGCGGCGGCGCCCCGGATCGGCGTGCTGCGCGACCCGTTCACCGACCGGGTCGGGGACGCCGTCCGCGCGTGCCTCGCCCGAGCGGTCCGCGCGTTCTCCGCCGCGGGCGCCGACGTGCACGACGTCTCGACCGGCGTCGACCTCGCCGCCGTGCACGCCGCGCACCGCGTCATCACGTTCGCCGAATGCGCGTCCCTGCATCGCCGCCGCTACCGCGACCACGCCGAACGCTACGGTCCGCGCGCCCGGGAACTGATCGAGCGGGGGCTGGGCACGCCCGCGCGCGACCTCCAGGAGGCCGGCGCCGTCCGCCGGGACGCCGCCGAACGGCTCGGCTCCCTGCTGGAGGGCCTCGACGCGCTGCTCGTCCCGGCGGTGCCCGAACCCGCGCCGCCGCGCGCGACGACGGGCGACTCCCGCCTCCAGATCCCGTGGACCCTGTGCGGCCTGCCCTCGCTCGCGCTTCCCGCCGGCACGGCCGGGCCCCTCCCCCTCGGCGTCCAGCTCGTCGCGGCCCGGAACGCCGAACCGGAGCTGATCGCGGCGGCCGCCTGGTGCGAGCGGGTCCTCGGGAGCTGACGCGGCGCGGGGCGCGAAGGCTCCGGGAGGCGTCCTCACGACCGGCGCCGCTCCTTGACGAGCGGCAGGCGGCAGGCGAGGATCGGCGCGTCCCGAGGAGGCCGCGCCATGACGTCCCAGTCCCAGCCGTCCCCGCTCGTCCGCGCGGCGGGCGGCGCCGACGCCGACGCGCTCGCCGCGGTGCTCGGGCGCGCGTTCGACGACGACCCCGTCTGGCGCTGGATCCTGCCCGACGACGCGTCCCGCGTCCGCCGGCTGACCGGCGTGTTCGGCATCCTGCTGCGGCAGGTGCACCTGCGGCACGGCGGCACCGAGGCGGCCGGCCGCGGACCGGACGTGGAGGCCGCCGCGCTGTGGGACCCGCCCGGGCTCTGGCGCGTCCCGCTGCGCGCCCAGGCGGCGCAGGCCGTGCCGCTGCTGCGCGCGCTCGGCCGCCGGGTGCCGGCGGCGCTGCGCGCGCTCGGCGAGATCGAGAAGCACCATCCTCCGGAGCCGCACTGGTACCTGGCGGTGCTCGGCACCGACCCGCCCGCGCAGGGCAACGGGCTCGGCGGGGCGCTGCTGCGCTCCCGGCTGGACCGCTGCGACGCCGAGGGCGTCCCGGCCTACCTGGAGAGCTCCAAGGAGCGCAACGTCCCGTACTACGAGAGGTTCGGGTTCCGGGTGACGCGGGAGCTCGCCCTGCCGGGGCGCGGCTGCCCGCCGGTGTGGCTGATGTGGCGGGACCCGGACGGCGGCTGACCGGCTCCCGACACGCAGGTGCACCTCCGGTTAAGCCGCTGTCATGGCCGGAAGCGGCCACCTCCGGAAGGGCGGCCGGCGGGCGCGTGGCCGTCCGGTGACGGTCCGCCGCCGGGCCGCTTCCCTGATGCCCGTCACCTGCGCACGCGGGAGCCGGGGAACACCGCCAAACGCGGTTGACCCGATGCGGCCATCCCGGCGGCGGATTTCGGCCGGACCGGCGGGCACCGCCGCCGCACCGCGACCCGATCGGCCTACCGTCGAGGAGTAGCCACCCCACGATTGGTGAAGCGCCCATGACGACGTCCCGCCCGCCGTCCCGCACCAGACCCCGCGCACGCCGTCGCACCGCACCCGGCCGGCCGGCGGCCGAGGCCAGGACGGCGCGGACATGAGCGTTCCCGCCGTGGGCACCCGGGCCCTCGCCGCCGTGTCCGCGCCCAGGGCCGAGCCGTCCGGGGACGCCCCGCTCGCCCTGCACCGGCCCGCCTCGTCCCGCGTGCACGACCACCTCCTCGGCGGGAAGGACAACTACGCCGCCGACCGCGACCTCGCCCGGCAGGTCCTGGACGTCCTGCCGCAGGCCGCGGACGCCGCGCGCGACGGCCGGGCGTTCCTCGCCCGCGCGGTCCGCGCCTGCGCCGAGCGCGGAGTGCGGCAGTTCCTCGACCTCGGCTGCGGCCTGCCCGCCGCCGACAACCTGCACCGGATGGCCGCCCGGCACGTGGCCGGCACCCGCGTCGTCTACGTCGACGCCGACCCGCTCGTCATCGCGCACGCCCGCGCGCTGCTGGTCGAGGGCGGCAACATCGCCGCGCTCCGGGCCGACCTGCGCGACCCGGACGCGATCCTGGCCGCCCCGCAGGTGCGGCGGCTGATCGACCCGGCCGAGCCGGTGGCGCTGGTGTTCTCCTGCGTCCTGCACTTCCTGCCGGACCCGCGCGTCCCGATCGCCGCGCTGGGCGCCGCGGCCGCGCCGGGCAGCGCGCTCGTCGTCTCGCACGCCACCGCCGACCACGCGCCCGGGCCGGTCGCCGAGGCGGCCCGGCGGTACGCGGCGGCGGGCGCGGGCCCGCTGCTCCCCCGCGGCGCCGGCGAGATCGAGCGGCTGTTCGGGCCGTTCGCGCCGCTGTCCCCCGGCATCGTGCCGGCCGGGAGATGGCGTGCCGGGGACCCGTGCCCGGCGGACGGGGCGGCACCGGTCCTCTACGCGGGCGTCGGCATCCGCTCCTAGCCCGGACCGGTGACCTTGCGTGCCGGTTCCCCGACACGCCGCGTTCAGGTGATGTTCAGGGGGTCTGTGGAGAACGTGGAGGCCGGGCCCCTAGGGTGGCCCGGATGCCGACGAACACTCTCACCACGGAAACGAAGGCAAGCGGCGCGCCGGCGGTCCCGGCGGCCCGGATGGGCTGGCTCGACGCCCTGCGGGGCGTGGCCGCCTTGGTGGTGGTGTTCGAGCACTCGCTGGACGTGCTGCTCCCCGAGGTTCGCCGGAACGTGAGCCCGTGGTTCGACTTCGGGCGCTACGGGGTCTTCCTGTTCTTCCTGATCAGCGGCTATGTCGTGCCGTTCTCGCTGGTCCGGCGGGGCAGCGTCCGGACGTTCTGGATCGGCCGGGTCTTCCGGCTGTACCCGGCCTGGTTCGTGTCCGTCGGGCTCATGCTGGCGCTCGGCGTGAGCGGCGTGTCGTGGGGCCTGCCGGACGGGCTCGGCGACCGCCCGTGGATCTCCACGGTCGCGCACCTGACGATGCTGCAGGACCTGCTCGGCGTGCCCAACGTCGTCAACGTGTTCTGGACGCTGTCCTACGAGATGGTGTTCTACCTGCTGATCACCGCGATGTTCATCGCGGGCGTGAAGGGCGCCAGCGCGCGCGTGTCCCTCGGTTTCGGCGTGGCCGCGGCGATGCTCGGCGTCTCGCTGCCGTCGGGGCTGCTGGCCACCCGGTGGCCCGGCGCCACCCCGATGGTCGCCGCGTTCGCCCTCGCGGCGGGCATCGCGGCCATGGTCAGCGGACGTCCGGCCGTGCGCCGCGCGGGCGTCGCGATCGTGGCGGCGCTCGCGCTGACGCTGCTCGTGCTGGACAGCCGGATCGGCGGCGTCGAGAGCCTGTGCATCATCGCCACGATGTTCGCCGGGACGGCGGTGCGCGGCATCCAGGACGGGCGGCTGCGCGCGCGGCCCGCCGCGGCGATGGTCGCCCTCGTCCCGGTCCTGACGCTGCTGGCGGGGCTGCGCCCGCCCGCGACGTGGGCCGAGCACGGGTACCCGCAGTCGCTCGGCGTCGACTGGTCGATCGGCGTCGCCGCCGCCTGGCTGACCTTCCTCGGCGGCTTGGCGCTGCGGCACCGCCGCATGCCCCGGGCGCTGATGTGGCTCGGGCTCGTCAGCTACTCGGTGTACCTGCTGCACCCGATGATCGTCCAGACGGTCTGGCGGGTCGCCGGGGAGCGCGACGCCATGCCGCTGTGGGTGCGGCTGGCCTGGGAGGGCGTGCTGCTGGCCGGCGTGCTCGTCGCCGCCGGGCTGGCGCACCGGTACGTCGAACGGCCCGCGCAGCGCCTCGGCCGCCGGCTGACCCGGCGCGCGGCCCGCGCACCGGAGCCCCCGGCGGAACCGCCCGCGCCGCTGCCCGCGCCCGCCGTCCCCTAGCCGCCGGGGGGACGGCCGGGACCGCCGGGGCACGTGATACGCATTACAGGAGGATTCTGACGAACCTCCCGCCCGGACACGCGCCTTCACCGCGCGTGCACCGGATGGTGACAGCGATCGCTTTCTTGCCTAGGGTGAGGCCGCCGGTTCACCCCGCCGGAGGGAGGTCCCATGGTCAGTCCCCTGCCGGACGGACACCGGACGGCGCCCGGGTCCATGCCCGCCGAGCTGCCCGACCTGCTGCGCCAGCACCTGCAGGCGGCGGTCGAGGAGATGGAGCGGGAGATCCGCGACCAGGTGCCCGAGTACGCGGGCGACGGCGGCGGCGCGTACGCCCTGCGGGTCGAGCGGACGGTCAGCGAGACGGTCGCGTTCTTCGTCGACTCGGTCGACCACCCCGACGCCGACGCGCGGCACCTGACCGAGCTGTACATGCGCCTCGGCGAGCAGGAGGCCCGGCAGGGGCGCGGGCTGGAGGCGCTGCAGAACGCCATGCGGGTGAGCAGCCAGATCGCCTGCCGCCGCTTCATCAAGGACGCCTACCGGCTCGGCTGGTCGCGCGAGACGCTGGGGCGGCTGACCGACTCGCTGTTCATGCTGGTGGCGCGGGTCGCGGACGCGGCGGCGCAGGGGTACGCCCGCGAGCAGGGGCAGCTCGCGACCGAGCGGGAGCAGCGCCGCGAGCGGCTGCGGGACGCGCTCGTCGCCGAGCCGTCGCCCGGGCACGAGGCGATCACGGAGCTGGCGGTCGCGGCGCGCTGGGACCCGCCGCGCAGCGTCGGGCTGGTCGCGCTGCCCGCCGGCGCGCCCGCGGGCGCCCGGATCCTGCCGCCGGCGGTGCTGGCCGCGTGGGACGCGCCCGTCCCGTACCTGGTCGTCCCGGACCCCGAAGGGCCCGGGCAGGACCGGCTGTGGCCGGCGCTGCGCCGGATCGGCACCGCGGCGATCGGGCCGACGGTGCCGCTCACGCAGGGCGCGGTGTCGCTGCGGTGGGCGCGGCAAGCGCTGACGCTGATCGAGCGGGGCCTGCTGCCCTCCGGCGCGCCGGTCCGGTGCGCCGACCACATCGCCTCGCTGGCCACGCTGGCGGCGGAGGAGCTGGTCGGCGCGACCGCCGGGGCCGTCCTCGGCCCGCTGCTGGACCTGGCGCCGGCGCGCCGGCAGCCGCTCGCCGAGACGCTGCTGACCTACCTGCAGTCCGGCGACAACGCGGTGGTCGCGGCGGAGCGGCTGCACATCCACGAGCAGACCGTCCGGTACCGGCTGCGGCGCATCACGGAGCTGACCGGCGGCCGGTTCTCCGACCTCGACGGCCGGCTCGACCTGATGCTGATGCTGAGCTGGCTGGTGCGGTCGGGGCGAGCGGAGGAGTCCGCCTGACCCTCCCCGCTCGGCCGCCGGGCTAGGACGCGGCGAGGTGATGGCCGAGGAACGCGAGCTGCGCGGGGAGGCGGGGACGCCAGAAGCCGCCGTCGTGGCATCCGCCGCCCATGGAGCCCTCCGGGTGGATCCGCCCGCGCAGCCTGCGGGCCATCGGCGCGAACGGGTCGCTCGTGCCGCAGTCGACGCGGATCGGGACGCCCTTCAGCGCGTCCAGGGCGGCGAAGACGTCGTTGCGGGCGAAGTCGGCCGCGCCGTCGAAGGACCGCGCGTTGGTGCGGCGCGCGTCCGCGTAGGAGGCGAACAGGGCGGGCGACGAGGCGACGGCGGCTGCCATGCGCCGCGCGCCCAGCCGCCGCGCCAGCACGAGCGCGCCGTAGCCGCCCATCGACCAGCCGATGGCCGCGATCCGGCCGGTGCGGGCTCCCTCGGCGCGCAGCCGCGGCAGCAGCTCGTCGATGATCATGCCGATGGGGTCGTCGCCGTCCGCCCTGGCGTGCCAGTACGTGTCGGGCCCGCCGTCGACGGCCGCGATCGCGAACGGGGCGACGCCGCCGCGCGCGACGGCGTCCGGGAGGTAGTGGTCCAGCGCGAGCGACCGCACGGCGGACGCGCCGTCGCCGCCGCTGCCGTGCAGGGCCACCGCGATCGGGAGGCCCCGCAGTGACGCGTTCGCCGCGGGCAGGACGACGGTCGCGGTGACGTCCGTGCGGCGGCGCGCCGACCGCCACGCCAGCCGCCGGACGGTCGTGGACGCGGCGGGCGGCGCGGGCACGTCCCCGCACCGGCCGAGCGCCCGGTCGAGGCGGACCCGGCCCGGCAGGACGTCGTTCTCGACGAGGGCGTAGCCCGTCCCGCCCGCCGCCGCGAAGGCGCCGAGCCCGCCGAGGCCGCCGATGAGCAGCGCGCGCCTGGAGATCACTGAGGGGTCCTTCCGGTGGGGGTCACCCGGTTGGATCTCCGGAGGGCCGCAAAAGGTTCCGCGGAAGCCGCGCCGGGCGGTACGGGCCGGGCCCGTTCAGGTCGCGGCGGGCTCGTCGGCGCGGCCGGGCGCGGACTGGGAGTGCGACAGGACGGTGACCCCGGCGGTGAGCAGGACGGCGCTCAGCGCGACCGCCGCGAACGCCGACAGCGAATGCGGCGGCTCGGTGTGGAAGGCGAAGACGGCCAGCACGTAGGACGCGACGGGGTTGGTCATCGTCATCGCGGTCATCGCGGCGGGCAGCGACCCGGCGGCGAACGCCTTCTGCTCCAGCACCAGCCCGAGCAGCGTGGACCCGGCGAGCGCGTACCCGGGCCAGTCGAGCGCCGTCGCGGCGACGCCGCGCTCGACCAGGTCGGCGGTGGTGAGCTTGATGAGGACGGCGGTCGCCGCGAACATCAGGCCGGAGCAGATGCCGAGCAGCACCGCCCGGACCGTCCCTCGGCGGATGTTGGCGGCGCGCGACAGCGCCAGCACGAACGGGACGGCGACCAGGCCGGCGAGGATCAGCCGCGGCCGGGACGGCTCGCCCTGCGAGGGGATCGCGCCGGGCACGGTGAACAGCACCGCGAGGCCGGCGGTGACGGCGATCCCGCCGACGAGGTCGCCGCGGGCCGGGCGGCGGCCGAGCACGGCGGCGCCGAGCAGGATCGTGAAGACCAGCTGGGTGACCAGCAGCGGCTGGACGAGCGCGGTGGAGCCGAAATGCAGGGCGGCGGCCTGGCTCATGAACCCGGCCAGGTTGGAGCCCCAGCCGGCCAGCCAGACGGGGTCGCGCAGCAGCGCGCCGATCAGCCGCGCGGCGGGGACGCGGCCCTTGCCCTCCCCCACGGCGCGGCGCGCCGCCCGGTACTGCAGCGCGGCGGCCGCCGCGAACAGCAGCGCCGCCAGCACGCTGAACGCGGCGGACCACGCCATCAAGGCGTTCCGGTCTGCGCGCCGCTGCGGCCGGGACCGGCGTCGACGCCGAACTCGGCCGCCAGCTTCTCGAACGCCCGCAGCAGGGCTCCGGCGAACCGGTCCGGCGCCGGCAAGGCCCGCGTCTCTGCCATCACCGAGACGTGCAGGGCGCCGTCCCGGCTCAGCGCGGCGACCGCGATCGGGACGCCGCGGGCGGGCGGCAGGATCGGGTGGAGGCCGCCGAGCGGCGCGCCGGCCAGCAGCAGCGGGCCGGACGGCCCGCGCAGGGTCGCGACGGCCGCGCCGGCGAACG
>NZ_WBMR01000082.1 GCF_008923365.1 Actinomadura montaniterrae
GCTGGCGGCCGCGTGCGGCGGGTCGTCCGGCGGCGGCGACAGCGCGGACGGCGGCAGCGGCGGCGGGGGCGGCGGCGGTGGGGCGCTCGCGTCGACCGGCGACATCCCGGTGGGCGGCGGCAAGGTCTTCGAGTCGGAGAAGGTCGTGGTGACCCAGCCGTCGCAGGGCGAGTTCAAGGCCTTCTCGGCGACCTGCACCCACCGCGGCTGCACCGTCGGGTCGGTGTCCGGCGGCACGATCAACTGCCCGTGCCACGGCAGCAAGTTCAAGATCTCCGACGGGTCGGTGGCGCGGCCCCCGGCGGACAAGCCGCTCGAGGAGAAGAAGATCACCGTGCAGGGCGGGAAGATCAGCCTCGCCTGAGCGGCACCGCGCCGGACCGCGTCCGCGCCGGGCCGCCGCCGTTCTCGGCGGCGGCCCGGACGTGGTCGTCGACCTCGCCGCCCCGCATCTCGCGGGCCCGCGCGCGGGGATCGGCCGCGGTGATGTCGGAGTCTCCCGGGCCGTCGGCGCCGTCCGGACCGGCCGGGGCTCCCGTCCGGGGGACCTCCGGGCCGTCGTCGTCGGTGCGGAAGCGGGGGAGCGCCTCGGGATGGTGCTCGCGGATGTAGGCGATGAGGTGCTCGCGGACGTCGCAGCGCAGGTCCCAGGCGCTCGCCGAGTCCGCGGCGCTCATCAGCGCCCGCATCGTGACCAGGCCGTTCGGCTGGACGTCCACGGCCTGCAGGACCCATTCGCGGCGGTCCCACAGCGGGTTCTCCTGCAGCATCGCGTACAGCTCGGTGCGCAGTTCCTCGATCGGGACGGTCCAGTCGACGTGCAGCTCCACAGAGCCGATCACCCGGCTGGTGTGCCGGGTCCAGTTCTCGAACGGCTGCTCGGTGAAGTAGGAGACGGGCAGGATGAGCCTCCGGTCGTCCCAGAGCCGGACGACGACGTACGACAGCGTCAGCTCCTCGACGCGCCCCCACTGGCCCTGCACGACCACCACGTCGTCCAGCCGGATCGCGTCGCTGAAGGCGATCTGCAGGCCGGCGAGCAGGTTGCCCAGCGTCGGCCGGGCGGCGATCCCGACGACCAGCCCGGCGACCCCGGCGGACGCCAGCACGCCGGCGCCGACCGCCCGCACGGCCGGGAACGTGAACAGCGCGGCGCCGACGGCGAGGATGACCACGACCATGGCGGCGATGCGGCGCAGCAGCATCATCTGGGTGCGGGCCCGCCGTGCCCGCCGGTTGCGCTCGCCCTCGATCCGCATCAGCCGGGCCAGCGGCGGGTCGGTCAGGGCGTAGGTGATCCGCAGCACCAGCCAGGTGGTGACGCCGATCGCCGCGATGTGCATGAGATGCCCGACGAGCCCGCCGGCGTGCTCGTTCATGTGCGGGTACGGCATCGCGCTGCTCGCGCTGACCACCGCCGC
Organism: Actinomadura montaniterrae; assembly: GCF_008923365.1. Classification (GTDB taxonomy): domain Bacteria; phylum Actinomycetota; class Actinomycetes; order Streptosporangiales; family Streptosporangiaceae; genus Spirillospora; species Spirillospora montaniterrae. The sequence goes on from NZ_WBMR01000082.1 coordinate 1,422, forward strand.
GAACGCGAAGGCGGGCGCGGCGCAGCGCCGGGCGACCCGGCCGACGCTCGGCCAGTGCCGCGACAGCGGTCCGGCCAGCAGGCGCCGCCCTCCCTCCACGATCACGACGGACACCCCGACGACGACGGCGAACGTGATCCAGGCCCACAGCGCGGACACCTGCGGTACGACCCCCTCCGAGCGTGCGAAAAACCTGACCGAACCTCCCTTTCCACTCCAATTACGAACATCCACACGAATGGGGGAGATCTCCATCACCCCAGGCCAGGACGTCCGGGCGCGCCGGGTGTCGGTGGCGCCCACTAGGCTTCAAGGCGTGGCAGATCCGGCGACCTACCGACCCGCACCGGGCTCCATTCCGGAATCCCCCGGGGTGTACCGATTCCGCGACGAGCACGGCCGGGTCATCTACGTGGGCAAGGCCAAGAGCCTGCGCTCCCGGCTGAACTCCTACTTCGCCGACTTCTCCGCGCTGCACCCGCGCACGCAGACGATGGTGCAGACCGCGGCCCGCGTCGACTGGACCGTCGTCGGCACCGAGGTCGAGGCCCTCCAGCTCGAGTACTCCTGGATCAAGGAGTTCGACCCCCGGTTCAACGTCCGTTACCGCGACGACAAGTCCTATCCCTATCTCGCGGTCACCCTCAACGAGGAGTTCCCGAGGGTGATGGTGATGCGGGGCGCCAAGCGGAAGGGCGTGCGCTACTTCGGGCCGTACTCCCACGCGTGGGCGATCCGGGAGACGGTCGACCAGCTGCTGCGCGTGTTCCCCGTCCGCACCTGCAGCGCCGGGGTGTTCAAGCGCCAGCACCAGCTGAACCGGCCCTGCCTGCTCGGCTACATCGGCAAGTGCTCGGCGCCGTGCGTCGGGCGCGTCTCGCCGGACGAGCACCGGCTGCTCGCCGAGGACTTCTGCGACTTCATGGCGGGCAACACCTCCCGGTTCATCAAGCGCCTCGAACGCGACATGCGCGAGGCCGCCGCGTCCCAGGAGTACGAGCGCGCCGCCCGCCTCCGCGACGACATCCGCGCGCTGGAGCGGGCGCTGGAGAAGCAGGCGGTGGTGCTCGCCGACACCACCGACTGCGACATGATCGCCTTCGCCGAGGACGAGCTGGAGGCCGCCGTCCAGGTCTTCTACGTGCGCGGCGGCCGGATCCGCGGGCAGCGCGGCTGGGTGGTCGACAAGGTCGAGGAGGTCACCACGTCCGACCTCGTCGAGAACTTCCTGATCCAGATCTACGGCGAGAGCGAGTCGGTGCCCCGCGAGGTGCTCGTGCCGGCGCTGCCGCCGGACGCCGAGGCGATGACCGAGCTGCTGGCCGAACAGCGCGGCGGGCCCGTCCACCTGCGCGTCCCGCAGCGCGGCGACAAGAAGACCCTGCTGGAGACCGTCGCGCGCAACGCACACGAGGCGCTCAAGCAGCACAAGACGCGCCGCGCGTCCGACCTCACCACCCGCAGCCGGGCGCTGCAGGAGATCCAGGAGGCCCTGGAACTGGACGAGGCGCCGCTGCGGATCGAGTGCTACGACGTGTCGAACCTGCAGGGCACCAACGTGGTCGCGTCCATGGTCGTGTTCGAGGACGGCCTGGCCCGCAAGAGCGAGTACCGCCGGTTCACGATCAAGGCGGTCGAGGGGCAGGACGACGTCCGGTCCATCCACGAGGTGATCACCCGGCGGTTCAAGCGCTACCTCGCCGAGAGCGAGAAGATGGGCGAGCTGGACACCCTCGGCGATCCGGAGGACGGCGCCGGGGACGGCGCGGACGAGGGCGCGCACCAGCCGATCGACCCGGAGACCGGCCGGCCCCGCAAGTTCGCCTACCCGCCGCAGCTGGTGCTCGTCGACGGCGGCCCGCCGCAGGTCGCGGCGGCGCAGCGGGCGCTGGACGAGCTGGGCGTCGACGACATCGCCGTCTGCGGCATCGCCAAGCGGCTGGAGGAGCTGTGGCTGCCCGGCGAGGACGACCCGGTGATCCTGCCGCGCAACAGCGAGGGCATGTTCCTGGTGCAGCGGGTCCGCGACGAGGCGCACCGGTTCGCGATCACCTTCCACCGGCAGCGGCGTTCCAAGGCCATGACGGTCAGCGAACTCGATAGTGTTCCGGGTCTGGGCCCGTCGCGGCGCGCGGCGCTGCTGAAGCACTTCGGCTCGGTGAAGCGGCTGAAGGAGGCCACGCCCGAGCAGGTCGCCGAGGTCCCGGGCATCGGGCGGCGCAGCGCGGAGGGCATCGTCGCGGCGCTGCACGGCGCGTCCGTCCCGGCGCGCGGCGCCGGGGGCCCGGCGGACCGCGGGGCCGCCGCGGAGGACGCGGCCCAGGGGCGGAACGGGGCCGGTGGAGCCCGGGCGGCCGACGGGGGCCGCACGGCCGACGGGGAGCACGGGGGGAAGCGGACATGACCAGCGAGTCGAAGATTCCGGACATCGTGATCGTCACGGGGATGTCGGGGGCGGGCCGCAGCACCGCGGCCAAGTCTCTGGAGGACCTCGACTGGTACGTGGTCGACAACCTGCCGCCGGGGCTGCTGGCCACCATGGCCGACCTCGGCGGCCGGGTGAAGGACGCGGTGCCGCGCATCGCCGTCGTCGTCGACGTGCGCAGCCGCGCGTTCACCGACGACCTGCACTCCTCGATCGCCGAGCTGGAGGCGCGCGGCGTCCACCCCCGCGTGGTGTTCCTGGAGGCGAACGACGCCGATCTCGTGCGCCGGTTCGAGAGCGTCCGCCGCCCGCACCCGCTGCAGGGCGACGGCCGCCTCGTCGACGGCATCGCCCGCGAGCGCGAGCTCGTCCGCGAGGTGCGCGCCGAGGCCGACCTGGTGATCGACACCAGCGGGCTGAACGTGCACGAGCTGCGCAACAAGATCATCGGGTTCTTCGGCAACGACACCGGCGAGTCGAGCCTGCGCGCGACCGTCGTGTCGTTCGGCTACAAGTACGGGCTGCCCGTCGACGCCGACCTCGTCGTCGACTGCCGGTTCCTGCCGAACCCGCACTGGGTGCCGGAGCTGCGGCCGAAGACCGGCCGGGACGCCGCCGTCCGCGACTACGTGCTCGGCCAGCGCGGCGCCAAGGAGTTCCTCGACGCCTACGCCGAGGTGCTCCGGCTGCTCGCCGACGGGTACGAGCGCGAGGGCAAGCACTACGTCACGCTCGCCGTGGGATGTACCGGCGGCAAACACCGTAGTGTGGCCATGGCGGAACAGATCGCCGCCCGGCTGCGGGACGAGGGCATCGAGGTGCAGGTCGCCCACCGTGACCTCGGCCGCGAATGAGACCCGCGGCGGCGCCGGGTCCCGGACGGAGAGAGAAACGAACGCGGTGAAGCCTCCCGGCCCGAAGGTCGTCGCGCTCGGCGGCGGTCACGGCCTGTACGCCTCGCTGTCGGCGCTGCGGCGCGTCACCGACCGGCTCACCGCCGTCGTCACCGTCGCCGACGACGGCGGCTCCAGCGGCCGGCTCCGCCGCGAGCTGGGCGTGCTGCCGCCCGGTGACCTGCGGATGGCGCTCGCCGCGCTGTGCGGCGACGACGAGTGGGGCCAGACCTGGCGCGACGTCGTCCAGCACCGGTTCCGCAGCGAGGGCGACCTGCAGGGGCACGCGGTCGGCAACCTGCTGATCGTCGCGCTCTGGGAGCTGCTCGGCGGCGACTCCGCGCCGGACGGGGCGCCCGGCGGCGGCCCCGGCTCGACCGTCGCGGGCCTGGACTGGGTCGGCCGGCTGCTCGGCGCGCACGGCCGGGTCCTGCCGATGGCGGCCGTCCCGATGGACATCGTCGCGGAGGTCCGCGGCGCCGACCCGTCCCGCCCCGACGAGATCACGCACGTGAAGGGGCAGGTCGCGTGCGCCAGCACGCCCGGTTCCGTGCTCGGGGTCTCGCTCGTGCCCGCCGACCCGCCCGCCTGCCCCGAGGCGCTCGCCGCCGTCGACGACGCCGACTGGATCGTGTTCGGCCCGGGGTCCTGGTTCACCAGCGTCCTGCCGCACCTGAAGGTCCCCGCGCTCGCCCGCGCGCTCACCTCCAGCCGCGCCCGCCGGGCCGTCGCGCTGAACCTCGCGCCGCAGCCCGGCGAGACCGACGACTTCTCCCCCCAGACGCATCTGGAGGTCCTCCAGGCGCACGCCCCCGACCTGCGCGTCGACGTCGTCCTCGCCGACGAGGGCGTGGTGGACGACCCGGACGCGCTCGACAAGGCCGTCCAGCGGCTCGGCGGCCGCCTCGTGCTGTCCCGGGTCGCCGCCGACGACGGCTCGCCGCGTCATGAACCCGCCCGCCTGGCCCAAGCCTTCGTACAGATATTCAGTGACTGACGACCCGGCGGGCCGCGATCGGCCAGACTGCTGGAAGTCCGATAGGGGGAGGGTTCATCTATGGCGATGACCGGTGTGGTGAAGGACGAGCTGAGCAGGCTCACGGTGATGAAGCCGTGCTGCCGCAAGGCGGAGGTCTCGACGCTGCTGCGTTTCGCGGGGGGTCTGCACCTGGTCAGCGGGCGCATCGTGATCGAGGCGGAGATCGACACCAACGTGGCGGCGCGCCGCCTCATCAAGGACATCTCCGAGGTGTTCGGGCACACCTCCGAGGTCGTCGTGCTCGCGCCGAGCGGCCTGCGCAAGGGCAACCGGTACGTGGTCCGGGTGTTCCGGGACGGGGAGTCGCTCGCCCGGCAGACCGGCCTCATCGACAACAACGGGCGCCCCGTCCGCGGCCTGCCCCGGCACGTCGTCGCCGGCGCCGCCTGCGACGCCGAGTCCGCCTGGCGCGGCGCGTTCCTCGCGCACGGCTCGCTCACCGAGCCGGGCCGGTCCATGTCGCTCGAGGTGACCTGCCCCGGTCCGGAGGCGGCGCTCGCCCTCGTCGGCGCGGCCCGCCGGCTGAAGATCCACGCCAAGGCCCGCGAGGTCCGCGGCGTGGACCGGGTCGTCGTGCGGGACGGCGACGCGATCAGCGCGCTGCTCACCCGGCTCGGCGCGCACGGCGCCGTCCTCGCCTGGGAGGAGCGGCGGATGCGCCGCGAGGTCCGCGCCACCGCCAACCGGCTCGCCAACTTCGACGACGCCAACCTGCGCCGGTCCGCCCGCGCCGCGGTCGCCGCCGGCGCCCGCGTCGCCCGCGCGCTGGAGATCCTCGGCGACGACGCCCCCGAGCACCTGGTCAACGCCGGCCGCCTCCGCCTGGAGCACAAGCAGGCCTCCCTGGAGGAGCTCGGCCAGCTCGCCGACCCGCCCCTCACCAAGGACGCGATCGCCGGCCGTATAAGGCGCCTGCTCGCCATGGCCGACAAGCGCGCCGGCGACCAGGGCATCCCCGGCACCGAGGCGAACCTCACGGCCGACATGCTGGCGCCGTAGTCCGGCCCGGGTCAGCGGAGGCGGCGGAGCTCCCCGCCGGACGCCGCCTCGAAGACGAGGACGCGGCGGGAGAACGACGCTTCGACGCGGACGCCTCCGTCCGGTAAGGCGCGGGTGCGGACGCGGGGGCGTTCCGTGCCGCGGACGGGGGCGATGAGCGTCAGCATCCGGACGTGCGGTCCCAGCGCGGGAAGCGAGACGACCGGCGCGGGGACCGTCGTGCGTTCGGACGGGACGGTCCAGCCCTGCGGCGGGCTCAGCGAGCCCCGGACGACGCGCCCGGGCTGCGGCGCCGCGGTGCCCGGCAGCGGGATCCGCAGGAAGTGGACGCGCAGCCGCCCCGCGGTGGCGACGGCGCCCGTCCCGTCCGGGACGGCGGTGTACGCGGCGGGCAGGTGCCAGAGCTGCTCGACGGGACGGCCCGTGCCGGGTGCGGCGGAGTCCACGCCGTCGAGGACCACCAGGGCGTCGGGGTCGGACGCGGCGAGGACCGAGCGGGTCCGGGTCGTCCCGGTGAAGGCGGTGTCGGAGAACCGGAACGTGTCGGCGCCGCGCCGGAACCGGTGCGCGGTCAGCGCCGTCGCCGCGTCCTCGCGGAACGGGACGCCGCGCACCACGAGCGTGCTGTGCGCCTCGGGGGAGGCCAGCCACGCGCGCCACGCCTTGTCGCTGTAGCCGATGTGGCCGCTCGGGACGAGGATGTCGCGGCCGAGCGCGTGGAAGGTCAGCTCCATGTGGTCGTCCTGCCCGTGCGCGTACCGGCCGGGGCCGAACCGGGCCGTGTAGGACATCTCGTCGGCGAAGGCGCGGGCCCCGCCGCCCCATCCGCTGCGGCCCATCACGTATCCGGCCCTGTAGACGCGTGCCCGATCCGCCGGACGGGTGCCCTTCCTGCCCTGCGTCGCGACGTATTCGAGCGGGCCGCCGCCCGGGGAGGCGATCGCGGACGCCTTGGCCGCGTAGGACTCGCCGATCTGCAGCAGGTCACCGCCGGGTGTGGTCTGGAAGGCGATGAACTCGTCCATCAGCGCGAGCCGGTGGGCGATCGGGGCGGGCGCGGGCCGGCCGCATCCGCGCATCACCCGCAGCGTGAGCCGCCACCGGCCCCGGTTGTAGACGGCGTAGTGCGCCGACTGCTCGTTGCCGGCACCTTCCGCGTCGACGGCCGGGAGCGCGCCGCCGGGCGGGTGGAAGATCGCGCCGAGGAGCCGGTCCCGGCCGAGGCCGGCGAGGTCGTCGCGGCCGATCGCGCAGCCCGCCGCCATGAGGATCATCGACTCGTCGGTGCCGTGGTTCCAGGGGCCCGAGTAGTGCTCGGGACGGGCGAGCCACTCCGCGTGCGCGGCGATCGCGTCGTCCAGCCACCGGCCGGTCGCGTACTTGCGCAGGCAGACGAGGGTGGCGAGGCGGAACTTGGTGCCCTCGGCGATCGCGTCGCGGCGGTCCCTGCCGAACCGCGCGGGATGGTCGTTGGCGGCGAGCCAGTCCCGCGCGATCCCCGTGGCGGTGTCGAGGGCGGCGCGGTCGCCCGTCCGCGCGTACGCATCGATGAGGCCGCCGAGCCATTCGAGGGAGTGGAACCAGAGCTGCCAGGTCCGGTCGTCGTAGGGGTCGAGGCCCCAGTCGACGTCGGTTCCGGCGGCGACGCGGACCGGGGCGGCGCCGGGGACCCGGAACCGGCCCGCGCGGACCTCCGCCGCCGGGTTGAGCCGGTCCAAGCCGTTGAAGCCGACGCACGTCCCCTTGTAGGGCGCGTTCCGCACCGGCACCGGCGTCGCGGGCGTGGCGGTCCGGCCCTGAGTGGAGGCGAGCCCGCAGCCGGCGAGCAGCGGAAGCAGCAGGGCGGCGCTCCCCGCGCCGCGGAATCTTCCCCGAGATCGTGTGAGCACGTCTGAGAGACACCCGGCGGCGCTCTCCGGCCGACGCCGTGCCGTGAAGAGCGGGTGAACGTCCGGCGACGAAACGGAACGGCAGGCGTCGGGTGTCATCGGCGCCGCAGTTCGGGTGTCTTAAGGGGCGTGATCCTCGCCGAAGACGTGGCCCCGCGGGAGCCGGGGCCCCTCTCCCCGCAGATGCTGGAGGAGCTGTTCGCCGCGCACTACCCGCGGCTCGTGGGGCTGGCCGGCCTGCTGGGCGCCGACGATCCGGAGGACGTCGCGCAGGAGGCGTTCGCCCGGCTGCACGGCCGCGCGCGGGCGCTGCGCCGCCCGGAGACCGCGCCGGCCTACCTGCGCGCCACCGTCTGCAACCTCGCCCGCAACCGGCGCAGGCACCTGCGCCTGGCCCGGCTCCGCCAGCCGCCGCCGCCCGAGCCGGCCGCCGCGGCCGAGCTCGTCGTGCTCGACCGGGAGGAGCACCGCGAGCTGGCGGGCGCGCTGGACCGGCTGTCGCGCCGCCAGCGCGAGGCGCTCGTCCTGCGGTACTGGCTCGACCTGGCCGACCACGAGGTGGCCGAGGCCATGGGCGTCTCGCCCGGCTCGGCCAAGACCCACATCCGGCGCGGCCTCGCCGCCCTGCAGCGCGCCCTGGGAGGTGCATCGCTATGACGGAGATCGAGGACGTCCTGCGGGACGTGCTGCGCGCCCGGGCGGAGGCGTTCCCGGCGGCGCCGGACGCGTGGACCCGGGTGCGGGAACGCGCCGCGGCAAGGCGCCGGCGGCGCCGCCTGCTGGTCCCCGCGGCCGCGGGCGCGGCGACGGTCGCCGCTACGGCCGCCGCCCTCGTCCCCGGCCTGGTCATGGACGGCCGCGCCCCCCGGACCGGTCCCGCGGCGACGGCCGCACCGTCCTACCCGCGCATCGGGTCGCCGGAGCAGGCCGGCCGGCTGGCGTGGATCTGCCGCGGCGGCCTGGACCCGCGCGAGACCGCCTCGGCGCTGCGCCAGGTCGGTGCGCTGCGGATCCCGGCCTGGGACCGGTGGCTGATCGTCACCGCCATCGGCGGCCAGGCCAGGCTGGAGACCGTCCGCCTGGACGGCGGGCGGACGGACTGCCAGATCGTCGAGGGCGCCGGACGGACGGGGGCGCGCCGCATCCCCAACTTCGTCCTCGGCCGGGCCCCCGGCCTGCTCGAGGCCCGTGCCGGGGGACCGGTCTCCTGGATCGGCTACAGCACCGATCCCGTCGGAGGCTTCCAGCTGCTCCGCCCGGGCGGGGGGTGGACGCACGTGACCTGCGATGCCGAGGGAGAGATCGTCTGCGTCCGGCTGCCCGCGGCCTACGGCACCGCGCTGGTCTTCGCAACGAGGCCGAGGGTCTACCCGAGTCCGGGCAACGGTCTTCACATCGGCCGAGGTCTGCGGATCCTCGGCCCCACCGGCCGGATCCTGAAAGGACGGCCGTACGGCAGCTGAAACCGGCACTCAGTCCTTGTGGAGGTCGCCCCTGAGGACGCGGTGGATGAGGTCGTCGCGGAGTTGGCCGTAGCCCGTTTCGGCCCAGACGCTGCGGGCCGGGTCGGCCTCGAAGTAGGGGACGTCCCGGCCGTCGCGACGGTCCATCAGCATGTCGGGGGTCTCGCGGGCGCGGGCGGCGCGCGCGCAGGGGCGGCAGGAGTGGACGTGGAGGCGGCGGCGGGAGCCGAGCGGCCGCCAGTCGATCTCGGCGGGACCGTCGCCGTGCAGCGGGTTGAAGAAGCACAGCGGGCTCGGCGGCGCCTCAGGCTTCCCGTCGGCGAGCGCGCGGGCGGAGGCGAGGGCGTCGCGGCCCTGGTCGAGCAGGACGAGCACGCCGGCCAGGTCGGGGACGCCCTTCGCCCCGTCGAGGGTTTTCGCCGCGGCCTGGTAGGCGTCGAGGGCCCTGGTCATGAGGGCCCCGGCGCGCTCGCCGCCGGGGGCGGTCGAGCCGTCCAGCAGCTCGCCGAAGGCGATGACCTCGCGGGACGCCTGCTCGCGCAGCTGGTCCTCGCTCGCCTTCCCGGCGGTGGCGAACACGGTGCGCGGCAGGAGCAGGCCGTCGCCGCTCTCGCGGCGGACCGCGGCCATGCGGCGGCGCCGCCACAGCAGGACGCCCGCGACGGCGGCGACCGCGACGCCGGCGCCGCCCGCGGCGAGCGGCACCGCGAGGCCGGTGCCGCCGCCCTTCTCCGGCTTGGGGGCGGTCGACTTCAGGTGCGCCTGGTACTTGCGGTCGATCTCCGCGGACTCCTGCTTGTAGACCTGCGTGGCGGTGCCCGAGGCGATCAGGTCGGTGAAGCGGGTGAGCCGCGCCGCGAGGGACGCGCCGTCCAGCGAGTCGTCCCAGTTCACGGCCCATGCGGCGTCGTCGGCGGCGTGGTCGCCGCCCCACTCGTGCCCCATCAGCTCGTCGGTGGACTCGTGGAAGGTGACGAAGATCCCGTCCCGTCCGAGGCGGCTGTGCACGACGGTCGCGAGCTGCTTGTCGTCGTTCCAGGTGCCGCCCTGGACCAGCGGCACCAGCACGATGTACGTCGGCACCGGCATCTTCTTCAGCCGGGCGGCGAGGCGCCGCCGGTCCGCGGCGGGCAGCGCCGACGCGTACGACGGGTCGACGTAGATCGGGGAACGGCGCAGCGCGGCGGCGATGCGCGCGCCGGGGGAGGGCTTACTCGACACCGAGGTACTCCATCACGCGTTTGACGAGGTCGTTTCCGCGGGACCCCCATGCCGCGTCCCGCCACACGCCGGGGACCGCGTAGTGCGGCGCGAGGCCGTCCGGCCCTTGGACGCGCAGCACCCGGTCCGCGATCTCCTTGCCGGACGCGCCGGAGCACGCCGTGCAGAGCGGCTGCCTGCGGGACTTGCCGCCGCCCGCGTCGCCGGGCAGGGCGATGCTCCTGCGCCGGGTGGAGTCGCCGTGCAGCGGGTTCACGAAGCACGGCGGCGGAGGGGCGGTCATCTGCCCGGCGAGGGCGCGCCGTCCCTGCCGGGCCAGCACGATCACGCCGACGAGGTCGAGCGCGTGGCCGGGTTCCCCGTGCACGTCGTCGTAGAGGATCTGCGCGGCGTCGAACGCGGCGAGGGCGAACGCGCGGCCCCGGTTGCCGGACGCGTCGGGCAGCCGGTCGCGCAGCCGGTCCAGCTCGGCGGACGCGGTGCGCCGCAGCCACCGGTCCGAGGGCTTGGCCGGTGCGCCGGGGTGCGCCTCGGCGTGCTCGGCCAGGCCCGCGACGGCGCCGCGGGTCCCGCCGCGGCGGAACCAGCGGCGCCCCGCGGCGGCCGAGCCGATCCCGGCCCAGTACAGCGCGACCGCCGACAGGGGGCCGGCGATGAGGAACCCGCGGAGGAAGTGGCTCTTGACGGTGGGCTTGTCCGGCACCAGCGGATGGTCGTCCTCCTGCCCGAACGGGACGGGCGGGCTGAGGAGCGCGGGGGACGATCTGGGCGGGCCCGCGGGCGCGGCGGCCCAGGCGTCGACCCGCTTGATCAGCCGGTCGGCGAGGCCGCCGAACGGACGGTGGATGTCGGGCGGCTCGTAGTCGGGGAGGTCGTCCTGCGCCACGACGTCCAGGTCGATGTCGCGCGGCACGTTCCAGCCCTGGCCGAGCATGTAGCCGTCGTCGTCGACCATCAGGTAGAGGCCGTCGCGGTGCGTGACGCCGTGCAGGGCGGACAGGAAGGCGTCGTCCTTGCCCTGCGACTCCGACTCGGTCGGGTTGGGGGCCACCACGACCAGGATCGGGACCGCGACCCGCTCGGCGGCCGCCCGGATCGCACGGTCGACGCGGGCGCGGTCGGCGGCGCCGAGCGCGACGTCCACGTCCGGGTCGACGTACAGCGGGTCCTTGGCGAGCGCGGCGGCGACGCGGTCGAGGCGGTGGCCGGAGTAGCGCGGGTCGGGCGCCGCCGAGGCGGGCGCTGAGGGGGTAGGGGCCGCCGAGGCGGGCGCCGCCCACAGCGCGAGGGCCGCCGCCGTGACGCCGAGGATGCCCGGCACGACGCGCCTCATCGCTTCCCCGCCTTCCCGGCGGGCCGCTTCTGCTTCGTGCGGACCGGTCTCCCGCCGGGGGCGGGCCGGCGCTTGCCGCGGCGCACCCGGCGCCCCACCAGCAGACCCAGGACGGCCAGCCCGCCAAGGCCGGCGCCGACACCGAACGCGGTGTTGTTCCTGACGGCGGCCCGGTGATTGCCGCGGTCGTAGGCGTCCAGCTCCCGCCGGGTCGCGGACTCGGGCCGGGGCGACGGGTGGAGGGCGCGCTCCTGCGCGAGGCCGGACAGGGCGATCTCGACGAACCGGCCGAGGACGCTCAGCAGGCCCGCCTCGTAGGGCAGCTCCGACGTCGCGGCCTGGTAGGCGTGCTCGACGTCGATCCGGCGCGCCCCGCCGAACTGCTGCACCTCGCCGAGACTGCCGCTCGGATCGGCGACGAGGTAGACGCCGTCCTTGCCGAGCCGGTCGTGCAGCACGGGCACCAGCGACTCCAGGTCGGACGGGGCCTCGGTGTCGTCGTCGCGGAGGCGCGAGGGCAGCGTCACCACGACGTACGTGGGCACGCCCAGCCGGCCGACCAGCGCCTTGATCTTCCCGGCGGTGCCGAGCGGGAGCATCCGGGGCACCTGGTCGGTGACGTACACGGGATCGCGCTTGAGCTGGGCGGTGATGAAGCCGACCCGGGTCTGCACCGCGGGCGGTTTCGCGGGCCGGGCGGGCGCCGCCGACGCCGGCGCGGCCGCGCAGCAGGCGATCAAACCCCCGATGACTAGGACGAACCACCCGCGCCGCATGGCGGGAGTCTAGTGATGATCGTCAAGTCGGGGCGTCCGGGCGGCGGCCGGGCGGCGGCTCACCCGGACGGGGGAGCGCGGGTCACCCGTGAATCCACCGCCGCCGGTGTCGGGCTACCCGCGGGTCATTGGATAGGGTCGAGAGCGGGGGAAGACCCCGGTAGACCGCAGTTGCCAGCCTGGTGCCACCGGGCGATACGACGTACGAGGAGAGCCGTTCCGTGACCATCCGAGTAGGCATCAACGGGTTCGGCCGGATCGGCCGCAACTTCTACCGCGCCGTCAAGGCGAGCGGAGCCGACATCGAGATCGTGGCGGTCAACGACCTGACCGACAACGCCACCCTCGCCCAGCTGCTCAAGTACGACAGCATCCTCGGCCGCTTCCCCGAGGACGTGCGCGCCACCGCCGACGAGATCGTCGTCGGCGGCAAGTCGATCAAGGCGTTCGAGGAGCGCGACCCCGCGAACCTCAAGTGGAGCGACGTCGGCGCCGACATCGTGGTGGAGTCCACCGGCTTCTTCACCGACGCCACCAAGGCCAAGGTGCACGCCGACAACGGCGCCAAGAAGGTCATCATCTCGGCCCCGGCCAAGAACGAGGACCTCACCGTCGTGCTGGGCGTCAACGAGGACAAGTACGACCCGGCGAACCACACGGTGATCTCCAACGCGTCCTGCACCACCAACTGCCTGGCCCCGCTGGCGAAGGTCCTGCACGACAACTTCGTCATCGAGAAGGGCCTGATGACGACGATCCACGCCTACACCCAGGACCAGAATCTGCAGGACGCGCCGCACAAGGACCTGCGCCGCGCCCGCGCCGCCGCGCTGAACGTCGTGCCGACCTCCACCGGCGCCGCCAAGGCCATCGGCCTGGTGCTGCCGGAGCTGAACGGCAAGCTCGACGGCTACGCGCTGCGCGTCCCGGTGCCGACCGGCTCGGCCACCGACCTCACCGCGACCCTGTCCCGCGAGGTCACCGCCGAGGAGGTCAACGAGGCGTTCAAGAAGGCCGCCGAGGAGGGCCCGCTCAAGGGCTACCTCACCTACACCGACGACCCGATCGTCTCCAGCGACATCGTCACCGACCCGTCGTCCTGCATCTTCGACTCCGGGCTGACGAAGGTCATCGGCGACCAGGTCAAGGTCGTCGGCTGGTACGACAACGAGTGGGGCTACTCCAACCGCCTCGTCGACCTCGTCAAGCTCGTCGGCTCGCAGCTCTGAATCGCGAGAGTTCCGTTCCCGCCGTGGCCGCGCCGTGCGCGCGGCCCCGGCGGGGGCCGCTACGGTAGGACCAAGCATACCCCCCTGGGGGGGGCGGGGGGCCCCCCCCCGCCCCCGCCCCCCCGCCCCCCCCCCCCCCCCCCCGGGGCCGTATCCGGAAGGACATCGCATCCCGATGCGCACCATTGACGATCTGGACGTCGCCGGCCGGAAGGTGCTGGTCCGTGCCGACCTGAACGTCCCGCTGCAGGACGGCCGGATCACCGACGACGGGCGGATCCGGGCCAGCCTCCCGACGATCGAGACGCTGCTGGCCAGGGGCGCCAAGGTCATCGTCTGCGCCCACCTCGGCCGCCCGAAGGGCGAGGTGAGGCCCGAGTTCTCGCTCGCGCCCGTCGCGGGCCGGCTCGGCGAGCTGCTCGGCGTCCGCGTGGTGTTCGCCGACGACGTGGTGGGCGCGTCCGCGCACGCCGCGGTCGGCGGGCTCGGCGACGGCGACGTCGCGCTGCTGGAGAACCTGCGCTTCGAGCCGGGCGAGACCAGCAAGGACGACGCCGAGCGCGGCGCGTTCGCCGACCGGCTCGCGGCCCTCGCCGACGTCTACGTCGGCGACGGGTTCGGCGCGGTGCACCGCAAGCACGCGAGCGTCTACGACGTGCCGGAGCGGCTCCCGCACGCGGCCGGCGACCTGATCGCCACCGAGGTGTCGGTGCTGGAGAAGCTCACCGAGCGGGTCGAGCGGCCCTACGCGGTGGTCCTCGGCGGCTCCAAGGTCTCCGACAAGCTCGGCGTGATCGACAACCTGCTCGGCAAGGCCGACCGCATCCTCATCGGCGGCGGCATGGTCTTCACCTTCCTCAAGGCGCAGGGCCACGAGGTCGGCAAGAGCCTCCTCGAGGAGGACCAGCTCGACACCGTCCGCGAGTACCTGCGGCGCGCCGAGGAGACCGGCGTGGAGTTCGTGCTGCCGGTGGACGTCGTCGCCGCGACCGCGTTCGCCGCCGACGCCGACCACGACGTCGTCGCCGCCGACGCGATCCCCGCCGACCGGCTCGGCCTGGACATCGGCCCCGAGTCCGGCAAGCTGTTCGCGGCGCGCCTCGCCGGCGCGAAGACGGTGTTCTGGAACGGCCCGATGGGCGTGTTCGAGATGGAGCCCTACGCGCACGGCACCCGCGCCGTCGCGCAGGGCCTGATCGACTCCGGCGCGTTCACCGTGGTCGGCGGCGGCGACTCCGCCGCGGCCGTCCGGCAGCTCGGCTTCGACGAGGCCGCCTTCTCGCACATCTCGACCGGCGGCGGCGCCAGCCTCGAATACCTCGAGGGCAAGACGCTGCCCGGCCTGCAGGCACTGGAGGACTGACCGATGGCCGCCGCGACCCCCGCCCGCAAGCCGCTGATGGCGGGCAACTGGAAGATGAACAAGAACCACCTGGACGCGCTGCTGCTCGTCCAGAAGATGGCGTTCGCGCTGAAGGAGCCCGACTTCGAGGCCGTCGACGTCGTCGTGTGCCCGCCGTTCACCGACCTGCGCACGGTGCAGACGGTGATCGCGGCGGACAACTACGCCATCCAGTACGGCGCGCAGGACGTCTCGCAGCACGCGTCGGGCGCCTACACCGGCGAGATCGCCGCGTCGATGCTGGCCAAGCTCGGCTGCTCCTACGTGATCGTGGGGCACTCCGAGCGGCGCGAGTACCACGCGGAGGACGACGCGCTCGTCAACGCCAAGGCCAAGGCGGTCCTCGGCGCGGAGATGACCCCGATCGTCTGCGTGGGCGAGGGCCTGGAGGTGCGCAAGTCCGGCGGGCACGTCGCGCACGTCCTCGCGCAGCTGGACGGCGCCCTGGAGAAGATCTCCGCCGAGCAGGTGCGGCGCACGGTGATCGCCTACGAGCCGGTCTGGGCGATCGGCACCGGCGAGGTCGCCACCCCGCAGGACGCGCAGGAGGTCTGCGGCGCGATCCGCACCCGGCTCGCCGAGCTGTACGACGGCGGAGTGGCCGACCAGGTGCGTATCCTGTACGGCGGCTCGGTGAAGGGCGACAACATCGCCAGGCTGATGGCGCAGGCCGACGTGGACGGCGCGTTGGTCGGTGGTGCCAGCCTCGACCCGGGCGAGTTCGTCAAGATCTGCCGGTACCGGGATCTCCCGGCCTGATCAAAACTGATCAATTCCGCGTGACATGGGGGTTCTTGCCGAACCAGCGGGTAGTTCGTCGTACCCTTCGTAGCTGACGGGTAAACCGCCCGGCTCGATCCTCCGTCCCTACAGACGAGGCCCCGCTCGCGGGGCCGGCCAGAGAAGGCGCTGAAGAACTGTGATCATCGCATCGTCCATCGTGCTCATCGTCACGAGCCTGCTGATGGTGGTCCTCGTCCTGATGCACAAGGGCAAGGGCGGGGGACTGTCCGACATGTTCGGCGGCGGCATCTCGTCGTCGCTCGGCGGCTCGTCGGTGGTGGAGCGCAACCTGGACCGGCTGACGATCGGCGTCGGGGTGGTCTGGTTCGCCTCGATCATCGTGCTCGGGCTGCTGTTCAAGCACAAGGGCGTCGGCTGAGCCGCCCCGTCCAACACGTTCGAGCGCCGCGCCGTCCTCGGAGGTCCCCTGGCGGCGGCGGCACACAAAGCGAGGAGTAGTCCGTGGGTAGTGGCAACGCGATTCGGGGCAGCCGCGTCGGGGCCGGTCCAATGGGAGAGGCGGAGCGCGGCGACGCCGCCCCCCGCGTCTGGGTGACCTTCTACTGCGCCAACCGGCACGAGACCCGCCCCAGCTTCGCGACCGACGTCGCGGTCCCGGAGACGTGGGACTGCCCGCGCTGCGGGTTCCCGGCCGGGCAGGACGCGGAGAACCCGCCGGCGCCGCCGAAGACCGAGCCCTACAAGACGCATCTGGCGTACGTGAAGGAGCGGCGCAGCGACGAGGACGGCGAGGCCATCCTCGAGGAGGCGCTCGCGAAGCTGCGCGAGAAGCGCGCCGCGGTGAAGAAGGCCCTGGAGGCCGCCGGCCGGAGCTGACCCTCCGCCCGCACCGCACCGAGCCATGGCCCGGTCCCCGGAAGGGGGCCGGGCCGTCGCCTTTTCATGCCGCGGGACTGCTCCAGAGGTCGTCGAGGGCGGCGTTGACGGCGTCCGGGCGGTCCACGTGCGCGTAATGGCCGGAGCCCGGGACGCGCAGCAGCCGCGCGCCGATCCGGGCGGCGGTGACCCGCGCGCACGCCATCAGCGGCTCGCCGCCGCGTTCGCGGTAGAGGGCGGGCGCGGTCTCCCACGTCCCGGAGATCACGAGCTTGGGCCAGGGCGCGGCGGCGAGTTCCGCGACCGGCACGGGCGCCTCCCAGCAGTGCCGCTCCCGCATCGCGGCCTCCGCGGCCCGCAGCCGCCGCGGGTCCGGCTCCAGCGGCGGCAGGCCCACCGACGCGGTCGCCGCCCGCAGGTACGCCTCCGGGGTCGGGCCGGCGGGCATCCGCGCGGTGCTCTCCCGGTTCGCGCGGAGCGCGGCTGCGACGACGGGGTCGTCCGCCGCCGCCTGGTAGGAGCCGGGTTCGATCAGCGTGAGCGACAGGACGGAGCCGGGGTGCCGCGCCGCCGCGAGCATGGCCCCGGTCGCGCCGTAGGAGTGCCCGACGAGGTGAGCGCCGTCGCCGAGGAGGGCCGCGATGTCCTCGGCGTCGGCCTCGTAGTCGCTCGTGTATCCGGGGGACCTGGACGGCCCGCTGCGCCCGTGGCCACGGCGGTCCATCGCGAGGACGCGGTACCGGGCGGCGAGGGGCCGCTGCGCCGCGAATCCGAATACGGGGTCGTCCCCCCAGGTCGTGGACCCGTGCACGAGGATCGCCCGCGGCCCGGCGCCGCAGGTCTCGTCCCAGACGGTCACGTGGACGTCGCGTTCCATGGCACCCTCCTTGAACAACGTTCAGCTTCCTTGAACAGTGTATAAGAGCCTAAAACGATGTACGGCGGGTTCGCTAGGGTGGAGGCATGACCACGCCCTCGCCCTCCGTCTGGCTGCGTCCCGAGCGTCCGGCCCGCGACCGGCGGCTCAGCCGCCGGCGGATCGTCGCGTGCGCGGTCGCGATCCTGGACGCCGAGGGAGGCAAGGGCCTGTCGATGCGCCGGATCGCGGGCGAGCTCGGCGTGACCGCCGGATCGCTCTACTGGTACGTGACGACGAAGGACGAGCTGCTGGAGCTCGCCCTCGACGAGGTGCTCGGCGAGGTCCTGGCGGAGGCCGGGACGGGCCCCCGCGACGGGTGGCGGGAGGCGCTCGCGGCGCTGGCCGCGGCGAACCGGGCGATGCTGCTGCGGCATCCGTGGGTGCTGTCCGACCTGGCGGGCCGGCCGAACCTCGGCCCGAACGCGCTCGCGCTCAGCGAGGCCGGGCTGGCGGTGCTGGCCGGGGCGGGCTTCGCCGACGCCGACCTCGACGCGGCGCTCGCCGCCGTCAACGACCACGTGATCGGGGCCGTCGCGGCCGAGACGTCCTGGCGCGCCGCGCTGGACCGCACCGGCGCCGGTACGGCGGAGTGGGCGGAGGAGGCCGCCGCGTACATGCGGCAGGTGGCACGGGACCATCCGCTGCTCGGCCGGCGAATGGCCGCCGCCGGGGACGTCGACGTCGAGCGCGAGTGCGCGCGCCGGTTCGCGTTCGGGCTGGAGTGCCTGCTCGACGGCCTCGCCGCGCGGCTGCCCGGACGGCCCTGAGCGGCGCCCGGCACGGCGCTGCCCTCACCACGGCGCTGCCCTCACCACGGCGCCGGGCTCAGCAGGACGGGGCGCACAGGCGGCGGGCCGTGGCCTCGCCGAAGATCCGCAGGATGTCCTGCGGGGCGCGGGCGGTGTAGACGCTGCCGCCGGTGGCGTCGGCGAGCCGCCGCAGCTCGGCGGTGTCGACGTCCGGGCCGAAGCCGATCACGATGATCTGCACGGGGCGGGTCTCCTCGCGCCCGGCGCGCAGCGCGGCGACCGTGCGGTCCAGGGTCGGGCCGCCGGGGTCGTCGTTGCGGCCGTCGGTGAACACCAGCACCGTGTTGACCATCTCCGGCCGGTAGGTGCGGCGCATGTACCGGACGGCGGCGAGGACCGTGTCGTACAGGCCGGTGGCGCCGTCGGGTTTCGGGCGCAGCGTGGCCAGCGAGCTGAGGATGCGCTGGCGCCGCGTGACGGACCCGATCCGCCCGCCGAGCGGGCCCATCGGGACGGTCTGCCGCCAGTCGCGGTCGCCGTCCAGCCGGGTGGAGAAGATCCACTGGCCGAGTTCGGTGTCGTCGGGCTGCAGGGCGAGGCCCTCCTGGGAGGCTTGCGCGATCGCCTGGAGCCGGGTCAGCCGCGAGCCGGGCACCGGCTGCGCCATCGACCCGGAGACGTCGAGCACCGACAGCATCCGGGAGCCGAGCGTCAGCCGTGCCCACTCCTGCGCCGTCCGGCGGACGAGGGCGGGGTCGGGTTCGGCGAGGACGGCGGGCGGGGCCGCCGACAGTCCGGACGTCCGGGCGAACGCGGCCGGCGCCCGCCCGGTGGGATCGCGGAATCCCGCCGCCAGGAACCGCTCGCGGGCCTCGCCGCCGCGCAGCGCGCGCTCGAACAGCCGCGCGCCGGGACGGTCGTCGACGATCGTGAACGGATAATCGAGCGACAGGGTCCCGTCGCGCGGGTAGACGGCATGGAAAGCGGCCGCCGGTTCCTTGCGGTCGTGCTCCCACACGGCCTGCTCGGGGACGGCCAGGACGGGTGCAGGCTGCGAGGCGGCCTTGGCCGCCAGGCCGAACTCGCCGGCCACGTCCGGTGCGGTGCTCTCCCGGACCGAGCGCGCGAACGCCGCGAACGCGGCGTCTCCGTCCCGCTCCCTCGCGATCAGCAGTGAGGCGATCCCGGCTCCGGTGCGGGACGGGTCGGCGAGGACAAGCCGGACGGCCCGCGAGCGCCGCTCGCCGGGCGCCGCCGCGTGCAGGAGGTCCGTCCAGGTGCCGGGCGTCCCGGCGGCCTGTGCGCGCGGGACGGCGGCGACCAGCGGCGAGCGCGCCAGCGGGCCGCCCACCGTGCGCGGGGGCTTGCTCAGCAGCCGCAGCCAGAGGGAGGAGTCCGGCACCCACAGGTCGGGGCGACGCACGCCCGCACCGGCGGGGATCTGCCCGGACAGCAGCGCCGTCACGCCCGCCGGGCCCGCAGCCCGGACGGTGACGCGGACGCATTTCCCGCCCGCCCGGTGGTCGGCGCCGTTGAAGCCGTCGGCGACCGCCGAGACGGCGGGCGCGAGCTCCGGCGCGACGGCCGCGTCGAGCGTCGTCACCCCGCCGGAGCACGCCGTGATCGCCGACAGCGCGTACACCGACGTGCCGAGCACCGTCGCGATCGCCATGCACACGACCGCCACGGCCCGGCGCGCGCGCCGGTTCCGCCGCCGCGCGCGCCGTCCCGTTTCCCGATGGGCCCCGCTCACGATGACCTCGACTCCCCGTAGGGCGGCCCGCGCCGCCGCTGTGGGCCGCCAATTGTGGGCGCCCGGCCGGACGGGAGGCATCGGTGAAATCACCAGTCCCTCCCGTCCCGTGCCGGGAGCACCGCGAGTGAGCGAATAATCTTCGGTAGAGAGGATGCTCCGGCGCATTTTCCGCGCGGGAGTTCGGCACGCGGCGGCGAGTTCGGGAGGGAGTCACATGGACGCGGTCGACCAGGCGATCCTGCGGCGGTTGCAGCGGGACGGGCGGCAGACGAACCGGGAGCTGGCCGAGGCGGTGGGGATCGCCCCGTCCACGGCGCTGGAAAGGACGCGGGCGCTGCGCTCGCGCGGCGTCATCACCGGCTTCCACGCGGCGGTCGACTTCGAGCGGCTCGGCCGCGGCGTGCAGGCGCTGATCTCGATCCGGATCCGGCCGCAGTCGCGGGAGGCGATCGAGTCGGCGCGCGACAGCATGGCCGCGATGCCCGAGGCGGTGGGCGTCTTCGTCGTGACGGGCAACGAGGACCTGTTCGTCCATGTGGCGGTGCCCAGCACCACGTACCTGCGGGACTTCGTGCTGGATCGCCTGGCCCGCCGCAAGGAGTTCGTGGACGTCCGGACCCTCGTGGTGTACGACTACGTCCAGCCGAAGGAGCAGGGCGAACTTCCGGCGGCCGACGGCCGTGACGGGCGAACACCGTACGCCTGAGAGGGCGTCCGTGACCGCTTTACCGAAGAACCGCCGGAGCAGAGCGGTCAGTCCGAACGAATGACGCTTCAGAAAGCCGATGGCCGCAGTCCTGCCTAGCTTCAGGGGCATGGACCGACGAAACAACCCGTCCGCGGCGCTGCTCGTCCTGGCCGCCGGAGTCCTGTGGGGGACTGTGGGGCCGGCGCAGGTGCTGGCCGGTTCCGCCGCGAGCCCGGTCGCGGTCGGCGGCGCCCGGATCCTCACCGGCGGGGTGATCCTGGCCGCGCTGGTGCTCGCGCGCGACCCCCGCGCGTTCCGGGCGCTGTCGCGGCGCACGTGGCCGCCGGTGGCCGCCGCGTCCGCCGCCACCGGGATCTTCCAGGCGTCGTTCTTCAGCGCGGTCGGCCGGACGGGCGCCGCGGTCGCGACCGCCGTGGTGTTCGGGCTCGCGCCCGTCTCGACCGGGCTGTGCGAGCGGCTGGTGCTCCGGACGCGGCTGAGCGGGCGCTGGTGGGCGGGCACGGCCTGCGCGATCGGCGGGGTCGCGCTGCTGACGGCGCCGGGCGCGGACGCCCACGTCGACCTGCTCGGCGTCGGGCTCAGCCTGGTCGCCGGGACGTGCTTCGGCGTGTACACGGTGTCGGCGAAGGTCCTGACCGGCCGGAGCGGGCCGGCCGGCGGCGGCATGGGGATGGCGGCGGCGGTGTCGGTGACGCTGCTCGCCGGCGGGTCCGTGCTGCTGCCCTGGACGCTCGCGGACCTGCCGGAGCTCGCGGCGCCCCGGTCGGCGGCCCTGGTGGCGTGGCTCGGCGTCGCCGCGACCGCGGCCGCGTACATGTTCTTCGTCACGGGCCTGCACCGGGTGAGCGCCGCGACGGCCGGGACGCTGAGCCTCGCCGAGCCGCTGGTCGCCGCGGTGCTGGCCGTGGCGGTCCTGGGGGAGCGGATGTCGGGGCGGGTCGCGGTGGGCGCGGTGCTGCTGCTCGGCGGGCTCGTGGTGGTGTCGCTTCCGGCGCGGACAGCCCGCGCCCGCCGCGTCCGGCGAGAGCGGGTGGTGCGGGAGGCGGCTCGCTATGATGGCGCGTACGCGACTGGCGCAGTCAAGGTGGAGACGACCACCGGGGAGCGAAACTAGTCCGCACACCGCGCGCCTGGGTGTACGGGTCCCCTTGCCGGGGCGCCCGCAGCGCGTTCCGGCGCGAGCAGCGCGGAGGTAGTCGTGCACGAGCCCGCCGTCCCCCATCTGCAGGCCGCGGACCCCGAGATCGCCGGGCTGGTCGAGGCGGAGGCCCGCCGCCAGTTCGAGAAGATCCGGCTGATCGCCTCGGAGAACTACGTGTCGCCGGCGGTGCTGGAGGCCACCGGCTCCGTCCTGACCAACAAGTACTCCGAGGGGTACGCCGGCAAGCGGTACTACGAGGGCCAGCAGAACGTCGACCCGATCGAGCTGGCGGCCATCGACCGGGCGAGGCAGCTGTTCGGCGTCGAGCACGCCAACGTCCAGCCGTACTCCGGCTCGCCCGCCAACCTCGCCGTCTACATGGCGTTCCTCGACCCCGGCGACCCGGTGATGGGCCTGTCGCTGCCGATGGGCGGCCACCTGACGCACGGCTGGTCGGTGTCGGCCACCGGCAAGTGGTTCACGCCCGTCCGCTACGAGGTGCGCGCCGACACGGGCCGCGTCGACATGGACGAGGTCCGCGACCTGGCGCTGAAGGAGCGCCCGAAGCTGATCTGGTGCGGCGGGACGGCGGTGCCCCGCACCATCGACTTCCCGGCGTTCGCCGAGATCGCCCGCGAGGTCGGCGCGGTGCTCGCCGCCGACATCGCGCACATCGCGGGCCTGGTCGCGGGCGGCGCGCACCCGTCCCCGGTCGGGCACGCGGACGTGATCACCACGACCACGCACAAGACGCTGCGCGGCCCGCGCGGCGCGATGATCATGTCGACGGCCGAGCACGCCAAGGCGGTCGACAAGGCCGTCTTCCCCGGCCTGCAGGGCGGCCCGCACAACCACACCACCGCCGCGATCGCCGTCGCGCTGAAGGAGGCCGCGGCGCCGGGCTTCGCCCGCTACGCCCGCCAGGTCGTCGCGAACGCGCGGGCGCTCGCGGCGGCGCTGCTGGAGCGCGGCTACGACCTGATCTCCGGCGGCACCGACAACCACCTGATCCTCATCGACCTGACGAACAAGGGCGTCGCGGGCAAGCCCGCCGCGCAGGCCCTCGACCGCGCCGGCATCGAGCTGAACTACAACGCGGTCCCGTTCGACCCGCGCAGGCCGTTCGACCCGTCGGGGCTGCGGCTCGGCACCGGCGCGATCACCACCCGCGGGCTGGACGAGGCGCGGATGCCGCAGGTCGCGGCCTGGATCGACGAGGTCGTGCAGGCCGCCGCGCGGGCGGACGAGACGGTCGTCGAGCGGGTCGCGGGCGAGGTCCGCGAGATGCTGGCCGGCTACCCGATGCCGGGGTGGGCGCCCACCCCCTGAGTCAGGACGGGCGCAGGATCGTGATCATGCGCCAGGCTTCGGGATCGGTGAGGGCGACCGCGTCCGCACCGGTCCCGAAGTCGCCGTACCGGGCGACGACGTCCAGGCCGCGGGCGAGCCGGATCGCCGCGTCCAGCTCGGTCGCCGTCCAGAACCGGTAGGGGACGACGTCCTCGATGATGCGGGTCGCGCCGTCCGCCTCGATCGTCATCGTCACGTGGTCGTCGGCGATCTGCGTGATCGGATCCAGCAGGTCGGTGGGCTCGCCCCACCGGACGGACGCGTGCACGCCGTCGCGCTCGACCGTCCAGCCGGTGCTGACGCTCGGATCGTCCGACAGCCGGTCCCGCGGATGCGACATCTCGATCACGTACAGGCCGCCGGGCGCGAGGTGCGCGGCGACGCGGCGCAGGTGCGCGACGAACGCGTCCAGCGTCATCAGGTGGGACGTGGAGTCCAGCATGGTCAGCACCAGGTCGAACCGGCGGCCGAGGTCGAACGCCGTCATGTCGTCCTCGACGACCTCGACCGAGACGCCCGCGCGCCCGGCCTCGCGCGCCGCGTACGCGCACATCGCGGGGTTCAGGTCCAGCGCGGTCGCGGTGAGGCCGCGGCGGGCCAGCTCGCGGGCGTGCTCGGCGGGCCCGGCGGCCAGCTCCAGCACCGTCCGGACCGGGCCCGCCGCGTCCGGGCGGTGCTCGGCGCACCAGCCGAGCAGCGCGCCCGCCTCGGCGCCGACGTCGCGGAACGAGCAGGCCAGCTCGTAGGCCCAGGGGTCGTCATAGATGCCGGTCACCCCGCCATCCTGCCAGCGCGCCGGGGGCGGGGCGGCCGTCCGCGCGCAGCCTGATCTCCACGATGGACGGCTCCTCGGTGCGGCGGGTCCGGCCGCCGAGCGAGGTCAGCAGCCGCCGCATCCGCACGTTCTCGCTCAGCGCGGTCGCGCGCAGCTCCACCAGGCCGCGCTCGCGGGCCAGCCCCAGCAGCAGCTCGGCGAGCGCGCGGCCGAGGCCTCGGCCCTGCCAGGCGTCCTCGACGAGGAACGCCAGCTCCGCGACGCCCGGGTCGAGCACGTGGATCAGGTGCGCGAGGGCGAGCAGTGACCCGTCCGGTCCCTCGGCGACGAGCGTCAGGCCGTGCGCCGGGTCGCAGAACCGCTCGATCGCCCGGGGCGGCGGGTACGGCTTCGGGCTGAAGTAGCGCATCCGGCGGCTGTCCAGCGAGCAGCGCTCGTGCAGCTCGCGGACCGCGCCGGCGTCGCGCGGCTCGATCGGCCGGACGGTCACGTGCGTGCCGTCGCGCAGCGGCAGGCGGCGGGACGCCGGGCGCGGCGGCTCGGCGGGCAGCGCCGCGCGGACGAGGGCGTCGGCGCGGGCCGCCTCCGTCGCGGTGAACGGCAGGCCGTACCGCCGGAGCCGGACGGCCCGCCCGTGCCCCAGCGGGACGGTCAGGACGCAGCCGTCGCCCTCGCCGTCGCGGTCGGCGAGGCGCGCCCAGGCGGACTCGTCGGCGCGCAGCAGCTCGGCGAGGACCTCCGGCACCGCGTGCGGCTCGGCGCGCAGCCGGGACGCCAGCACCAGCGCCCGCGTCGGCTCGTCCACCAGCTCGTGCGGCCGGGCGGGACGGACGGCCGTGCGCGCGCCGCCCGCCGCGGCGAGGGTCTCGGCCAGCTCCCGCGGACCGGCGGCGCCGCGCGGGACGTCCACGAGGAACTCGTCGACCACGCCGCCGGTGTCCACCTGGACCGACAGGGCGAGGATGTTGGCGCCGCGTCCGGCCAGCGCTGCGGTGAGGAGGGCCAGCCGGCCGGGCCGGTCCTCGATCTCGGTGCGGATGCGGAACAACGGCATGGAACGTTCCCTTCGGGGGCCGCCGGCCCGGTCGCGTGCGATCCGTGTCCGGCCGGTGTCCGGTGCGGACGTGTCCACTCTGGTCGGCGGCTGTTACGCGGGCGCTACGTCACCGTGAGCGCGCGGTTTCACATTCCGGACGAGGGCTTGAGAGGCCCGGCGCGACGGCCTAGCGTGCGGTGAGTGATCGACCCCGTGAGCGGTGAGCACGTCAACGACCAACCCCGCAACGGGCCGCTCGCGGCCCGCCTGCCCCTGCTGTCGCCCGCCTCGCTCGGCGCCGAGCAGCAGGCCGTGTACGAGGCCCTGACCGGAGGCCCCCGCGCCGACGGCGGGAGCGGGCCGTACGGGTTCGTGGACGCCGAGGGCCGCCTCCTCGGCCCGTTCAACGCGATGCTGTACAGCCCGGCCGTCGGGATGCCGCTGCAGGACCTCGGCGCCGCGCTACGGTTCCGCACGGCGTTCACCAAGCGCGAGCGGGAGATCGCGACCCTGGTCGTCGCCGCGCACCTGCGCTCGGACTACGAGTGGTACGCGCACGAGCGGCTCGGCCGCCGCGCCGGCCTGAGCGAGGACGAGATCGACGCGCTGCGCGAGGGCCGCGCCCCGATGCTCGCCGACGCCCGCGAGCGCCTCGTCCACGAGGCCGCCCGGCAGCTGGTCGCCGAGCACGACCTCGCGGACGCCGTCTACGCCGAGGCGGTCGCGACCCTCGGCCGGCCCGCCGTCGTCGAGCTCGTCACCCTCGTCGGCTACTACAGCGCCCTGGCGACGCAGCTGCGGGTGTTCCGGGTGGGCGTGCCCGACGGCGAGCCCGCCCCGCCCTGGCCCGGGAACGGCGCCGACGGCGGCCCGGCGCAGGACGGGTGAGGCCGCGATGACCGAGACGCTGCAGACCGGACGGCTCGCCCTGCACCCCATCGGCATGACCGACCACCACGCGCTGCTGACGCACTGGACCGGCCCGGTCGTCCGCCGGCACCTGTTCGACGGCGCGTCGATCTCGCCCGTCCAGGTCACCGAGATCATCGAGACCAGCGAGCGGGACTTCGCCACCGAGGGCTACGGCCTGTGGGCGCTGCGGCCCCTGCGCCGGGGGCTCGGGCCGGCGGAGCCGCGGCCGGGCGCGCCGCTGATCGGGGTGGCGGGGCTGCGCGGCCACGAGGGCCCGTTCGACCGGGGGGTGGACGTGGAGATCCTCTACAGCCTCGAACCGGACCGGTGGGGGCAGGGGCTGGCGGCGGAGGCGTCCCGCGCGGTGCTGGACTACGCGTTCGGGGTGGTCGGGCTGCGCCGCGTCACCGCCGAGATCGACCCCGACAGCGCGGTGTCCGCCGAGGTCGCCGCGAGCCTCGGGATGCGGCCGTGGCGCGGCGGCCCGGACGGTCCCGACGGCGCGTCCTACTATGCCGCCGACCGGTCCGGGTGGCTCGGATCCCGTCGCGGGATCGACGCCGTCCCATAGAATCCGTCGCCCTCTACCGTCCGGACTGCTGAATACAGCAGTATGAGCGGATGAGCTCCTCGTCCGGGCGGGCGCCGCTGGCGCCCGGCTTCGCCAACGGCGGCGTCTCCCACTGGTACCTGCCCGCCGGCCGCCCCGAACCGGGCCCGCGCCTGCCCGGCCCGCGCCGCGCCGACGTCTGCGTGGTCGGCGCCGGCTACACCGGCCTCTGGACGGCCTACTACCTGAAACGCGCCCGCCCCGAGCTGGAGATCGTCGTGCTGGAGCGCGAGTTCGCCGGGTTCGGCGCGTCCGGCCGCAACGGCGGCTGGGTGCTGGGCGAGATCGCCGGGTCGCGGGAGCGGTACGCGGCGCGGCACGGCCGCATCGCCGCGGTGGCGCTGCAGCACGCGATGTTCGACGCGGTCGACGAGGTGATCCGGGTCGCCGCGGCGGAGGGCATCGACGCCGACCTGGTGAAGAGCGGGGTGCTGCACGTCGCCCGCAACCCCGCGCAGCGGGCCCGGCTCGCCGCGATGGTCGCCGGCTCCCGGGAATGGGGCTGGACGGAGGAGGACCTCGTCCCCCTGCCCGCCGCCGAACGCGACGAGCGGCTGCGCGTCGCGGGCGCGACCGCCGCCGCGTGGAGCCCGCACTGCGCCCGCGTGCAGCCCGCCAAGCTCGTCCGGGGCCTGGCGGAGACCGTCCGCGGGCTCGGCGTGGAGGTCTACGAGCGGACGCCGGTGGTCCGCATCCTGCCGCGCCGCGGCACGGCCCCGGCCGCCGCCGTCACCCCGAACGGGACCGTCACCGCCGAGTACGTGCTGCGCGCGACCGAGGGGTTCACCGCCGGGGTCGGCGGCCACCACCGCGACTGGCTGCCGATGAACAGCTCGATGATCGTCACGACGCCGCTGCCGGCGGAGGTCTGGGACGCGATCGGCTGGGAGGGCCGCGAGCTGCTCGGCGACCTCGCGCACTACTACATGTACGCGCAGCGCACCGCCGACGACCGGATCGCGTTCGGCGGCCGGGGCCGGCCGTACCGCTACGGCTCCCGGGTGGACGACGGCGGCCGGACCCAGCCCGCGACCGTCGCCGAGCTGTGGTCGATGCTCGCCGCGATGTTCCCGGCCGCCGCCGAGCACGGGCGCGTCGCGCACGCCTGGTCCGGCGTCCTCGGCGTGCCCCGCGACTGGTGCTCGACCGTCGTGGTGGACCACGCGTCCGGCCTCGGGCACGCGGGCGGCTACACCGGTCACGGCGTCGCCACGGCGAACCTCGCAGGCCGGACGCTGCGGGACCTCGTCCTGCGCGAGGACACCGAGCTGACGGCGCTGCCGTGGGTGGACCGGCGCGTCCGCCGCTGGGAGCCAGAGCCGCTGCGCTGGCTCGGCGTCCACGCGATGTACGCCCTCTACCGTGCGGCGGACGCCCGCGAGTCCGCGACGTCGTCCCCGCGGACGTCCGCGCTCGCCCACCTCGCCGACGCGATCACCGGTCACTGAACTCTCAGCGTGAGACCAGGGCCTGGACGTCTCCGTAGGAGAACGCGGGGGCGCCGGCGCCGGCGCCGGTCACGTCGAGGGCGGACGCGACCGCGGCCTCCAGCGCCTTGCGGAACAGCAGCGAACCCGTGCTGACCCGCCGGACGCCCAGTTCGGTGAGCCGTGCGATGCCGGTCTTCCCCGGCATGAACAGCACGTTCAGGGGCCGGTCGACGGCCTCGACGACGGCCCGGACGTCGTCGTCGGCGGCAATGCCGGGGACGAACACGCCGTCGGCGCCCGCGTCGGCGAACGCCCGGACCCGCCGCAGCGTCTCGTCCATGTCGGGGGCGCCGCCGGCGAGCCAGAACGTGTCGGTCCGCGCGTTGAGGAACAGCTGCGGAGCCGCGCGCTTCACCGCCGCGATGACCGTGGTCTGGTGGTCGAGCGGGGCGAGCGTCCCGTCGGAGCGTCCGTCCTCGAGGTTGAGGCCGGCGATCCCGTAGGAGGCCAGCTCCGTCGCGAGTTCGGCGACGTCGGCGACCCGCGTGGAGAAGCCGCCCTCGATGTCGACCGTCACCGGGACGGGCAGCCGGGCGAGGTTGCGCGCCAGCGCGAGCGTCTCGTCCCGCGCGTCGCCGGTCGCGTCGGTCTTCCCGGCCGCCGCGGCGACGCCGAGGCTGGTCGTCCCAACGGCGGGGAAGCCCGCCCTCACCAGTGCCGCGCCGCTCGCGAAGTCCCAGGCGTTCGGCAGGAGCAGCGGCCGGTCGCCGCGGTGCAGGTCGTGGAAGGTCTCCGGAAGGGTCATCGGACGGTCTCCAACTCGTTGAGGGCTTCCACCACGCCGGCCGCCAGCTGCACGGCCTGGTCCGCGCCGGGGCAGGGGCGCCGGCCGGTCCCGAACGTCAGATGGGGAGGTTCCCCGCGCGCGGGGTCGAAACGGTCCGGCTCGGCGAACACCGCCGGGTCGCGGTTGGCCGCGCGCAGGTCGAGCGTCACCGTCGTCCCCGCGGCGATGCGCCGCCCCTGGAAGGCGGCCTCCTCGCGGGCGACGCGTCGCATGGCCGGGATCGGCGGGTCGTACCGCAGCGTCTCGGCGATGACGGCCTCGATCGGGCACCCTTGCGCCTCGGGGCGCCGCGACAGCGGCAGCACGTTGCCGACCAGCGCGGCGGTCGCGTCGCAGGCCTGCGTGAAGACGGCGATCCGGTTGGCGACCTCCTCGTCCGGTCCCGGCCCGAGCAGCCGGGCGAGCGTCGCGACGGCCGCGTCCGCGCCGTCCCGCCCTGTCCCGGTGAGGTAGCCGGACGCGGCGAGCGGCACCGCGCCGATGAGGGCGTCCAGGTCGGTGACGCGGAGCGCCTCGCCCAGAGCGGCGATCGGGGCCAGGTCCGGTTCCTCCCCGGCCAGCACGCGTTCGCGGGCGCGCCGCCGCAGGACGGCCGGGTCGGCCTCCTCCAGGGCCTTCGTCACGACGCGCAGCCGCCGCTCGTGCTCGGCGCCTTCGCTGAACCGGCAGACGGCGCCGCGCAGCCAGGCGAGCGAGCCGGGCGGCGCTCCGCCTCCCGCCGCGGGAACGACGAAGCGCTCGTCGGCGAGGACGGCGCCGACCTCGGAGTGCCGGGTGATGACCAGGTCCGTGTCCGCCATGCCCCCGAATCTAGGGACGGTTCGTTTCGGCGCCGGTCGAAATGTCGGCGGCGCGTCCGGCGATCCCGGTGAGGAGCTCGACGAGCCGGGCCCGGTCGGCCGGGTCGAGCGCGCCGAAGAGGCGGGCGCCGACGGCGGCCGCCGTCTCCGCGGACGCCCGCGCGCACCGGCGCCCCTCGTCCGTCAGCTCGATCGCGTAGGCGCGGCGGTCGTGGGCGTCGCGCTTGCGCTCGGCCAGGCCGAGGCGCTCCAGCTCGTCGATCACCCGGACGACGGCGGACTTGTCGAGGCCGAGCAGCGCGCCGAGGCGCCGCTGGCTGGTCGGCCCGAGCCGGTCGAGGGCGGCCAGCACGGCGTGGTGCCTGGTCTCGATCCCGAGCGGCCGCAGCTCGTCGCCGAGCGCGGCGCGGGCGGCGCGGTGGGCCGAGGCGAGCAGCAGGCCCAGCGCGGTGTCGTCGGCGCGCGGGTCGCCGAGCGCGGCCCGGTCCGGAGGTTCGGTCTGCACACCGCGATTTTAGGCGCCGGCGATATAGTCTCATCCGAGACGTTCTCATATACTCCTATTCGGGCGGCTCCGGCGAGAGCAGGGAGAGGCGCATGCGTGCCGAGGACGACCGGCGGACGGGCGGACCGAGCAGGCGGCGGGTGATGACGGCGGCGGCGGTGGCGACCGCGGCCGCCGTCACGGGAGCCGGGACGGGCGCGGCCTCCGCGCGAACCGGCGGGGCGGGCCCGCGGAACGGGCGGATCGACACCCATCACCACGCGCTGCCGCCGGACATGAAGGAATGGGCCGTCGAGCACGGCCTCCTCCCGCCCGAGGGCGGACCCGACTGGGGCCGGTGGGATCTGCACAAGACCCTCGACACCATGGACGACCTGGGCATCGCGGCGGGCGTCGCCTCGGCGCCCGCGCCGTCCGAGGCGTTCCGCGACCGCGCGCTCGCCGTCTCGGGCCCGCGGGTGTTCAACGAGTCGCTGGCCGGCCTCGTGCGGGATCACCCGTCCCGGTTCGGCTTCTTCGCCTACCTGCCGCTGCTCCACGTCGACATCGCGATCCAGGAGGCGGCGTACGCGCTGGACGAGCTGGGCGCCGACGGTGTCCTGCTGATGGCCAACGCGGGCGGGCGCTACCTGGGCGACCCCGCGTTCGACCCGCTGTTCGCCGAGCTGGACCGGCGCGGCGCGGTCGCGTTCGTCCACCCCGCCGGGCTCGCGGACGCGCGTCCCGTCCCGGGCGTCGAGGACTGGATCGCCGACTTCATGCTCGACACGACCCGCACCGCCCTCAGCCTCGTCAGCGCGGGCACCCTCGACCGGTACAAGCGGCTGTCGGTGATCCTCGCCCACGCCGGCGGCTTCCTGCCCTACGTGGGCGGACGCGTCGAGCACGCGGGCCGGCAGGGCGAGGGGCCGAGTCCGGCGGCGTTCCGGCGGGCCGTGCGGCGCTTCCACTACGACACCGCCATGCCGATGTCGCCGTACGCGACGCCGTCCCTGCTCGCCGCCGCGGGCGCCGGGCGCCTGCTCTTCGGCACCGACTGGCCGCAGGTCACCCGTCCCGAGGTGGACCGGATGACGGCGCTCCTCGATCGCGACCCGTCCCTGGACCGGCGCGCGCACGCCGCGGTGAACAGGGAGAACGCCCTCCGGCTCTTCCCGGCGCTGGCGCGCCGCCTCAGGGGCTGACGGCCGGCCCTCAGGGGCTGACGGCGGGCCCGCCGCGCCAGGACGGCATCGGGCGGAGACCCGCCGCGGCCTCGAACGCGGCGCGCGCCAGCAGGCGCGTCGAGTCGAGCGTCGGCAGCGGCGACACCTCCGGCGTGACCAGCAGCGGGATCTCGGTGCAGACCAGCGCGACGGCGTCGCAGCCGCGCCCGGCGAGCCGCTCGATGATCCGCACGTACTCGCGGCGGGACTCCTCGGTGACGACGCCGTTCACCAGCTCGCCGAAGATGATCTCGTGGACGCGGGCGCGGTCGGCGGCGTCCGGCACCACGGCCTCGATGCCGCGCGCGGCGAGCTCGCGCGGGTAGACCGGGCCGTCCATGGTGTAGCGGGTGCCGAGGACGCCGACGCGGGCGCGCCCGTCGCGGGCGGCCCGGTCGGCGACGGCCTCGGCGATGTGCAGCCCGGGGAGCGCCAGGTCGCCGCCGGGCCGCTCCAGCGCCATGTGGGCGGTGTTGTCGGGGCAGGCGAAGAACGTGGCCCCGGCGGCGGCGAGGCGCCGGACGCTCTCGGCGAGGATCGCGCGGACGGCGTCGTGGTCGCCCGCGTCCCAGGACGGCATGCTGCGCGCGAGCGCGATCAGGTCGAGCGTGACGTCGGGGTGGTCGTCGGGGCCGAGCTCGCGGAAGCCCTCGTGGCAGAAGGCGCGGAAGCACAGCGCGGCGCCCTCCGCGCTGTGGGCGAGGATGCCGAGATGCTCCATGATCGCTCCAGTCCGATGTGCCGAACATCTGTCCATTAGAATGAACAACCGGAGGAGTGTTCGTCAAACTGAACACCCGGACGTCTGGAGCGAACACGTGGGGAACCTCGACCTGATCGCGCAGATCGCCGCCTCGATCCGGCGGGAGCGCGCCCGCGCCGGGCTGACCCAGACCGAGCTGGCCCGGCGCGCCGGCATCGCCAAGTCGACGCTGTCCCAGCTGGAGGCGGGCACCGGCAACCCGAGCGTGGAGACGCTGTGGGCGCTCGGCGGCGCCCTCGAGGTCCCGTTCAGCCGGCTGGTCGACCCGCCGCGGGCGGGCGTGCGGGTCGTCCGCGCGGGGGAGGGCCCGGCCACCCGCTCGGAGCAGGCGGACTACACGGCGACGCTGCTGGCGTCGTGCCCGCCGAACGCCCGCCGCGACGTCTACCGCGTCGCGGCGGAACCGGGGGAGCCGCACCTGTCCGGCCCGCACCTGCCCGGCACGACCGAGCACGTGGTCCTCAGCACCGGCCGCGCCCTGGCCGGTCCGGCGGACGATCCCGTCGAACTGGCCCCGGGGGACTACGTCGCCTATCCCGGCGACGCCCCGCACGTATTCCGCGCCCTCGCCCCCGGCACCACCGCGACCTTCATCCTGGAGCACACCTGACTCGCCGCAAGTGGACGGGCCCGGGTCAGGTGAGGAGGGCGGTGAGGGCGCTCAGGTCCTCCAGGTCGGCCAGGCCGTAGGCCAGGTCGGTGATCCGGTCGGCCTGCTCCGGGGGGACGCGGCGGGCGGCGTTGAGGCGGAACTTGGTCGCCAGCTCCTCGGCCGACAGCGGGTTGCCCGGGCCGCCGCGGTTGGCGTCCACCCGCTCCTCCAGGACGGCGCCGCCGCTGGTCGTCACGCGCAGGACGGCCGGGAACTGGTGCGGGAAGATCTCGTCGCAGCGGGCGTCCGGCACGCACCGGACCTTCGCGGCCAGCGCGAGCCGCTCCGGGTCGGCGGCGGCCTCGTCGGTGAAGTCCTCGTGGAAGACGCCGAGCCCGCCGCCGCCGAGCAGCGCCGCCGCGACCGTGTACGGCCCGGAGAACGCGGCGTGGTAGCCGGACTTCGGACGGATCTTGTCCTCGCGTGGCTCGCCGATCGTGCGGAGCACGGCCGTGGGCGCGCCCAGCTCGATGCCCTCAATGTCGGACGGGTCGAGCCCGCGCGCGCGGAGCCGCAGCGCGGCGTCGATGCCCGCGTGGGTGAAGTGGTTGCACGGGTACGGCTTGAAGAAGATCCCGGGCAGTTCCCAGTGCTCGCCGAGCCGGTCGGTGAGCGCGCCGAGGTCGACCTGGTCGCCGCACCACGCCTGCAGGAACCCGAACCGTCCCTCGAACACGGTCGGCGGGCCGGTGATGCCTGTGCGGGCGAGGCCGGCGGCGGTGACGGCGGCGTGCGCGGCCCAGCCGCAGTGGATCCGCTTGACGGTCCCGCCGGTCCGGTTGGCCTCCAGGATCCCGGAGCCCATGCTGGCGGCGATGCCCATCGCGTCGGCGATCCCGGCCGCGTCCAGCCCGGACAGCATCGCGGCGGACGCCGCCGCCCCGACGGCGCCGCAGATCGCGGTGGCGTGCTGGCCGCGCTCGAAGAACACCGAGTTGCCCAGCGCGCGGTCGTACCCGGCCATGCCGAGCCGGACGGTGATCTCCACGCCGACGCCCACCGCGTCCAGCAGCGCCGCACCGGTCGCGCCGCGCGCCTCGGCGACGGCGAGCGCGGCGGGCACGACCGACGCGGACGGGTGCAGCACCGACGGCAGGTGCGTGTCATCGAAGTCGAGCGAGTGGGCGAGGGTGCCGTTCAGCAGCGCGGCGCTGGGCTCGGGGAGCCGGGCGCCGGTGCCGATCGCGGTGGCGCGGCCCGCGCCGCCCCATTCGGCGACCAGCTCGCCGACCGCGCGGGCCGGTGCCTCGCCGGTCGCGCCGAGGCTGTTGCCCAGGGCGTCCAGGACGCGGCGCGCGGCGTCGGCGCGCAGCTCGGCGGGCAGCCCGTCCGCCCGCGCGCCGGCGGCGAGCGCGGCGAGCCGCTGGACCGGGGTCGGCGCGGTCATGCCGACACCGCCGCGAGGGGCCGGACGGGGGAGCCGGTGCCGCCCTTGATCCGCAGCGGGGCGAGCACGAACGCGAACTCGTGCAGCCCGGCCTCGGCGAGCGCCTCCAGGTTCAGGTGCTCCATGATGAAGATCCCCGACTCGACCAGCAGGATCCGGTGGACGGGCAGCACCGCGTGGCCCGCGCCCGCCGGGATCTGCTCGTAGGCGGTGGTGTCGGCGCCGGTCGCGACGATCTTCCGGTCCGCCAGCCAGCGGGCCGCCTCCGGCGTCGCGCCGGGCACGCCCGTCTCCTTGCCGAGGTAGGCGGTGGTGTCGCCGAAGTTGCGCGACCAGCCGGTGCGGACCAGCGCGACGTCGCCCTCGCCGGGCTCGGCCCCGGCGCGCTTCGCGGCGAGGTCGAGGTCCTCGGCGGTCACCCCGTAGCCGGGCGGCAGCGTCGCGACGCCGTGCACGGCGGCGACGTCGAGCAGGACGCCGCGGCGCAGCAGGCCCGGCAGGTTCTCGGCGCCGTGGCTGGTGAACGCCCCGCCGCGCTGCGCCTCGGCGGCGTCGATCCCGCCGTGCAGCGCACCGTCGTGGCTGACGTGCGAGAGCGCGTCGATGTGGGTGCCGACGTGCCCGCCGGTCACGATGATCTCGTTGGCGGCCGAGCCGCCGTCCGGGCGCTCCATGTCGCCATGCCGGCGGATCAGCGTCATCCGGAAGCCGGGGTGGTTGGGGGAGCAGGGCATGCCGGTGAAGAACGGCTGGCCGAGCTCGATCAGCCGGACGCCGCGGGCGACCGCCGCGAGCAGCGGGTCCTGGGTGGTCATGAGGGGGAGCCTTCCTTCTGCGGTGCGGGGCGGTGGGCGGACGCGGCGACGGCGAGGATCCAGGCGGCGCGCTCGACGACCGCCTTGTCCACGAACCGGCCGGCGGAGTCGATCCACGCGGCGGCACCGGTGGTGCCGTCGCGCTCGGTGAGCTGGTCCATGAGGCCGCGCGCCCAGGCGACGTCGGCGGGGTCGGGCGCGCACGCCTCGTGGACGACGGGGATCTGCGCGGGGTGGATCACCGACCGGCCGAAGAACCCGGCCCGGTGCCCGGCGGCGGTGTCGGCGCGCAGGCCGTCCAGGTCGCGGACGGCGGTCCACACGCTCTGCGGCGGGGACGGCAGCCCGGCGGCGCGGGCGGCGACGACCACCCGCGAGCGCGGCCAGGCCAGCGCGTCGCCGCCGGTCACCCGCAGGTCGGCG
Source organism: Actinomadura montaniterrae (assembly GCF_008923365.1). Lineage (GTDB taxonomy): Bacteria > Actinomycetota > Actinomycetes > Streptosporangiales > Streptosporangiaceae > Spirillospora > Spirillospora montaniterrae. The sequence goes on from NZ_WBMR01000082.1 coordinate 36,495, forward strand.
GACAGGTCGGCCTCGCCGAGCGAGATCCCTGCGACGAGCGGGTGCGCGGTGGCGAGCGCGAGGGCATTCTCCACGCCGAGCGCCGACTCCAGGACGGGGAACACCGGCACGCCGAGCGCGTCGGCGACGCGGCGCAGCGCGGCCGGGTCCTCGCACTTGGGGATCCGCACGCCGGCGAGCGCGCCGGGCGCGGACGCCAGCAGGCCGATGTCGGCGGTGCCGTCCGGCGTGCCGGGCGCGTTGATCCGCACGTAGGCGGGCCGTCCTTCCGCCAGGACGGCGGCGACGGTGCGGCGGGCGGTGTCCTTTTCGTCCGGGGCGACGGCGTCCTCCAGGTCGAGGATCACCGCGTCCGCGCCGGAGTCCAGCGCCTTGCCGATGCGGTCGGGGCGGTCGCCGGGGACGTACAGCCAGGTCCGGTGCGGATGCTCGGGCCCGGTCACTTCACCACCCCCTTGGCGCGCAGTTCGTCCAGCTCCGCCTCGCCTACCCCGTAGCGGCCGAGGATCTCGGCGGTGTGCGCGCCGAGCGGCGGCCCGGCCGAGTCGATGTGCCCGGGCGTCCGCGACAGCCGGAACAGGACGTTCTGCATCTTCACCGGGCCCAGCTCGTCGTCGGGGACGGTCGCGATGGTGCCGAGCGCCTCGAACTGCGGGTCGGTCATGACGTCGGCGGCGGTGTAGATCGGCGCGACGGCGGCCTCGGCCTCCTCGAACGCCTTCACCACCTCGTCGCGGTCGCGCTGGGCGATCCACGAGCCGACGGCCTCGTCCAGCTCGTCGGCGTGCTCGGCGCGCTCGGCGCCGGTGGCGAACCACGGCTCGTCGATGTACTCGGGCCGGCCGACCAGCCGCATCACCCGCTCGGCGATCGACTGGGCGCTGGTGGAGATCGCGACCCAGCCGCCGTCGCGGGTCCGGTAGGTGTTGCGCGGCGCGTTGTTGTGCGACCGGTTGCCGGTGCGGGCCTGCAGCTCGCCGAGCTGGTCGTAGGTGATGATCTGCGGGCCGAGCAGGGTCAGGATCGGCTCGATGATCGCCAGGTCGACGACCTGGCCCTCGCCGGTGGCCTCCCGCGCGCGCAGCGCCGTCATCACCGCGAACGCGGTGGTCAGCGCGGCGATCCCGTCGGCGAGGCCGAACGGCGGCAGGGTCGGCGGACCGTCCGGCTCGCCGGTGATGGCGGCGAACCCGCTCATCGCCTCGGCGAGCGTGCCGAAGCCGGGCCGCCGCGCGTACGGGCCGGTCTGCCCGAATCCGGTGACCCGGGCCAGCACCAGCTTCGGGTTGATCTTCTTCAGCTCGTCGTACCCGAGGCCCCAGCGCTCCAGCGTGCCGGGCCGGAAGTTCTCGATCACCACGTCGGCGTCGGCGGCGAGCCGGCGGAAGAGCTCCTGGCCCTCGGGGGAGCCGAGGTAGAGGGTGATCGCCTTCTTGTTGCGGCCGAGCATCTTCCACCACAGCCCGACCCCGTCGCGGCGGGCGCCGTGGCTGCGCACCGGGTCGCCCTTCGGGTGCTCGATCTTGATCACCTCGGCCCCGAAGTCGGCGAGCAGCGTGGCCGCCAGCGGCCCGGCGAACAGCGTGGCCGCGTCGAGCACGCGGACTCCGGACAGGGCGTCGGGCATGGGCGGTACCGCCTTCGGTTCTGATCGTTTCTCGTAGCGGAACAATGTTAAGTCCATGTTCCGGCGCCGTGTCCGGGCCGGACGCCTTCAAGTTGGCACCGGCTGTCGAGTTCCGTCAAGTTTCACCTAGATATTGACCGGGTCACGTGATGGATGCCACCATGACGCATCAGTGGCCCGGTGTTCCTCTAAGCGGAACGATCGCCGAGGGGTGGTGCCGGGCAGGCAGGAGAGGTGAATGTCGGCTCGAAAGCTCGTCGCCGGGCTCGGCGCGTGCGCGGCTCTGCTGGCCGCCACCGCCGGCTGCGGCGGCTCGGCGCCGTCCGGCGCCGCCGGGGCCGCGGCG
>NZ_WBMR01000083.1 GCF_008923365.1 Actinomadura montaniterrae
CGTGCCGGGGCCGGGGTCGGGCGGGCCGGCGGCGTCGCGTCCGGCGCCCTGGTCGTCGACGTCGGCGATCAGCGCGCGCAGCAGCCGGACGGCGGGGTCGGCCGCGCCCTCGTCACCGTCGGCGCCGCGAGCGCACTCACCGGCACCGGCACCGGCAGCGGCGGCAGAACCCTCGGCGGCGGGGCCGGGGCGATCACTCGCCGGACGGCCACTCGCCGGACGGTCGCTCGCAGGGCGGTCGGTCGCCGAGCGGTCGGCCGCCATCCGGTCGGTGGCGCGGTCAGCCGCGGGGCGGGTGGTGGAACCGGCAGCGCGCCGCGCCGCCAGCGCGTCGATGATCGCGTCGGTACGGCGCACCGCGCCGAGGTCGGCGAGCAGGGTCACCGCCGGGGCCGGCGGCCGGCTCCCCGGCTCGCGGGTCGCGCCGGAGTTCGAAGGCCCGACCGGATCCGGGGCGCCAGGGCTCCGCTCCGTCAAGCGATCGACTCCTCTCTGGCCATCGCGCGGAGCCGGGCCAGGGCCCGGTGCTGCGCGACCCGTACCGCCCCCGCGGACATGCCCAGCACATTACCGGTCTCCTCCGCCGACAGGCCCGCCACCACGCGCAGCAGCACCAGCTCGCGCTGGTGGTCGGGAAGCCGCGTGAGCAGGTCGCGGGCGCGCTGCGCCTCGATGTAGCGGACCACGGTCTCCTCGGGTCCCGGACGGTCGTCCGGGCCGTCGGGCAGGTCCTCGGTGGGCACGGCCGCGCGGACCGCGCTGCGCAGCGCGTCGGCGATCTTGTGCGAGGCGATGCCGAAGACGAAGGACGCGAAGGGGCGTCCCATGTCGCGGTAGCGGGGCAGCGCCGACAGCACCGCGATGCAGACCTCCTGGGCCACGTCGTCGGCGATGTGGTACTGCCCGGAGACCCGGCCGAGGCGGGCGCGGCAGTAGCGCACGATCATCGGGCGGACCTCGCCGATGAGCACCTCGATCGCGCCCGGGTCGCCCTGGACGGCGAGGTTGGCGAGTTCCCGGAGGTCGCCGTCGCCCTCGTTCGCCGCGCGGAGCACGCGCATGCGGCGGCCGGTGTCGTGGCGCGGCGGAGGGGCCGGTCCCCCCGAGGGTTCGACAGCGCGCGCGGTCATGGTCCCGGCGTAGCTTCCCTCGGTCACGTCAAGCATGATGCCCAGCACCGCCGGGCGTGTCGCCACTGTCGTCGGCAACGGAATGGTCACAGTGCGAGGACGACCCCGGAAATACCACGCATTGCTGTCATCCGAGTGCCCAGAGTGCCGGTCCGGTCCTCCCGGAGCCACGGAATCGGCGGAACGGCGAGCCGCCAGAAGGGCGAAGCGGCGAAGCTGCGGAACGGCGGAACGGCGGAACGGCGGAACGGCGGAACGGCGGAACGGCGGAACGGCGAAGGCCCCCCGTCCGGTGTCGGACGGGGGACTCGGTGATCCCCACAGCGACGACCCCCGCCCGGCGTCGGACGGGGGGCTCGGTGGTCTCCACGGCGGAGGCCCCCGCCCGGTGAGGGGCGGGGGCCTCGGTGATCTCCGCGGCGGGCGAGCCGCTCGCCCGCCGAGACCGGATGATCAGTGGCCGTGACCGTGGCCGTGCCCGTGGCCGCCGGCCGCCGGCTCCTCCTCCTCGGGCTTGTCCACGACGAGCGCCTCGGTGGTGAGCAGCATGCCCGCGATCGACGCGGCGTTGGTGACGGCGGAACGGGTCACCTTGACCGGGTCGATGACGCCCTGGGCGATCAGGTCGCCGTACTCGCCGGTGGCGGCGTTGTAGCCGTGGCCGGCCTGCAGGTCCTGGACCTTGGAGACGACGACGTAGCCCTCCTGGCCGGCGTTCTCGGAGATCCAGCGCAGCGGCTCGACCAGCGCGCGGCGCACCGCGTCCGCGCCGGTGGCCTCGTCGCCGGACAGGCCGAGGGTGTCGAAGCCCTCCTTGGCCACGTGCACCAGCGCGCTGCCGCCGCCGGACACGATGCCCTCCTCGATCGCCGCGCGGGTCGCCGAGATGGCGTCCTCCAGGCGGTGCTTCTTCTCCTTCAGCTCCACCTCGGTGGCGGCGCCGACGCGCAGCACGCAGACCCCGCCGGCCAGCTTGGCCAGGCGCTCCTGCAGCTTCTCGCGGTCCCAGTCGGAGTCGGAGTTCTCGATCTCGACCTTGATCTGGTTGACCCGCGCGGTGATCTCGTCCGCGGAGCCCTCACCGTCGACGATGGTGGTGGCGTCCTTGGTGACGGTGATGCGGCGGGCGCGGCCGAGGTCCTCGAGCCCGATCGAGTCGAGCTTGAGGCCGATGGCCTCGCTGACGACCTGGCCGCCGGTGAGGGTGGCCATGTCGCCCAGCATCGCCTTGCGGCGGTCGCCGAAGCCCGGCGCCTTGACGGCGACGGAGGTGAAGGTGCCGCGGATCTTGTTGGCGACGAGCAGCGCGAGGGCCTCGCCCTCGACGTCCTCGGCGACGACCAGCAGCGGCTTCTTGGTCTGCGCGACCTTCTCCGCCAGCGGCAGGAACTCCTGCACGTTGGAGATCTTGCCGTCCACGATGAGCACGTAGGCGTCCTCCAGGACGGCCTCCATGCGCTCGGGGTCGGTGACCATGTGCGGCGACAGGTAGCCCTTGTCGAACTGGAGGCCCTCGGTGAACTCCAGCTCGAGGCCCATGGTGTGGGCCTCCTCGACGGTGATGACGCCGTCCTTGCCGACCTTGTCGAACGCCTCGGCGATCAGCTCGCCGATCTGCGCGTCCTGGGCGGAGATGGTGGCGACGTGCGCGATCTCGCCCTTCTCGTCGACCTCGCGGGCCGACTTCAGGAGCTGGTCGGACACGTACTGGGCGGCCGCGTCGATGCCGCGCTTGAGGCCGAGCGGCGAGGCGCCGGCGGCCACGTTGCGGATGCCCTCGCGGACCAGGGCCTGGGCGAGGACGGTCGCCGTGGTGGTGCCGTCGCCCGCGATGTCGTTGGTCTTGGTCGCCACTTCCTTGGCGAGCTGGGCCCCGAGGTTCTCGTAGGGGTCCTCCAGCTCCACCTCGCGGGCGATGGTGACGCCGTCGTTGGTGATGGTCGGCGCGCCGAACTTCTTGTCGATGACGACGTTGCGGCCGCGCGGGCCGATCGTCACCTTGACGGCGTCCGCGAGAGCGTTGACGCCGCGCTCAAGAGCCCGGCGAGCGTCCTCCTCGAACTCCAGGATCTTCGCCATGGGGTTGTCTCCTATGTCACGCGATCCGCCCCGGCCGCCCCGCCGGTGGGCGGCGCGGGCCGGGGCGGGCGCATCACGTCTCGGTGATTACTTCTCGATGACCGCGAGCACGTCGCGGGCCGAGAGGACGAGGTAGTCCTCGCCGTTGTACTTGACCTCGGTGCCGCCGTACTTGCTGTAGAGCACGACCTCGCCGACCTTGACGTCGACGGGGACGCGGTCGCCCTTGTCGTCGACGCGGCCCGGGCCGACGGCCAGGACGGTGCCCTCCTGCGGCTTCTCCTTGGCGGTGTCCGGGATCACCAGGCCGGAGGCGGTGGTGGTCTCGGCCTCAAGCGGCTGGACGACGATGCGGTCCTCGAGCGGCTTGAGAACAACCTTGGTGGCGGTCGTCACGATCTGACCTCCCCTTCGATTGGTCCTCGGCGGCCATGGCCGGCCGCCGGCACATGTGACAGAGAGGCGACCCTGGACCGGCCTGTCGTCGCGGGTGCCAGACCGACCTTGTCGCTGTGTTGGCACTCTCGCGGGGAGAGTGCCAGTCAGTGAGACTATGCCGTGCCCGTTGGCCCGTCAACACGGACACGGAGGCACGGCCCGCGCCGTTCCCGCCCGTTCACCCGCGGATCACCGGCGCGCCGCGGTCGGTACGGTCCAGGCATGGACATCGCGTCGTTCCGGGAGCTGCTCACCCCCGCCGGCCAGGCACTTCTCGCGGAGGCGGGCGAAGCGGACATCTCGGAGGCCGGGTTGCTGGGGACGGCGTCGCGGCTGCGCGAGCGGTACGGGGCGGACCTGGTGGCGGCGGCGCTGACGCAGGTGCGGTTGCGGCGGCGTGGCGAGACGAAATTCGGTTCTGACGCGAGCCGCATGTACTTCACCCAGGCGGGCTTGGAGCAGTCGACGCGTGCGAGCGTGGCGGCGCATCGCGCGCGGCGCTTCGCCTCGGGGCTTTCTGCGGGCGCGCGTGTACTGGAACTGGGGTGCGGCATCGGTGCCGACCTTATGGCGCGTTCACGGATGGGTCTGACGGGCGACGGCGCCGAACGCGATCCACTAACGGCCGAGGTGGCGAAAGCGAACGTGACGGCGTTCGGGTTGGACGACCTCGCGCGCGTGCGCGTAGGCGACGCCCTGGAGGAGGACCCGGACGGATACGCCGCCGTGTTCGCCGATCCCGGACGCCGGACGGCACGGGGCCGCGTCTTCGACCCGCGCTCCTACGAGCCGCCGCTCGACGCCGTCCTCGGGCTCGCCGGACGGGCACCGGCCGCGTGCGTGAAGGTCGCGCCCGGCATCCCGCACGAGGCCGTGCCGGAAGGCGCGGAGGCGGAGTGGGTGTCGGTCGCCGGCGACGTGAAGGAGGCCGCGCTGTGGCTCGGCGATCTCGCCGGTGACGTCGGACGCCGCGCAACCCTCCTGCCGTCCGGCGGCGCGTCCGGCGAACCGGGCGGCGAACCGGGCGGCGAACCGGACGGCCAGCGCGGGCACGGCGGGGAGGCGGTCACGCTGGTGCCCGGCGGGCTGGGCGACCCGGACGTCCGCCCCTGGGGCCGCTACCTCTACGAACCGGACGGGGCCGTGATCCGGGCGCATCTCGTCGCGGAGGTCGCGGACCTGGTCGGCGGCGGGCTGGCGGACCCGCACATCGCCTACGTCACGTCCGACGAGCTGCGCCCGACGCCGTTCGCGTCCGCCTACGAGATCGACGGGGTGCTGCCGTTCTCGGTGAAGCGGCTCAAGGCCGAGCTGCGGCGCCTCGGGACCGGGGTGCTGACGATCAAGAAGCGGGGGTCGGCGGTCGACGTGGACCGGCTCCGCCGCGACCTCGGCTTCGGCGGGCGGCGGGCCGGGTTCGGCGCCGCCGAGACCACGGTGGTGGTGACGCGGGTCGGCCGGGACCCGGTCGCCCTGCTCGCCCGCCCCGTCCCGCGCCCCGGGCGGCGGGGTGAGGCGGACGCCGACCCGCCCACGGCGGACCGCGCCCGTTAAACGGTCCAAAGATCTTCCGCGCGGCGCCGCAACGCCAAGGACGTCCGCGCGACGCACCATGGCCGTGCAAATCATTCGCGCTTTCCGGCATTGCGTTCACCAGGGATTCCGGGTGCCCGCCAAGGCGGGCGCGGCGGCCGGTGAATCGGCGCGGCGAGATCAACGGGCGGCGAAACACCAAGGCAGGTTCAGCGATCGGGTTCCGGCCTCCCACGAATGCCGGCCCGGAATGGCGGCGCGCCGGGCGGGAGCGCGGCCGGAGAAGCCCCCGGCCGCCGAGGCGCCGCGCCGGAGGGCCGGCTCGTGAACTGCCGATGTTGGACGAGATGTACGGACAGAGTCCCCGCCGCGGGGGCTCCGGCGGCGTCCGGGCGCCGGCCCGGCGACGGAACCGACCGCCACAATCGCCCCAGATCCCTCGAATCACAGAAATCACCTTATGGACGGTGATCATCGTCAATTCGAACCATCGGGATAACAGGCGCATTCTGCAGAACCCGCGACGTTCCCTGCTACCCGTTATAGCGGCGCTTCACACGCACTACAGTGGCGACTTCACGATTCATTGCCGTGCGCCATTTCGACGCGTCCGGCACACGAAGGAGCATCGGGTGGAAACGAATCACAACTTCCTGCAGACGGGGGGTCAACCGGTCTCGGATCGGATGCGGGAGTTGCTCGCCCGTGCGGCGCAGGACCACGTCTATGAACAGCGCTCACAGGGTCAGGTCCTGGACGAGATCCGCCAGCGGCTGGAGGGTATGGAGTGGCTGCTCCGCGAGGTCCGCGAGCGCGAGCTCAGCGGGCTGACCGGGCAGCTCGACAGCGTGCGGGGCCAGGTCGACGAGCTGGTCGGCAAGCCCCCCGAATGGGCCGAGGGGCTGGCCGAGCACATCGACGGCCTCGGCGAGCGGGTCAAGCCGGTCGCCGAGCTGCCGGCGCTGTGGGCCGACGTCGGCGTCGTCGCCGAGAACGTCGACGAGGGCCTGACCCGCATCCAGGCCGTCCTCGACTCCGCGCAGCACATCACCGACGCCACCCAGCAGGCGTCGCAGCGCATGGAGGAGATGACCAAGCGGCTGGACAAGCTCCAGGGCAGCATGGAGGCCGCGTCCGTCCGCTTCAACCGGCTGGACAAGTCGCTGGCCGAGCTCGGGCACCGGTCCGAGCGGCTGGAGCACTCGATCAACGGCGTCACGGCGCGGGTCGACCAGGCGCTCGGCGAGATGGCCGAGCGGATGGAGCAGGGTCTTGAGGCGGTCAACGGCCGGGTCGAGGGCGTCGGCGGCCGCCTCGACGGGCTGGACGGCCGGCTGGACGGGGTCGACGGGCGCCTCGAGGGCCTGTCGGGCAAGCTGGAGGGCCTGGACGGCCGGTTCGAGAGCATCGAGGGCCGCATCGACGGCGTGGGCGAGCGGATCGGCCGGCTCCCGGCCACGCTGGAGATCGCCGAGATGCACCGGGTGCTGGGCGAGCTGGCGCGGCGGCCGCCGGTGGACCACAGCGACCGGTTCGACGCGCTGGAGAAGCACCTGGCCGACGCGGTCGACCCGCTGATCGAGGAGCTGCGCGCCCGGCCGGACCGCGACGAGGTCAAGGCCACGATGTCGCAGATCGCCGAGACGGCCTACAGCGACGTCGCCAGGCGCATGGACGAGTTCTCCCGCCGGTTCGAGGACGTGCACGAGGACGTCAGCAAGCGGATCGAGGGCATCCACGAGGAGGTCGCCAAGCGCGTCGACGTGGCGCTGGAGGAGTTCACCGCGCAGATCGACCTCGTGTCCCGCCGGGTGGAGTCGGTGCACACCGACGTCACCAAGCAGGTCGAGTCCGTGCACAGCGAGGTGGCGCGGCAGGTCAGCGGGGTGCACGACGACTTCGGCAAGCGGATCGGGGACATCCACGAGGACGTCAGCCGGCAGGTCGGCGCCATCCACGAGGGCGTCGCCAAGCAGGTCGCCGGGATGCAGGAGGACGTGGCCCGGCAGGTCGGCGGCGCGCAGGAGGAGTTCGGCCGCCGGGTGGACGGGGTGCAGGACGAGGTGACGCGCCGGGCCGAGGCGGTGCAGGCCGAGTTCGCCAAGCGGTTCTCCCGCGTGGAGGACGAGGTCGGCCGGAAGGTCGACGGCGTCCACGACGATGTGTCCAAGCAGGTCAACGCGGTGCACGAGGACGTGCTGAAGCGGCTGTCCACCCTGGAGGAGACGATGCTGGCGCTGGCGGAGGCGCTGCTGCGCCCGCGCCGGGACGGCAAGGACTAGCGGCGGGGCGCGGGCTCCGGGGAAGCGGGGCGGGTGGGGTCGCGGCGCGGCCCCACCCTGCGCCCGTGCCGCCTCCGCCCCCGCTCCCGCCGCCCCTGCCGCCGCTCGGCACCGCACGCTCCGGATACCCAACTGGATCCATTGAGTTTGTCCCGGTAACCGGCGCGATGACCGGAGAGCCTCCGCCAAGACCCCGCGATGACGTGCATTTTGTTACGTTCCGTCTTCGCAAAATCACTCCCAATACCCTTCGGAATCCGTTTTCATGGATCTCGTGACTCGCACACCGGCTCCCTGCCTGCCGACCGGCGCCCCACCCGGCCACGCCACCCTGCGCTGGGTCGAGGGCTGCCTCGGCACGGGCGCCGAGGTGCGGATGGTGCGGCCGCTGCCCGGCGGCACCGCGCACGCCAACCACGCGCTCGTCGTCGAGACGCCGTCCGGCAGCGCGCACCGGCTCGTGCTGCGCCGCTGGACCGGCCGCGACAGCGGCCTCGACGCGGGCCCCGGCCGCCGCTCCTACGGCGACACCGAGTTCTCCCCCGAACGCGAGATCGCCGCGCTCGCGCTGCTCGCCGGCTGCGAGATCCCGACCCCCGGGCTCGTCGCCGCCGACCCGTCCGGCGCGCACTGCGACGTCCCCGCGCTGCTGATCACCCGACTGGTCGGGCACCCGCCCCGCCCGTCCCCCGACGACCTGCCCGAGTACCTCATCCAGTTGGCCGCCGCCCTGCTGCCGGTACACGCGCTGAACGGCGCGTCCACGATGCCGCCGTACGTCCCGTACAACCGGCTCGACCAGCGGCTCCCGCCCAAGCACGCGCTCCGCCCGCAGCTGTGGGAACGCGCCTTCGAGGTCGCCGCCGGGCCCGCCCCCGAGGCGCCCGCCCGGTTCGTCCACCGCGACTACCACCCCGACAACACGCTGTGGTCCTACGGCAAGCTGACCGGCGTCGTCGACTGGTCGGACGCCTCGTCCGGGCCGGTCGCCGTCGACGTCGCCCGGATGCGCCGCGGCCTCGCGCTCCGCTACGGCGTGCCCGTCGCCGACCGCTTCCTCGCCGCGTTCGACCAGGTCTCCGGCGGCCACGAGCACCACCCGTACTGGGACGTCCGCTGCCTGCTCGACCTGCTCCCCGAGGACGACGGCCGCATCGTCGACGAGGCCAAGGTCCCCCTCTTCGAGGACTACCTCGACGACCTGCTCGGCCGCTGCTGACCAACCCCGGCCGCGGCGTTGCGATCGCGAGCGAAGCCGAGTTCGAGCCTGCGAGAACTCGATCGCGCAGCGAGCCCCCCAGGGCGAGTCGGAGCGATGCAGCGAGCGCCGCAGTGCCCCTTGAAGGAAGGCGCCCTGGCGCCTGACGCCGAGGGTGCTGCAATGACTACAGCGTGATGGACTCGATGGGGAGGCTGGAGTCGGCGGGGAGGTCCAGGTCGGACGGGTCGAGGCCGGCGGCGACGAGTTCGGAGCCGAGCGCGGCGACCATCGCGCCGTTGTCGGTGCACAGCTTCGGGCGCGGCACGCGCAGCCGGACGCCGGCGGCCTCGCAGCGCTCGGCGGCCAGGGCCCGCAGCCGGGAGTTCGCCGCGACGCCGCCGCCGATCAGCAGGTCGTGCACGCCGTTGTCCTTGCAGACCTTGAGGGCCTTCTGGGTGAGGACGTCCACGACGGCCTCCTGGAAGGACGCGGCGACGTCGGCGACCGGCACGGCCTCGCCCGCGCGCTCCTTCGCCTCCACCCAGCGGGCCACGGCCGTCTTCAGGCCGGAGAACGAGAAGTCGTAGGTGCCGTCGTTGTACTTGCCGCGCGGGAACGCGATCGCGGCGGGGTCGCCCTCGCGGGCCATCCGGTCGATCACCGGGCCGCCGGGGAAGCCGAGGCCGAGGACCCGCGCGACCTTGTCGAACGCTTCACCCGCCGCATCGTCGACGGTGCTGCCGAGCGAGCGGACGTCGCCCGCCACGTCCGGGACCAGCAGCAGCGAGGAGTGCCCGCCGGACACCAGCATCGCGACGCACGGCTTCGGCAGCGGCCCGTGCTCCAGCTGGTCGACGCAGACGTGCGCGGCGAGGTGGTTGACGCCGTACAGCGGCTTGCCGAGCGACAGCGCGTACGCCTTGGCCGCGGCGACGCCGACCATCAGCGCGCCGGGCAGCCCGGGGCCGGCGGTGACGGCGAACGCGTCGATGTCGGTGAACGCCACGCCCGCCTCGTTCAGCGCCCGTTCGACGGTCGGGCCCATCGCCTCCAGGTGCGCGCGGGACGCGACCTCGGGCACGACGCCGCCGAACCGGGCGTGCTGCTCGACGCTGGAGGCGATCGCGTCGGCGAGCAGCGTGTGCCCGCGGACGACGCCGACGCCCGTCTCGTCGCACGAGGTCTCGATGCCGAGGACGAGCGGCTCTTCGCGGATCATCAGTTCCCCCTGGTGAAGCCCACCGGGCGGCGCTCCAGGCGGCGGCACATCACGACCGCGTCCACGTCGGCGGGCTGGTAGTAGCGCTTGCGGACGCCGACCTCGAAGAACCCGAACCGCTCGTAGAGCCGGCGCGCGGCCGGGTTGTCGGCGCGGACCTCCAGGAAGACCGCCTCGGCGTTGCGCCGGGACGCCTCGTCGATCAGCTCGGTGAGCAGCGCCGCGCCGATCCCGGCGCCGCGGCGGTCGGCGCGGACGCCGATCGTCTGCACGTCGGCCTGGCCGCCCGCGGCGGCGAGCCCCGCGTAGCCGACGATGTCGCCGCCGGGCTCCTCGGCGACGACGTAGTGGCGGGTGCCGGGCTGCCCGGCGAGCTCGTCGGCGAGCATCTGCGGGCTCCACGCGTCGTCGGGGAACAGCGTCTGCTCCAGCAGGTGGACGTCCGCGAGGTCCTTCGGGGTCATCCCGCGGAGCACGACGCCGGTCGCCATGCCGGTCACCGGGGCGTCACCTTCTTGCGCGGGCCGGGCTCCTGGGCGTCGGGCCTGCGCAGGTAGAGCGGTTCGGGCGGGAGGAGGTCGGGGCCCTTCTCGCCGGCGAGGCGCGCGACGGCGAGCTCCGCGACGGCGGACGCGGTGGGCAGCAGCGGCTCGTGCCCGGACTCCCCGAGCACCTCCGGGTACAGGGCGGCGCCCTCGCCGATGACGGGGAGCCCTTCCGGCGCGCCGTCCAGGACGTCGGCGGCGGGGCCGACGGCGGGCTCGGTTCCGCGCGCGCGCGACGAGGCGTACCGCGCCCAGTACACCTCCTTGCGGCGGGCGTCCGTGGCGACGGCGAACGGCTCGTCGCGTCCGGAGGCCCAGGCGATGGCGTCGAGGGTGCAGACGCCGTGCACCGGGACGCCCAGGGACGCGCCCATGGCGCGGGCCGTGACCAGCCCGACCCGCAGGCCCGTGTACGGGCCGGGGCCGACGCCGACGGCGATCGCGCTGAGGGTGTCGGGGGCCGCGCCGGCCTCCGCCAGCACCGCCTTGATGGAGGGGGTGAGCAGCTCGGTGTGCCGGCGCCGGTCGACGGCCTCGGCGTGGCCGCGGCGCCGCGCGCCCTCGCCGGGGATCCACTCATGAAGCGCCACCGTGATCGCGGCGGTCGCGGTGTCGAAAGCCAAGACCAGCACGGGTTGTAAGCCTAGTCCAGACTCCGCCCTGCACGGTGCCTCATCTGGGATGGGGCCGACTCAGGGGGCAGGGGAGGCCGGGCGGGGGCGGGGCGAGGCCGGGCGGGGGCGGGGCGCGGCCGGTGGTCAGGCCTTGTCGAGCGCCTGCAGGACGGTCTTGGCCGCCTCGGTGGCGCCGTCGCCGGCGTCCTTGGACGACAGCGGGTCGCCGCCGTCGGAGCCGGAGTAGTGGATCGTGACCAGGACGTTCGCGAGCCGCACGTTGGTGATCGCCTCGCCGGAGCCCTGCCCCTTGTCGACGCTGTAGACCAGGTAGCCCTCGTCGCCGACGCCCTGGAGGGCGCTCTTCTCGGTCAGCTCCTGGCCGGCGAGCAGCGACTTGCCGGACTCGTCGGCGCCGCGCTCGGAGGCGATGGTGCTCTGCGCGACGGCGGTCGGGGTCTGCGAGGCGGTCCCGGCGATCGCGCGCAGCTCGACGGTGAGCTGGCGCTTGTTGTCGCCCGCGTAGGCGCCCCAGACGCAGCCGTTCTGCTGCTCGTTGTTCTGGTAGTTGTCGGCCGGGTTCTGCTCGGCGCCGGGGGCGAGCCGGTTGATCAGGTCGCCGCCCACGACGGAGCAGGAGTCGGGCACCTCGGTGCGCTCGCCGCTGGCGGTCGGGGAGCTGTCGGCGGCGCCGCTGCCGACGGCCTGGCCGGTCCCGTGCTCGGATCCGCCGCCGACGCCGTGCAGGATGACGAACACGGCGAGGGCGCAGGCCGCCACGGCGCCGCCCGCGGCCAGGAAGATCGCGCCGCGCCGGCCGCCGCGGCGTTCGCGGGCGACCCGGTGGCTGCCGCTGCCGGCCCGGTAACCGCCGCTGCCCGTCCGGTGGCCGCCGCTGCCGGACGGGTATCCCCCGCTCCCCGACCCGTAGCCGCCGCTCTCCGACGCGTAGCCGCCGCTGCCGGACGCGTAGCCGCCGCTGCCCGAGCGCCGGCCGGCGCCCTCCGAGCGGTGGTCGCCGCTGCCGAACCGGTAGTCGCCGCTGTCGGACTCGTACCGGTCCCGCCGGGAGTAGCCGCCGCTGTCGGCCGGGTAGTTGCCGCTGCCGGTCCCGGTCTCGTAGCTGCCGCCCGTCCGGTAGTCGCCGATCGGGTAGCTCCCGCTCTCGGACGGGTAGCCGCCGGAAGGGGAGCCACCGGAAGGGGAGCCGCCGGAAGGGGAGCCGCCGGAGGGGTAGCGGCCACTTTCGGACGAGTACGCACCGCTCGCGGTCGAGTACCGTCCGCTTTCGGACGGCGAACCGGCGCCCTGCGCCGGGTAGCCGCCGGTCGAGTAGCGGCCGCTCTCGCCGGACTGGCCGCCGTCTTGCACGGGGTACCCGCCGGTGGAGTAGCCGCCGGTCGGGTATCCGCCGGTGGAGTACTGGCCGGTGGAGTAGCTACCGGTCGGGTAGCCGCCCGTGGAGTAGCCGCCGGACGCCTGGCCTCCGCCTTCGGACGAGGGTACGCCGCCGGAGCCGGGCGCGGTCGGGTAGCCGCCGGAGCCGCTCTCGTAGCCCCCGGCGCTCGCCTGGTGGCCGCCCGTGCCCGAGGCACGGCGGCCGTCCTGTCCCGGGTACGGCCCGTACTCGCCGTCCCCCGTGCGGTTCTCGCCGCTGCGATGGCTGCCACTCACCGGATCCCACTCCTGCTGTGAGGAAATCTCTGATATGTCGCGAAGGTGAGGTTCGTTCCGGCAAAGAGTACGACATCTCACAGCAAAGTGGTCCGGAGGCACTTACGAAATTCGGAGAAGATCTCCGATCCTTCTCAGTCCAGGTCGGCGGGCAGGTCGCGCCAGCGATCACCCACGCCTTCGATCCTTACTTCCCGCGTCTCGCCCGGCCCGTCCCCGCGCGAAATGATCACTTCCAGCCGGTCGTCCGCGAGGCCCTCCGCGAGCCCTTCTCCCCATTCCACGATCGTCACCGATTCCGCCACCGAGGCGTCGAGATCGAGATCGTCCAACTCGGCGAAACCGCCCAGCCGGTAGGCGTCCACGTGCACCAGCGGCGGCCCGCCCGCCAGCGACGGATGCACCCGCGCGATCACGAACGTCGGCGAGGTGATCGGGCCGCGGACCTTCAGGCCCTCCCCGATCCCCTGCGTCAGCGTCGTCTTGCCCGCGCCGAGCCGACCCGTCATCACCAGCAGGTCCCCGGCCCGCAGCAGCCCGGCCAGCCGGACCCCCAGCTCGCGCATGTCCCGGTCGGTCGGGACGGTCACCGTCATGGCGTTCACGCCGTGCGCTCCTCCTCGTCCTTCTCGCAGCCGGGACGGACGCGCTCGACCAGCCGGCGCAGCCCGCCGGTGACCACGCCCGGGTACTCCAGCGGCAGCACGTGCCCGGCCTCCTCCACCTCTACCAACTCGGCGTCCGGCAGCGCCGCCGCGATGCGGCGGCCGTGCTCCGGCGGGGTCAGCCGGTCCCGGCCGCCCACCAGCACCAGCGCCGGCACCCGGCCCAGCGTCTCCAGCGCGTCCAGCTTGTCGTGCACCATCAGCGCCGGATAGAACTCCGCGATCACGTCGATCGGGGTCGCCCTGATCATCTGCTCCAGGAAGTCCACCACCGTCGGGCTGACGTGCTTGTCGGCGAACGCCATCTTCCGCGTCACGACGAACGCCAGGTCGGCGCCCAGCCCGCGGGCCCGGTCCACCAGGTCGGCGCGCCGCCCGAGGCCCCGCAGCGTCCGCGGCGCCAGCGGCCGGACGGCCTTCGCCAGCAGCAGCGGCAGCCCCAGCGTCATCTCCGCCAGATCGCCGCACGAGGTGTTCACCAGCGCGACGCCGACGACCCGCGGCCCGAACAGCTCCGGGTGCGCGTCCGCCAGCGCCATGATCGACATGCCGCCCATCGAGTGCCCGACGAGGACCACCGGCCCCCGCGGAGCCGTCGCCTCCAGCACCGCGTACAGGTCCTCGCCGGTCTGCTCGATCGTCGCGCTCGCCGGGTCGCTGCGCCCCGACCGGCCGTGGCTGCGCTGGTCCCAGAACACCGTCCGCAGCCGTCCCCGCAGGTCACGGCGCTGGTAGTGCCACGAGTCGCGGTTCAGGCAGTAGCCGTGGCAGAACACGACCGTGAGGCCCGCGTCGTCCGGGCCGTCCACCTCGGCGTGCAGCTCCAGGCCGTCGGAGGCGCGGACGGTCAGCTCCCGGCCGCGCAGCTCGCCGAACGGCTCGCCCGCGTCCGGGTCGGGACGCAGCCGCACCCGGCCCACCGCCAGATGCCGCAGGCCCACCGCCGCGCCGACCCCGGCCGCGCCGACGCCCGCGACGACCCCGGCGACGCCGATCCGCCGCCTGCTCCTAGCGTCCATGCTCACGCCCCCTGCCGCCCCCGGTACGTCCTCGGCACCCGGGCCCCGATGCGGGTGACGATCTCATACGAGATCGTGCCGAGCGCGTCCGCCCACTCCTGCGCGGTCGGCTCGCCCCGGTCGCCCGGCCCGAACAGCACGATCTCCTCCCCCGCCGCCAGCTCGTCGTCGCCGAGGTCGATGACGAACTGGTCCATGCAGACCCGCCCGGCGATCGTCCGGCGGCGCCCGGCCGCGAGGACCTCCAGCACGTTCGACCCGTGCCGCGGGATGCCGTCCCCGTACCCGGCGGGCACCACCGCGAGGTTCGTCTCCCGCGCCGTGAAGTACGTGTGCCCGTAGGACACGCCGCTGCCCGCCGGGACCCGCTTGACCAGCGCCGCGTCCGCGACCAGCGTCATCGCGGGCCGCAGTCCGAAGGTACCGAGCGACGGCACCGGCGTGAGCCCGTACGTCGCGATGCCCGGCCGGACGACGTCGAAGCGCGCCTCCGGCAGCGTCAGCGCTGCCGCCGAGTTCGCCAGATGCCGGACCTCCAGCTGCGCGCCCGCCTTCTCCGCGTGCTCCACCATCTCGGTGAACGCCCCGATCTGGGTGCCGATCGACGGATGGCCCGGCTCGTCCGCGCAGGCGAAGTGCGACATCGCCCCCACCACCCGCAGATGCCCGGCCGCCTCCGCCTTCAGCGCCGCGTCCACCAGGTCGTGCCAGTCCTGCCCGCGCGCGCCGCCCCGCGTCATGCCCGTGTCGGCCTTCAGATGCACCCGCGCCGGGCGCCCCGCCTTCTCCGCCGCGTGGACCAGCTCGTCCACCAGCCACAGCGCGCCCACGGTGACGTCGACGTCGCGCGCCACGGCCTGCTCGTACGGCTCGCCGGGCACGCCCAGGCACACCAGCGTCCGGACGTCCACGCCCGCGTCCCGCAGCGCCAGCGCCTCCGCCAGCTTCGCCACGCCGAGCCACGTCGCGCCGCCGGCCAGCGCCGCGCGCCCCGCCTCCACCAGGCCGTGCCCGTACGCCTCGGCCTTCACCATCGCCATCACCTCGGCGCCGCCCGCCTTCTCGCGCAGCAGCCCGACGTTCCCGGCAATGGCGTCCAGATCGACGCGCGCCTCCGCAGGAACCCTCATGGTTACCCAGTGTGCCGTTCCCGAGGCCGTGCCCGAAGCATCCCGGACAGGCCCCGTCCCCCGGTGGGCCCACCGCCGTGGGCCCTTTGCCCGATTTGACGCACCCCGTCCGCACCGGGTTCAACGTCCGAGGCCGCGGAGACCCCCGCCACCACGCGACCGCGCTATCTGACCGCTGACCGGCTCGCGCTAAACGCTACGGAAGGCTTCGGGGAGGGCGGTGATGACGTCGTAGGCGCTGATGGGGGCGTCGGCGGCGGACGGGTGGGGGGCGGAGGCGAGGCGGGCGGCGAGACCGTGCAGGTAGGCGCCGGAGGCGGCCGCGTCCAGGGCGGACATCCCGCCGGCGAGCAGGGCGCCGATCAGGCCGGACAGGACGTCGCCGGTGCCGGCGGTGGCGAGCCGCGGGGTGCCGGTCGGGTTCACGCGGACGGGCCGGTCCTGCTCGGCGACCAGCGTCGTCGAGCCCTTGAGCAGGACGGTCGCGGACAGTTCCGCGGCGGCGCGGCGGGCGTGCTCCAGCCGGCGGGCCTCGATGTCCTCGCGAGGGACGCCGAGGAGCCGGGACAGCTCGCCCGCGTGCGGGGTGAGGACGGTCGGCGCGGGGCGCAGCAGCAGGTCGCGGCGGCGGGCGAGGACGGTGAGGCCGTCGGCGTCGACGAGGACGGGCAGGTCGGTGGCCAGGACGGCCGCCAGCAGCGACTCGGCGGCGTCGCCGGTGCCGAGGCCGGGCCCGGCGACCCACGCCTGGACGCGGCCGACGCGTTCGAGGACCTTCGGGTCGTGCGGGCCGGGCTCGATCACGGTGGTGACGACCTCCGGCCAGCGCTGCCGGACGAGCTCGACGGGGTGCGCGACGGAGGCGAAGCGGACCATCCCGGCGCCGCCGTGCACGGCGCCGCCGGTGCTGAGGACGGCCGCGCCGGTGAACTCGTCGCCGCCGGCGAGGATGCCGACGACGCCGCGCCGGTACTTGTCGGACTCGGGGCCGGGCTCGGGCGGGCGGACGTCGGCGGGCCGGGCGGCGACGACGTCGGGGTCGGGCAGGTCGTCGCCGAGGCCGATGTCGACGAGTTCGACGACGCCGCAGCGGGCGGCGCCGGGGTCGATGAGCAGGCCGGGCTTGTGGGTGCCGAAGGTGACGGTGATGTCGGCGTGGACGGCCTCGCCCTCGACGCGTCCGGTGCCGGCGTCGACGCCGCTCGGGACGTCGCAGGCGACGACGATCCCGGTCGCCTCGGAGGCGAGGGCGGCGAGGCGCGCGTGCGGGTCGCGGAGCGCGCCGGTACCGCCGATGCCGGTGAGGCCGTCCACGATGAGGTCGGCGCCCGCGATCGCTTCGGCGGGGTCGCCGTCGAGGAGCCGGCCGCCGGCGTCGCGCAGCGCGGCGAGCCCGCCTTCGTGGATCTTGGAGCCGGCCTGGACGGCGCGCACCCGCGCGCCGCGCCGCGCCAGCCGGGCGCCCGCGTACAGGGCGTCGCCGCCGTTGTCGCCGCCGCCCACCAGCAGCACGACGCGGGCCCCGTAGACGGCGGGCAGGACGCGGGCGCAGACGGACGCGAGCCCGGCGGCGGCGCGCTGCATCAGCGCGCCGTCGGGCAGCCGCGCCATGAGCGCCCGCTCCGCCGCCCGGACCTTGCCGACCTCGTGCGCGTACCTCATCCGCTGCTCCCCTTGCGCGCCGTCCCGACGATCACAAGCCTTACCCTGCCACGCCCCGCCCTCCCGTAACCGGCCGGAGCCGTTGTGCAATCGGCGCCGCAATGGCGCGGACGCCCGCTCGGGGCCCGGTTCATGGTGCGCTGTACGAAAGGTGGGTTAGCGTGTGATTTCACGGAAGTTGCAGTGCGGCGCGAGCGCGGAAAAACCCGTAAAATGATCAGCCAACGTGCAGCGCCGGACGGCCCCGATGCGGCACACTGCGACGGGGCCGCTCCCCGGACGAGAAGGGGGTCGGAAACGGTGGTCGCGTCTCGCGGTGCGTCCGGGGACATGAGCCCGTTCCGAGGCCCGACCGTCCGGCAGCGCCGGCTCGCCGCCGAACTCCGGCGGCTCAGGGAACAGAAGGGACTCACCGGAGACGATGTCGCCGAGCGGCTGGCCTGGTCGACCGCCAAGGTGAGCCGGCTGGAGAACGCGCGTACCGGCGCGAAGATCGACGACATCCACGCGCTCATCGACCTCTACGATATCGCCGAATCCCACCGATCCGAGCTGATCGCCCTTGCACACGATGCCGCGGAGAAGGGCTGGTGGGAGGGATACCGGGAGCTTCCCGGCGGCTACTCCGCACTGATCGCACTGGAAGACGAAGCGAACAAGATCACGCAATGGGAGACCTACATCGTTCCGGGTCTCCTGCAAACCGAGGCGTACGCGCGCGCGACGATCTCCGGGCTGCATCTTTTCGACACCGTCCCGCCGCGGGAGATCGACCGCAGGGTCGAGGTGCGGATGCGTCGCCAGGGAATCCTGCACAGAGCAGAACCTGTCGAATACACCGTCCTGCTGGACGAGTCCGTGCTGCAGCGCCTCGTCGGCGACCACGCGGTGATGCGAGCGCAGCTCGACCATCTCCGCTCGGTCGCGGAACTGCCGAACGTGACTCTGCGCGTCCTGCGGCTGGGGGTCGCCCATCCTCTGATGGAGGCGTCGTTCCAGTTGCTGGAGTTCGACCCGGTGCACGACGTCGTCTTTCCGGACATCGTCCACACGGAAAGTCTCACCGTCAGCCAGTTCATCGACGAGAAGATCACGCACATGTATCGGCTCGCCTTCGAGGGAATGGCCCGGGTCGCTCTCGACAGCGCCGAGTCCATCGAATTCATTGCGCGAGCACGGGCCGTCTGGCGATAGCGCCGCCCACCATGGCGGTGCATATACCAGGAAAGGCCAACACGTGTCCTCGTTCGAAATGTCGCCTGACATCATCGCGCCCGCCGACGGCGCGCCCGGAAAAGGCGTGACCGGCTGGCGGAAGAGCGCGCGCTGCGCGGGCAACGGTGCCTGCGTCGAAATCGGGAGCCTGCGCGGCGGCGCGGTCGCCGCACGGGACGCCTTCGATGGCGACACCGGGCCCGTGCTGACGTTCTCGGCCGCCGAGTGGCGGGCGTTCGCGTCCGCCGCCAAGGCCGGCCGGTTCGATCTGGACCGCTGACCCGGGATCTGCGGGTGAAGCGGTGACCGAGGGCCCGCGCCGGCGTCCGCCGGGGCGGGCCGCTCTTGCGCCCCACCCGCCGCAGCGGTACCGGCACCCCCATTGATCATCGGCATTTCCGGCAGCTCTTGTTACCTTGTTCCTGGCATCGGCAGCGCCGCCGTGAGCAGAATGCGTCTCCGATTCGGGAGCCAGGATGAGTTTCCATGCCGCACCACCCCAGCGCTGGAGGAAGAGCACCCGCTGCGGGGCGAGCACAACCTGTGTCGAGGTGGCCGGGCACGACGACGGAATCGTCTCCGTCCGCGACGGAGCGGCCGACGATACGTGCTTGGAGTTCGCTCCGGGGGAATGGCGGCGGTTCGTCGCGGCCGCCCGGCGAGGAGCCTTCGACTTGCACTGAAACTTGCATTTACTGAGATTCTCAGAAACGGCTGAGAATAGCGCGTTCGCCCCGTCCCCCGCCGGCGGGCGCGCACACAAAAGGGCGGAGGAGGTGGTGATCTCCTCCGCCCTGGGGTGTGGGGTCACTCGACGGTGACGGACTTCGCGAGGTTGCGGGGCTGGTCGACGTCGTGGCCCTTCGCGGTCGCCAGCTCGCAGGCGAACACCTGCAGCGGGACGGTCGTCACCAGCGGCTGCAGCAGCGTCGGGACGGCCGGGACGCTGATCAGCGTGTCCGCGTACGGCTCCACCGACGCGTCGCCCTCCTCGGCGATCACGATGGTGCGGGCGCCGCGGGCGCGGATCTCCTGGATGTTCGAGACGATCTTGTCGTGCAGGACGTCCCGCGCGCGCGGCGGCACCACCACCACGACCGGGAGGCCCTGCTCGATCAGCGCGATCGGGCCGTGCTTCAGCTCGCCCGCCGCGAACCCCTCGGCGTGCATGTACGCCAGCTCCTTGAGCTTCAGCGCGCCCTCCAGCGCCACCGGGAAGCCCACGTGCCGGCCGAGGAACAGCACGCACCGCTCGTCCGCGAGGGACCGGGCCAGCTCGCGGACCGGCTCCATCGTCTCCAGGACCTTGTCGACCTTCTCCGGCATCCGCTCCAGCAGCTGCACCATCGCGAACACCTCGTCGCCCCACTTGGTGCCGCGCACCTGCGCGATGTAGAGGGCGATCAGGTACACCGCGACGAGCTGGGTCAGGAACGCCTTGGTCGAGGCGACCGCGATCTCCGGTCCGGCGTGCGTGTAGAGGACGCCGTCGCACTCGCGCGGCAGCGTCGAGCCGTTGACGTTGCAGATGCCGAGCAGCTTGGCCCGCTGCTCGCGGGCGTGCCGGACGGCCATCAGCGCGTCCATCGTCTCCCCGGACTGGGAGATCGCGATGACCAGCGTCGTCGGCGACAGGATCGAGTCCCGGTAGCGGAACTCGCTGGCCAGCTCCACCTCGCAGGGCAGCCCCGCCCAGTGCTCGATCGCGTACTTGGCGATCAGCCCGGCGTGGTACGAGGTGCCGCACGCCACAATGATGATCTTGTCGACCTCGCGGAGCTCCCGGTCCGAGATGCGCATCTCGTCCAGGTGCAGCCGGCCGTCGGCGCCGATCCGGCCGAGCAGCGTGTCGGCCACGGCGCGCGGCTGCTCGGCGATCTCCTTGAGCATGAAGTAGTCGTAGCCGCCCTTCTCCGCGGCCGACACGTCCCAGTCGACGTGGTACTCCTTCACCTCGGCGGGACGGCCCTCGAAGTCGGTGACCGTCACCCCGCCCGACCGCAGCTCCACGACCTGGTCCTGGCCGAGCTCGATCGCGTCCCGGGTGTGCTCGATGAACGCCGCGACGTCGCTGGCGAGGAAGTTCTCGCCCTGCCCGACCCCGACCACCAGCGGCGAGTTCCGGCGCGCCCCGACCACCAGGTCGTCGTCGCCGCCGTGCACCGCGACCAGCGTGAACGCGCCCTCCAGCCGGCGGCACACCCGGCGCATCGCCTCCGCGAGGCCGTCCCGGGCGTTGCCGTCCACCGCGGCGAGCTCGTCCTCCAGCAGGTGCGCGACGGCCTCGGTGTCGGTGTCGGACTTCAGCTTGTGGCCGCCGTCCTCCAGCTCCGCGCGCAGCTCGGCGAAGTTCTCGATGATCCCGTTGTGGATCACCGCGACGGAGCCGGTGCAGTCGGTGTGCGGGTGCGCGTTCCGGTCGTTCGGCGCGCCGTGCGTCGCCCACCGCGTGTGCCCCATGCCGAGCGTCCCGGCGGGCGGCGGCTCCTCCGCGAGCGCCTCCCGCAGGTTCACCAGCTTGCCCGCCCGCTTCGCCGTCGCCAGCCGCCCGTCGGCCAGCACGGCCACCCCGGCCGAGTCGTAGCCGCGGTACTCCAGCCTCGCCAGCCCGTCGACCACGACGTCGAGCGCGGGCCGGCCGCCTACGTACCCCACGATTCCGCACATGGCGGCCACTCTATTCGGTGCGCCCCACCGGACCTACCTGCAAGGGGCGTAGACGGGTGGCGCTAGGTTGGACGCCCGGTGAAAACCCGGAGACCGGCCTGAACGAACGATTACCGTTCAGCCCATGACGAGCGGATGGGACAGCGTGCCGACCCCTTACGTGGAACTCTCCCGCGAGGCCTGGCGGGCCCTGCGCGAGAACACCCCGCTGCCCCTCACCCCCGGTGAGCTGGACGCCCTGCGCGGCCTGCGGGACCCGATCGACATCACCGAGGTCGAGGAGGTCTACCTGCCGCTGTCGCGGCTGCTGAACCTGTTCTTCCAGTCCGACGGGCGGCTGCGCGACACCGTCAGCGGCTTCCTCGGCGGCGAGGTCGCCCCCACCCCGTTCATCATCGGCGTCGCCGGCAGCGTCGCGGTCGGCAAGTCCACCACGTCGCGGCTGCTGCGCACCCTGCTGGCCCGCTGGCCGGAGCATCCGAGCGTGGAGCTCGTCACGACCGACAGTTTCCTGTATCCGAACGCGATCCTTACCGAGCGCGGGATCATGGAAAGGAAGGGTTTCCCCGAGTCCTACGACCGCCGCGCGCTGGTCCGGTTCGTCTCGTCGATCAAGGCGGGGGCGGCGTCGGCGGACATCCCGGTCTACTCGCATCTGGAGTACGACATCGTCCCGGACGCGACGCAGACCGTCCGGCGGCCCGACATCCTGATCGTCGAGGGGCTGAACGTGCTGCAGGCCCCGCCGCCCGGCACCCTCGGCGTGTCCGACTTCTTCGACTTCTCCATCTACGTGGACGCCCGGGTCGAGGACATCATGCAGTGGTACGTCGAGCGGCTGTTCGCGCTGCGCCGCACCGCGTTCACCGACCCGCGCTCCTACTTCCACAAGTACGCGCACGAGCTGGACGAGGACGAGACCGCCGCGTTCGCCAAGCGGGTCTGGCGGGACGTCAACGAGATCAACCTCGTGTCCAACATCCTGCCGACCCGCGCCCGCGCCACCCTCGTCCTGCACAAGGACCGCGACCACGCCGTCCAGCGCGTCCGGCTACGCCGGATCTGACACCACGGGCCCCGGCGCCACCGGCGGCCGGCGAGCGGCCTCGGCCAGGCGGACGGCCTGGGCCTCCTGGGCGCGGGTGAGGCGCCGCACCACGAGCGCGCCGAGGACGGCGGCCGCGGCCCCGTCCGCCGCGACGGGCAGGTAGAGCGTGAGCTGGTTCGCGATGTGCGCGCTCGTGCCGGTGAGGTCGAGCCGCGCGAGCCGCGTACCGACCAGGTAGACGACCCATGTGGCCCACCATGCGTTGACCAGCCGGAGCGACGCGTCCGGGGCGCTGGTGCGCCACACGGACCCGACGATCGCGCGCGGGACCCGGAAGTTCAGGATCGGGACGAGCCAGCCGAAGATCACCCATGGCCGGCCCCAGCCGTCGGGCAGGTCGATGACGTCGGCGTTCGCGCGCGCCTGCCAGAGCCAGACGATCACCGGGACGGCGGTCAGCAGGGTCAGCCCGAACTCGGCGGTGGATCCGAGCGTGATCCCGTCGCACAGGTCACGGGTCCGCGCCGTGACGCCGTCCTGGTCGAGCAGCAGGAACGTCCATAAGCCGGTCCCGGCCAGGACCAGCAGCAGTGCCGCGCTCGCGGCCAGCCCGGCGATCGCGAAGGCCGCCGCGGCGCGCGGAGGCCTGATGATCTCGGGTGGGTGGGGGAACGTGTGCATGGTCGCCTCCGCAAAAATCGAAACTTGATCTTTTCGGATGGCGCCGCTCCGCGGAAGCGCCCGGTGATCACAACACGGTGACGACCTCCGCCGAGCGGCGGAGCGGTAGGTTCGTCCGCCATGGGGGCGACCATCGGGGCGGCGATCGGGATGTTCGCCGGGACGAACGTCGACGACATCATCGTCCTGACCGTCCTCTTCCTGACCGCGCGGACGGGCGGGGCGCCCCGGGCCCGGCAGATCTGGGCCGGCCAGTACGCGGGCGTCGGCGTCCTCGTCCTGGTCTCGGTGGTCGCGGCGCTGGGCCTGACCGTCGTGCCGGACGCGTGGATCGGGCTCCTCGGCCTCGTCCCGTTCGCGCTCGGCGTCCGCGGCCTGGTCGGGGCGCTGCGGGCCGGCGACGACGACCCGCCGCCCGTGGCGTCGGGCACCGCGGCGGTGGCCGCCGTCACGATCGCCAACGGCGCCGACAACATCGCCGTCTACACGCCCGTGTTCCGCACCGTCGGCCCCGGCGCGACGGCCGTGACGGTCGCGGTGTTCGCCGCCGGCGTCGCGCTGTGGTGCCTCGCCGGGTCATGGCTCGGCTCCCACAAGAAGGTCATCGAGGTCGTCGAGCGCTACGGCCGCTGGCTCGTCCCGTGCGTCTTCATGGCGATCGGCACAGTGATCGTCACCGGCTCCGGCGTCCTGTCCCGGCTCTGATCGGGGCCGTGACGTGCGGGTAATCCGTCGGGGGACGGCGAGCGTCCCTTGTTGGGCGAGCCTCCCCGCGCCGGCCGGCGCGGCGGACCGCGGACATGGTCTGGAGTGAAATGATCTATCTCGTCGGCACCACCGGGTTCCCGAACTACGGCGATGAGCTGATCGCCGCGGCCTGGCTGCGGTACCTGGCCGCGGCCGCCCCGGACACCGACGTCTGGCTGGACTGCCCGCACCCCGGCCCGGCGCAGATGCTGCTCGACGGGATCCACCCGCGGGCCCGGTTCACCGACACGTTCTGGCGGCTGTGCTGGGAGGCGCCCGGCGACGGGCCGTGGGAGAAGGCCGGCTGGGTGCGCCGTGCGATGCACCGCCCCGCGATGGCCTGCCGCTGGGTGGCCGGTATCGAGCTGGCCGCGCGGGCGCGGATCGTCCACCTCATCGGCGGCGGGTACGTCAACGGGATCTGGCCGAAGCACTACGGGCTGCTCGCCGCCGCCGTGGGCGCGGTCGAGCGGTCCGGCGGGCGGGCCGTCATGACCGGGCAGGGGCTCTGGCCCGCGCCGGACGACGCGGTGCCGCTGATCCGGGAGCTGGCCGCGTGCTTCGAGCTCGCCGACGCGCGGGACGAGCCGTCCGAGCGCCTGCTCGGCGGCGCGACGGCGGCCGGCCGCACGGGCGACGACCTGCTCCTCGGCCTCGGCCCGCACCTGTGCCGCCCGCCCGGCGAGGAGCTGCGGGAGGTGATGCTGTGCCTGCAGTCGGACCTGCTGGAGATGCCCCGTCCCGCCCTGGCGTCCTTCGTGACGGCCACCATGCGGGCGTGGGGCGTCACCGGCGACCGGATCGGGGTCGTCGAGGGCATCCCCGGCGTCGACCGGGTGATCTTCGACCTGGTCGAGCCGTACCTGCCCGGGATGCGCTTCTACCCGTTCGCCGGCGTCTGGGCGAACGGACTGCCCGCCGGGCCGGAGCAGGTCTGGCTCTCCACACGGTTCCACCCGCACCTGGTCGCCGCCGCCACGGGCGCGGCCGGGGTGGCGGTGCCGGTCAACCCGGACTACTACTCGACCAAGCACCGCTCCCTCGTCGACGCGGGCAGCGGCTGGGCCCTCGCCGAGCCCCCGGCGGTGCCGGAGCGCCCGTCCGGGAGCGGGTTCGACCCGGCGGCGCTGCACGCGCTCCAGCAGGGCAAGGCCGCGCTGGCCGCGAAGATCTACTCCTGACGCCCGGCCGTCCGGCGCCCAGCCGTCCCGCGCCGGGGCGGACGGGTTACTCGGCGCTGGCTATGGTCAGGGAGCGCAGGCGGAACGCGGCCAGGAACGCGGCGCCCGCGGTGACGGCGATGAGCAGCGGGATCGCGACGCCGAGGTCGACGGACGAGCTGACCGGCGACGCCGGGGTCAGCGCGTCGGTGACCGACAGCGCCCACTGCTGGATGGACGCCGACTTGGCGCCCGGCGCGAAGCTGCCGAGCAGCGTCTCCCACACCAGCGCGTACAGCAGCCCGATCGTGACCGCGTTGCGGCTCAGCACCGCCAGCGCCACGAACACCGCGCTGTAGGCGACGCCGCCGACCAGCACGCCGACGGTGAAGGCGGGCACGAGCTGCGCGGTCGTCCCGGTCAGCAGCAGCCCGGCCAGCAGCGTCGGGACGACCGAGAACGCCGCGACCAGCACGATCGCGACCGCCAGCTTCGTCAGCACGATCACCTGCCGCGGGATCGGCTTGGTCAGCACGTACATGATCTGGCCGTCGTCGATCTCCGGGCCGATCACGCCGGTGCCGGCGATCAGCGCGAGCAGCGGCAGCAGCGTCGCGAGGCCGAACTTCTGCAGCACGTTCGCCGATATGTCCAGGTCGTTGTTGCCGGTCCAGCGCAGCACGACCGCCAGGACGACCAGCAGCGCGGGCAGGGCGAGCAGGAGCAGCGCGCGCCGCCGGCCGAGCATCGCCCGGAAGGTGATCATCGCAATGGTCGCGTTCATCGGGCCACCAGGTAGGAGAAGACGCTTTCGAGGGACTCGTCGGCCGGGGAGACCTCCCACAGCCGGACGCCGGCGTCCCGGGACACCTGCGGGAGCAGCCAGGTGAAGCGCTGGAAGTCGACCGCCTCGACGCGCAACCCCTTGTCGGTGAGCTGGACGCTGCGGGCCGAGCCGTCGGCGATGACGGCGGCGGCGAGGCCCCGGTCGTCGGACGAGCGGACGAGGAAGATGTGCGGCCGGTCGGTCATCAGCCGGCGGATCTTGCGGAAGTCGCCGGACGCGGCGTGCCGGCCCGCGACGATCACCTCGATGTGCCCGGCGAGCCGCTCGACCTCCTCCAGGATGTGCGAGGAGAACAGGATCGTGCGGCCCTCGTCCGCCATCCGCGTGATCAGGTCCATCAGCTGGAGGCGCTGGCGCGGGTCCATCCCGTTGAACGGCTCGTCCAGCAGCAGCACGGGCGGGTCGTGTACCAGCGCGGACGCCATCTTGATCCGCTGCTTCATGCCCTTGGAGTAGGTGCCGATCGTCCGGTTCGCGGCGTAGGCCATCTCGACCCGGTCGATGGCCTGGCGCGCGGCGGCCTTCGGGTCGGGCAGCTTGTGCAGCTTCGCCATGGAGAGCACGAACTGCTCGCCGGTGAGGAAGTCGTAGGCGCTCTCGCGTTCGGGGACGAGCCCGAGCCGCCGGTAGATGCCGGGGTTCTGCCAGATCGGCTCGCCGTCCAGGGTGATCGTCCCGGACGAGGGGGCGAGGAACCCGCCCATCATGTGGATGAGCGTGGACTTCCCGGCGCCGTTCGGGCCGAGCAGCCCGGTGACGCCGGGGCCGATCGTCATCGACACGCCGTTGACGGCGACGACGTTGCCGTACCAGCGCGACACCTTCTCCAGCCTGATCTCGCTCATGCCCTGCTCCTTCGAGGGGGGACGACCCCCCACGCCCCCCGGTTCGCTGCGCTCAAGAGAGTCCCGCCTTCCGGAACCGGCGGTACAGGACCGCGACCGAGCCGGCGACGATCACCGCGCACAGCGCGAGCGCGACGAAGCCGCTGGCCGTGCCGGACGGCACGTCCACCGCGGACTTCGCCTGCCCGAGCAGCCGCACCTGGACGATGTCGATCAGGTTGAACGGGGCGAGGATCCCGATCCAGCCGGCCAGCGTGAAGTTGGTCTGGTGCTCGGCGATGCCCTGGATGATCAGCGTGAACGTGCTGGTGAGCATGTAGACGGCGATGACGGCGGCGACGCCGAGGCCGCGCCGCGGGGTGAACGCGGCGACGACCGTCCCGATCGCGGCGAGCACCAGCGCGAACAGCACGCAGCCGGCGAGGCCCGCGAGGTAGTGCAGGAACTGGTGCCAGGAGTCCGGCACCTTCGTCACGAGGCCGCCGATGTACAGCACGGTGACGGGCACCGCCATCAGCGCGAACAGCGCGGTGGCGAGCGCGCCGAGCTTCGCCAGCACGAAGTCGAGGTGGCCGACCGGGCGGGAGAAGTACAGCGGGACGACGTGGAAGCGGATCTCCCGGGACGCCAGCACCGGCGCCTGCGTGGCCAGGAAGATCGCGATGATGACCTGGAGGGTGACCGCGTACGAGGAGTAGCGCATCAGCGCCTCGGGCCGCTTGGCGACCGCGACGACCGCGACGGACCCGGCGGCCGGCAGCAGCATGATGGCGGCGAGCAGGAACGGCATCACCTTCGCGCGGGCGGGCCGTCCGAGGCCGAACGCGGCGCGCAGGTTGTGCACGTACAGCGACCGCATCACGTACGCGCGGCCGCTGCGGCGGCCCTCGTAGTGGCGGTAGCCGATGTCGTGGATGGTGCTGGTGCTCATCGCGGGCCTCCCTGCGGCGGTCCGGGCGGCGCCGGGACGGGCGGGGCACCCGGGATGGGCGGGGCGCCCGGCGGCGCGGGTGGCGGAACACCCGGCGGACCACCGGGCGGACCTCCCGGTGCTCCGGGCGGCCCGGGCGGTCCGGGCGGTCCGGGCGGTCCGGGCGGGACGGTCGCGGCCGGGGCGGTCTGGAAGACCTCTTCGATGTGGTGGCGGCGCTGCTCCATCCGGATCAGCCGCAGCCCGAGGTCGGCGACGCCGTCCCGGACGAGGTCGTAGGTGGTCTCCCCGGCGATGTCGATGACCAGGAACCGGCCCTCGGGGTGCACGGCGACACCCTGGTCGTACAGGTGCTGCCCGAGCCGGTCGCGGCCCTCGTCCACCTCGACGGTGAGCACGCCGCTCTCGGCGGTGTAGGCCTCGACGGCCTGGGAGCGCAGCAGCTTCCCGCCGTCGATGATGACCACGTGGTCGCAGACCCGTTCCAGCTCGCCGAGCAGGTGCGAGGTGACCAGCACGCTGATGCCGAACTCGGCGCCGATGCGCCGGATCAGGTCGAGCATCTCGTCGCGGCCGGCCGGGTCGAGGCCGTTGGTGGGCTCGTCCAGGAAGACGAGCTTCGGGTCGTGCACGAGGGCCTGGGCCAGCTTCACCCGCTGCCGCATGCCGGTCGAGTAGCCGCCGATGGGGCGGTAGCGCTCCTCGTACAGCCCGACGTGGCGGAGAGTGTCGGCGGCGCGCTCGCGCGCGGCGGCCGGCGGCAGCCCGCACATCCGCGCCATGTGCACGACGAACTCCGTCGCGGACACGTCCGGCGGGAGGCACTCGTACTCGGGCATGAACCCGACGCTCTCCCGGATCCGGACGCCCTCGCGGGCGATGTCCATGCCCAGCACGGTCGCGCTGCCGGCGGACGGGGGCTGCAGGCCGAGCAGGATCTTGATCAGCGTCGACTTGCCGGCGCCGTTGGCGCCGACCAGCCCGACGACGCCGGGCTCGACGGCCACCGTCAGGTCGTCCAGGGCGGTCACCCGGGGGAACCTCATCGTCAGGCCCTGGGTGGCGATAATCGGCATGTCCCCGAACCTAGCGGCTGGGCGGAGCCGCGGCGTCACCCTTAGGTGCTAGGCGGATGCGCCTTAAGTCGACCGTTTGGCCGCCGATCGGCCCCTCTGGCGGAGGACCGCGTTCCACACGGCCCGCTGGACGAACAGCGTCACCGTCCCCGCGATGATCATCCCGAGGAAGTTGACGGCGAGCTGCTCCAGCGACCCGGTGATCTCGGTGCCGTGCCGCAGCGCCAGCGCGACCGCGAGGTTGCCCGCCGCCGGGACGGTGGTGACCGAGATGAAGACGCCGACCAGCGCCGACGACTTCCCGGCCGTCAGCGACAGCACCCCGGCGGCGCCCGCGAGCAGCGCGACGATGAACGACCAGCGGTCCGGGCTGTAGATGAACGCGGTGAGCGGCCGGTTCGCGGGCAGCCGGTCGGTCTCGATGACGCCGATCCACTTGCTGACCAGCGCGCACACGTAGGTGATGACGATCGCGGAGACGAACCCGATGAGCAGCGCCCGGACCGCCTGCCAGATCCGCGCCGGCTGCCGCCGGAAGATCCCGTAGCAGATCGCGGCGACCGCGGCGAACTCCGGGCCGAGCACCATCGCGCCGACCACCAGGACCGGCGAGTCGATCAGCGCGGCGATCCCGGCGAGCTGCGTCGCCAGCGCGAGGAACGCGATGAACGACCAGGTCAGGATGCTCCCCTCGGTGACCTGCCGGTCGAACTCGTCCCACACGACGGCGTCGTCGCCGTGGCCGGGCGCGCGCCGCTCGGCGCGCTCGGCGACCTCCGACACCGACAGGTCGATCTTCTCCATCGCGATGGAGCCGTCCTTGTCGATGCCGAGCCGGCGCAGCGCGGCGAGGACCTCGTTGGCGGACTCGCGCGCCACGTCGATCTGGACGAGGTCGCCGCGCGGGCTGCGCGCGGCTCCGGGGAGGACGACGACGTTCGTGGCGCCGGCGCACTCCGTCATCGCCGCGCAGACGGCTTCGGTGCGGTCCGGCGGGACGATCGCTCTGAGGTGCAGCACCCGCCACATGCTGCCCTAAAAGCCCGCTGGACGTGGCGCCGACGCGAGTCCGTACGATTTGATCGTTTATTTACCTGCATCTGGGTGAAAGACGACAGAAAACTCCGGGTGGTGAGGGCATGACGCGGCGCAACGGGCTGCGACGGGATCGCGCGCTTCGACGGGAACGGGACCGGGGCCTGGGCCGGAAGGCCCTCGCGGCGACGGCGGCGCTGGCGCTGACGGTGCCGCTCGCGGCGTCCGGCTGCAAGACGGACGCGGGCGCGACCGGATCGGACGGGTCGTCGGGCGGGTCGGGCGGCGGGTCCGGGCCGTCCCGGAACGACGGGCACTCGGTCAGCCCGCTCGACAACCCGAAGGGCACCAAGCCGGGCCTCGCCGCCATCACCTCCGACGGCGACCGGGCCAAGGCCCGCGCGCTCATCAAGAAGGTCGCCACCAAGGGGCGCGGCCCGAAGACCGGCTACGAGCGCGACGAGTTCGGCTACGCGTGGATGGACAACGCGCCCGACGTCCCGTTCGCCCGCAACGGCTGCGACACCCGCAACGACCTGCTGAAGCGCGACGGGGAGGACGTGAAGTACCGGTCGGGCTCGAACTGCGTGATCGTCTCCCTCACGCTCGACGACCCCTACTCCGGCAAGACCATCCACTGGACGAAGTCGCACGCGACCGCCATCCAGATCGACCACGTCATGCCGCTGTCGTACGACTGGCAGATGGGCGCCTCGCGGTGGACGAAGGACAAGCGCGAGTCCATCGCCAACGACCCGCTGAACCTCATCCCGGTGGACGGCCCGCTGAACGGCGCCAAGAGCGACTCCGGCCCGGCGTCGTGGCTGCCGCCGAACAAGCGGATCCGCTGCTCCTACAGCGTCCGCATCGCGCAGGTGTCGCTGAAGTACGACCTGCCCGTGACGTCCGCGGACAAGCAGAAGATGCTCGAACTGTGCGGCGGCTGACGGCGGACCGCCCGAATATGCTCGGCGGATGAGCAACGAACCCGACGACAGGCCGGACGCCGAGAACGCCGAGGAGACCGGGAACGGGGGCGCCGCCGAGCGGCCCCGCGTCCGCACCGAGCGCGGGGTCGGCGCCCGCGCCACCGGCGCCGAGGTGACCGGCGCATCCGCCACCGGCCTCACGCTGCGCCTCGGCAACGGCCTCGGCTCCCTCGCCATCGGCTCCATGGCGCTCGGCGCGATCGCCATCGGCGCCGTCGCGATCGGCAAGCTCGCGGTGAAGCGGGCGATCGTCGGCCACCTGGAGGCCGGCACCGTCGAGATCAAGCACCTCAAGGTCGGCCGCCTGGAGATCGACGAACCCTGACCCCCGGCGCCCGGCCCGCCGAAGGCCGGGCACGTCGCGGGCCGGGCACGTCGCGGACGTCCCGGCTAGCCGAGGAGGTCGCGGACGGTCCCGGCCAGGCGCTCGGCGACGGCCTGCGCCTGGTCGTGCGACGCCGCCTCCACCATCACCCGCACCATCGGCTCGGTGCCGCTCGGCCGGATCAGCACCCGGCCCGTCTCGCCCAGCTCCGCCTCGGCCTCCGCCACCGCCGACGCCAGGCCCGGGTCGGTCTTCGCGCGGCCCTTGTCGACGTCCCGGACGTTGATCAGCACCTGCGGCAACCGCGTCATCACCTTCGCCAGCTCGTCCAGCGGACGGCCGCGCCGCACCATCGCCGCCAGCAGGTGCAGGCCGGTCAGCACGCCGTCGCCGGTCGTCGCGTGGTCCAGCATGATCACGTGTCCGGACTGCTCGCCGCCGAAGACGAACCCGCGCTCCTTCATCGCCTCCAGCACGTACCGGTCGCCGACCGCGGTCTCCACCACCGCGATCCCGGCCTCCCGCATCGCCAGCTTGAACCCGAGGTTCGACATCACCGTCGCGACCACCGTGTCGGCCGCGAGCGCGCCCGCCTCCCGCAGGTCCAGCGCCAGGATCGCCATGATCTGGTCGCCGTCCACCACCTCGCCCGACGCGGTCACCGCGAGGCACCGGTCGGCGTCGCCGTCGTTGGCGATGCCCGCGTCCGCGCCGTGCTCGCGCACCGCCGCGCACAGCGCGTCCAGGTGCGTGGACCCGCAGCCGGAGTTGATGTTCAGCCCGTCCGGCGCCGTCCCGATGGTGATCACCTCGGCGCCCGCGCGGCGCAGCGCCTCCGGCGCCACCTCGCTGGACGCGCCGTTCGCGCAGTCGACCACCACCCGCAGCCCGTCCAGCGACACCGGCACCGTCGCCAGCAGGTGCGCGACGTACTGCTCGACCGCGCCGTGCGCCTCCCGGACCCGGCCGACGCCCGCGCCCGTCGGCGGCTCCCACGCCTCGCCGAGCCGCGCCTCGATCCGGTCCTCGATCTCGTCCGGCAGCTTGTAGCCGCTGCGGTCGAAGAACTTGATCCCGTTGTCCGGCGCCGGGTTGTGCGACGCCGACAGCATCACCCCGAGGTCCGCGGCCAGCTCGTGCGTCAGGTGCGCGACCGCCGGCGTCGGCAGCACCCCGAGCCTCAGCACGTCCACGCCGGAGCTCGCCAGCCCGGCCACCACCGCCGCCTCCAGGAACTCGCCCGAGGCCCGCGGGTCGCGCCCGACCACCGCCATCGGCCGGTGCCCCCGGAACGCGCCCTGCTCGCCGAGGACCCGCGCCGCCGCGACGGACAGGTCCATGGCCAGCGGGGCGGTCAGGTCGCGGTTGGCGAGCCCTCGCACGCCGTCGGTCCCGAACAGACGAGCCACAGTTCAACTCCCGGAAAGACGAAAAGACCGCGCGGGCGGTCCGGAACGGGTGCGCGTCCCGGCCGCCCCTGCGGTCAAATCTAGTGGGCCAGGCCCCCAGAACACGGACGAGCCGCCGCACCCGGTGCGCCGCCCGTGCGGGGCGGCCGCGGAAACGTCCACGGGGTGCGGCGGCTCGTGCCGCCGATCAGCGCTTGCTGTACTGCGGAGCCTTGCGGGCCTTCTTGAGACCGGCCTTCTTGCGCTCCGGCACCCGCGCGTCGCGGGTGAGGAACCCGGCCTTCTTCAGCGCCGGGCGGTGCTCGATGTTCGCGAACTGCAGGGCCCGGGAGATCCCGAGGCGCAGCGCGCCGGCCTGGCCGGTGGTGCCGCCGCCGTTGACCCGGGCGAGGACGTCGAACTGGCCCTCCAGGCCGAGCAGCACGAACGGCTCGTTCACGATCTGCTGGTGGACCTTGTTCGGGAAGTACTGGTCCAGGGTGCGGCCGTTGATCTTCCACTGGCCGGAGCCCGGCACGATCCGGACCCGCGCGATGGCCTGCTTGCGGCGGCCGGTGCCCGCGGCCGGGCCGGTGGCGACCGGCTGGCCCAGGTAGCTCTCGCCGGCGGCCTCGGGGGTCTCGGTGCTGTACTCGGACGGAGCGTCCTCGTAGGAGTCGAGGTCGGCGCCCTCGGCGGGCGTCTCGATGGACTCGGTCACGCTTCTCCTCAGGTGTTCTAGCCAGGGCGGCGGGCCCGGTGATCCGGGTGCCCCGGCGGCCTCTGCGGGCGCGCGCGGTCGCGCGTCCGCGTTACTTCGCGGGCTGGCTGATCTGGGTGATCTCGAACGGGACGGGCTTCTGCGCCTGGTGCGGGTGGTCCGGACCGGCGTAGACCTTCACCTTCCCGAACATCTTCCGGCCGAGGGAGTTCTTGGGCAGCATGCCCTTGATCGCCTTCTCGACCGCCCGCTCGGGGTGCTTGGCCAGCAGGTCGCCGTAGGCCACCGAGCGCAGGCCGCCCGGGTAGCCGGAGTGGCGGTAGGCCTTCTTCTGCTCCAGCTTGTTGCCCGACAGCGCCACCTTGTCGGCGTTCACGATGACGACGAAGTCACCGGTGTCGAGGTGCGGGGCGTAGATGGGCTTGTGCTTACCCCGAAGCAGCTGCGCGACCTGACTGGCGAGACGGCCCAGCACGACATCGGTCGCGTCGATGACGTACCACTGACGCTGTACGTCAGCGGGCTTAGGGGTGTACGTGCGCACGGTCGTCAGCCTTCGTTTCTCGTCGACTTCACAGCGGATATCCTGCTCGCGCCGATCAGGACTGTTGGATCTCCGACCTGGCGCTCCGGGAGGCCGGGGCCCGTAACGCGCGCACCCGTCCCCGGGACGGACACGCTGATGGGGCACACCGACACGTCGTTGCGATTCGTCTCCCGCCCGGACAGGCGTCGACGCATACAACAAACCCGCAGGATACCCGCGCGGACGCACGCGGGTCAAAACGCGGAGCGCTGTGGCGGTCCCCCAGCCGTTCTCCAGTATGCAGCATCGTCCGGGGCGCGGGTCCCGGCGGCCCCGCCCTGGCCGGAGGCCCGTTTCGGACGATCTTGGGGTTCGCTCCTCCTTATAGGGATAAGGTGCCGCCGACCGGTCCACGCCGGCTCCGCCGGCCCGCACCCGGGAGCCCCCGCTGTCCCCTGCCCGCAGATCGCGCCGAAAGCCCGGACGCCATCAGGCCCGGCACTCCGGTGAGCCCGCGGCGCGCGGCCCGTCACCTTCCCCTCGGCCTTCTGCGCGGCCGTCCGTGGAGCCCGACCGGCCGGCGGCCGCTGGACGACGGCGCCGCGCACGGGGCCGCGCGCGGAAGGGCCGCTCCGGTTCCCGGTCCCTGATCGCGATCGCGGTGACGATCGGCGCGTCGGCTCTCGCCATCGGCACGGGCGTCGCGCTCGACCGGCTCGTCCTGCCCCAGCTGCGGTCGGAGCCGATCGCCGCGTCCGACCGCGGCGACGGGCCGTCCGGTCCCGGCTCGTCCGGCGTGCTGGACGACGAGCCCGGCTCTGGAACGGGAAGCGGCGCCGGCCCCGGGCGCGGCGCGCGCACCGCGCCCGCCGACGCACCCGCCACCGGCGCCGTGACGCCGACGCAGAGCACGGCGCACTCCTCTTCCCCGTCACCCACCCCGTCGACGGGGAAGACGAAACCGTCCACCGAGGACGACGACCCGCCGGCGGGCGGCTCGACGGAGGCGCCCGCCGCGTCCGGCTCGGCGAACGCCGTCGTCGCGCTCACCAACGCCGAACGCGCCAAGGCGGGCTGCAGGCCGCTGCGCGCCGACCCGAGGCTCGCCGCCGCGGCCCGCGCGCACTCCGCCGACATGGCCGCGCACGGTTACTTCGATCACGACTCCCTCGACGGCGACAGCCCCTGGATCCGGATGCTGGACGCCGGCTACCCCAGCCCCGGCGCGGAGAACATCGCCAAGGGATACGCCACCGCCGCCGCGGTCGTCGGCGGCTGGATGGACAGCCCGGGCCACCGCGCGAACATCCTCAACTGCGGGCTCCGCGCCATCGGCGTCGGCATGACCGCGGGCCCGGACGGCCCGCTGTGGACCCAGGACTTCGGCTGGACGTGACGGCCCGGGCCCGCACGGTGACCTTCCGCAAAGCACCGGCGTCCGGTTCGCCCCCATGTCATGGTGGGTGTTCCGAAGGTCCAGAGCCCTGAACGAGGAACGGTAAGGTCCAGAGCCATGGGTTATCCGGGCGATCAAGGCAGGCCCGGCGGCAGGCCACCGGGGCCGTCGCCGCAGGCGCCGTACGGCTCCGGAGCCGAGGCGCCACCGTACGGCAACGACAACGACGAGACCTCCGCCTCGCACGGCGAGGCGTCCGGCGCGCGCCCGTTCGGCGGCGACCTCTTCGGGACCGGGCCGCTGGAGGCCGAGCCCTTCGGCACGGGCCCGCTGGAGGCGGAGCCCTTCGCGCCGCCGTCCGCCCCGGCCGAGCCGCTGGGCGGGCCGGCGGGTTCGACGGCCGTCTGGGGCGAGCCGCCCGGGACGGGAGGCCAGGACGCGTTCCCGCCGGGCGACTTCGGGCCCGCCGGCCACGACCGGTTCGGGCAGGGCCGACACGACCAGTTCGGGCAGGACCAGGCTGATCAGTTCGGGCCGGGCCAGAACGAGCAGTTCGGGCCGGGCCAGAACGAGCAGTTCGGGCCGGGCCAGAACGAGCAGGCGCCCGGCGGCTTCGGCCACGGCGACCCCGGGGACGACCCCTACGGCGCCCCGATGCCCGGCGGCTACCCGCAGGGCGACTTCGACGGCGCGCCCCCCGGACCGTCCGGCGAGGACGGCTCGTCCGGCCGGCGCCGCCTCCCGCTGATCATCGGCGGCGCGGTCGTCGCCGGGCTGGTCCTCATCGGCGGCGGCGTCGGCGCGGCGTCGATGATGAAGGACGACTCCAAGCCCGCGAAGAAGGCGCCGCCCGCCGCCGCGTCCACCAAGCCGGCGGCGCCCGCGACGCCGACCGTCCCGCCCCTGCAGGCGGTGAAGCTGCAGAGCCGCACCACCGACCCCGTGAAGCTGACGCTGTCGGAGGTGTTCGGCAAGGCCTCGTTCAAGGCGGCCGGCCACAAGTACGTGCGGACCGCCGCCAGCTCCACGACGAAGTGCAGCGCCGTCGTCGGCGGCACGGCCCTGGAGAAGGCCCTGAAGAAGGGCGACTGCACCCAGGCGCTCCGCGCGACCTACGCGCTCAGCACCGGCTCGCTCATCGGCACCATCGGGGTGCTCAACCTCAAGTCCGAGGACGCCGCCAAGCTGGCCGTGAAGGCCGCGTCCGCCAAGGACGCGTTCCTGCAGGCCCTGCCCGGCAAGGGCGTCACCAAGAAGGCCGGCAAGGGCCTCGCGTTCGGCACCTCGCAGGCGCGCGGCCACTACCTCGTCATGACCTGGGTGCAGCGCCCGGACGGCAAGGCGATCGCCGCCAAGTACCATAAGGCGGTCAGCGTCTTCGGCGCCGAGCTGTACAAGGGCAGCGACCTCGCCCTCGCCCTGCACTACAGGGAAACAGAAGGCAAACCCCTCAAGAAATGACCGGTTTGAATACCCTGTCTGCTTATGTCTGGACCTAGAGACACCCGGGAGACCGCCGAGGAGGCGGGGACGGCCGCCGCCCCCGCCGCTTCGGCGCCCCCCAGCTTCGGTGCGGTCCCTCCCGCGGGAGGCTCCGCCGCCACCGAGGCCGCTCCCGCCAGCCAGGCCTCGATCGACGAGGCCGCCGCGCCCGCCACCGCCGGCGCGGCCGCCTCCGACGAGGCGCCGTCCGCGTCCTCCCCCCTCCGGCTGCCCGCGTTCGGCCTGCAGACCCCCTGGTGGGCCTCCGAACCCGCCGCCGACACGAGCGACACCGGCGACACCGGCGACACCGGGGCCGCCGCCTCCGCCGCCTCCGCGCCCGGCGAGGCCGAGGCGCCCGCCGAAGCGGAGGCGCCGGCCGGGACGGTCCCGCCCGGCACGCTCGTCGCCGGGGTCGGCGTCCCGAGCATCGACTCGCGCCGCGCCGTCCCGTCTGAGCGGCTCCTGAAGCGCCCCCTTGCCTTCGGCGACACCGACCCAGACGGTTTCGCCCCCATCCGTCCCGGCGAGGACGCCGCCTCCGAGCCGGCCCCCTCCGGCGCGGACGGCGAGACGGGCGAGGACGCGCCGCGTCCCTCCACGACGACCGGGCCCATGGGCATCGCGCCGCCGCTTCCCGCGAAGGACGACGAGCCCGCCGAGCCCGCCCCCGCGAAAGCCGAGCCGGTCGCGCAAGCCGAGCCCGCCGCACCGCCGAAGCCTGCCGCACCGCCGAAGGCCGCCGAGCAGCCGAAGCCCGCCGAGCAGCCGAAGGCCGCCGAGCAGCCGAAGCCCGCCGAGCAGCCTCGGCCCGCGCCGGAGCCCCCGTCGCCGCCGCGCGGCGCCGGGGACGGCACGGTGGCGTTCGAGAAGGCCAAGGAGGCCGAGAAGGCGTCCGCGGCCGTCGCCCCCGTACTGGTCCCCGACGCGATCCTGCCGCCCGGCGTCCTGCCGCCCACCGGCAGCGGACCGTTCCCGCACACCGACACGAACGGCGCGACCGCCACGGCCGAGCAGCCCGCCATGGCCACCGTCATCACCCCCGTATACCACGCCGAAGGCGGCGTCCCGCTCGACGAGCCCGGCCCCGCCGGCCCCGGAGGCCCCGGCGGGCCGTCCGCGCCCGGCACCCGGCCGCGCCGGGGCGGCGGCAAGCAGCGCCTCGTGCTCGTCGGCGGCGGCGCGGGCCTCGTGCTCGCCGCGCTCGCCGCGCTGTTCGTCCTCGGCGGGACGGGGTCGAAGGGCGACGGCGCCACCCGCAAGGACGCCGAGCCCACCCGCGCCGCGTCGGCCCCGCCGAAGGCGAGCACGCCGCCGAAGCCGCGGCCCGTCGACATCAACAGCGAGAAGACCGACCCGAAGGACCTGTCGTTCACCGAGGCCTTCCCGGAGACGCCCGTCAGCCTCGGCGGCCGCGTCTTCGACCGCGACCGCTGGTCCATCAACAAGGACCTCGGCTACGCGGCGCGCGGCTCGATGCTGAAGGCGCTCCAGCGGGAGAGCTGCCGCAAGGTCGTCCGCGCGACCTTCATCAACAAGATGAAGACGTGGGCGGTCACGACCGGGATCGCGGTCATGCCGAACCGGGCGTCGGCGCTGCGGGTGAGCCGCGCGGGTGACCCGGCCAAGTACGAGTGGTTCCGCGGCATGTCCGGCAGCCAGGCCAAGGACATCGACCGCGCCGGCGGCTACGCGGCCGTCACCGTCCGCGGCCGGTACGTCATCTACGCCTACGTCCAGGACCCGAGCGGCCACCAGGTCAAGCCCGGCGACAAGCAGGCCAAGCAGATCGCGCAGGAGTTCCTCGGCTACGACGCCCGGCCGATCGAGGCCCGCGCGCACGGCTGACCGGACCCCGCGCGCAGCAGGCGCAACGAGAACGGCGGCGGCCGA
>NZ_WBMR01000084.1 GCF_008923365.1 Actinomadura montaniterrae
CCCGCCCGGCTGACCCGCCCGGGGGCGGGGGCGGGTCAGCGGCGGCGCTTGCGGGCGCGGCGGATCGCGGCGGCGGCGCCGATCGCGGCGACGGTCGCGCCGGCCGCGGTCGCCATGGTGGCCTCCTTGCCGCCGACGCGGCGGCCGACGACGGCGTGCCGCCCGGCGGTCTCCTCCATCACCACGCGCAGCGCGGCGGCGTTGTCGTAGCCGGGCTTCCAGCCCGCGGCGCGCAGCCGGGCGCAGTCGACCACCCACGGGTAGGCGACGTAGTGCAGGTCGGTGGCGGGCGCCGGGGTCATGCCGAGGCGGTGCAGCCGCTGCGCCATCCCGAACGTCAGCGCGGCGGGCAGCTCGAAGCTGCGCTTGCCGGTGATCTCGGTGACCTCCTCGGGGCCGAGCCAGCCCTCGCAGCCGACCGCGACGGGCCCGGGGACGTCGTCGGCGACGATCACCTCCAGGGCGGACGCGAGGTCCTCGATGTGGCAGAACTGCCAGCCGGGCGTGCTGCCCTTCACCGACAGCAGCCGTGGCGCCTCGAAGTGCCGGGTGACGACGGTGTCCACGCCGGGCCCCACGAGCGCGGCGGGCCGCACGACGGTGATCTCCAGCCCGGGGTGGGTGAGCGGCGCGGTCGCGGCCAGCTCCTCGATCTCCAGGTAGTCGCCCGCGATGCTGACGTTGGCCTCGGCGAGCAGCGGGGCGTCCTCGGGCAGCGGCACCTCGTTGCCGGGCCCGGCGCCGTACACCATGGCGCTGGTGACGAGGACCACACGGCGGACCCGGGCGGCAGCGGCGGCGGTCACGACGGTCTGCGCGCCCCGCACGTTGTGGGTGCGGCGCTCCTTGCCGTCCACGTCCGGAGAGTGCTCGACGTCCAGGTTGACGATCACGTCCACGTCGGAGAGCCGGTTGGACAGCAGCGGGTCCCGGATGTCGACGACACGCCACGTGGCGCCGGTCACGTCGCCGCGGTGCCCGTCGATGGCGACGACCTTGCGGATGTCTTCCCGTTCGGCGAGCCGGGCGGCCAGCAGCCGCCCCGCCCCGGAGGCCGCACCGGTGACGGCGACGACCGGGGCCTTGCTACGCCGAGGGCGAACCTTGCCCGTTGCCACGGAGGTGCCCCCTTCCTTGAGTACGCGACCTTGCCGGGACCGGCTAACGTTGCGGATATGAGCCCATCATGCATCCCAGGGGCGAACCGATGAGTGACACTCCCTTCGGCTTCAACCGTCCCGGCGACGGAGACGACGACCGTCCCCAGGATCCATTCAAGGGCATGGGCGGCGACATGGCGCAGTTCGCCGACATGCTGCACCGGTTCGCGGACATGATCGGCGCGCAGGGGCAGGGCGGCGCGTCCGGCGGCCCGCTGAACTGGGACCTCGCCAAGAACATCGCCCGCCACCAGGTGGTCGAGCAGGGCGACCCGTCGATCGTGGACGCCGAGCGGCGCCAGGTCGAGGAGGCGCTGCGGCTGGCCGACCTGTGGCTGGACGAGGGCACGACGCTGCCCGCCGGCATCCGGTCGCCGAAGGCGTGGAGCCGGTCGGAGTGGATCGAGCAGACGCTGCCGGTGTGGGCGAAGGTCTGCGACCCGATCGCGTCCCGCATGGTCGAGTCGATGGGCGGCGCGCTCGGCGGCGCGGGCGAGATGCCCGCCGAGATGCAGGCGATGGCCGGGCCGCTGATCGGGATGGTCAAGCAGATGGCCGGCGCGATGGTCGGCGGCCAGGCGGGGCAGGCGCTCGGCGCGCTGGCCCGCGAGGTGACCGGCTCGGCGGACGTGGGCCTGCCGCTGGCGCCCGACGGCGTCGGCGCGCTGCTGCCCGCCGGGGTCGAGGCGTTCGGCTCGGGCCTGGAGGTCTCCGAGGACGAGGTCCGGCTGTACCTGGCGCTGCGGGAGGCCGCGCACCAGCGGCTGTTCGCGCACGTCCCGTGGCTGCGGGCGCACCTGCTCGGCGCCGTCGAGGAGTACGCGCGGGGCATCACCGTCGACCTGTCGGGCATCGAGCAGGCCGTGCAGGGGCTCGACCTGAGCAACCCGGAGGCGATCCAGGAGGCGCTGGGCGGCGAGATCCAGCTGCAGCCGGAGGAGACGCCCCGGCAGAAGGCGGCGCTGGCCCGGCTGGAGACGACGCTCGCGCTGGTCGAGGGCTGGGTCGACACCGTGGTCAACGAAGTCGCGCAGGGCCGGCTGCCCGAGTCGGTGAAGCTCGCCGAGGCGGTGCGGCGGCGCCGCGCGACGGGCGGCCCGGCGGAGCGGACGTTCGCGACGCTGGTCGGCCTGGAGCTGCGGCCGCGGCGGCTGCGCGAGGCCGCGGCGCTGTGGCGCAAGCTGACGGAGGTACGGGGCGCGCAGGGCCGCGACGCGGTCTGGGAGCACCCCGACCTGCTGCCGACGGCCGACGATCTCGACGATCCGGACGGCTTCGTGCACGGCCGGGAGATCGAGGGGCTGTCCGACCTCGATCTGACGAACCTGACCACGGCGGCCGAGGAGGACGCGTCCGCGGGCGCCGGCGAGAAGCCCGACGAGAAGCCCGACGACAAGCCCGGGGACGACCCGGACGGCAAGCCCGACGACCCCGGCGAGGGGGACGCGGGGCCGGGCGACGCGGGGCCCCGGTCGTGAGCGTGATGCGCGTCCCGCACGCGTCCCGGGTGAACGGCTGCCGGTACGAGCCGGGGTCGTCCACGAACGTGATCCGGCGGCGGGTCGCGCGGGAGAGCCTGTGCTGGCAGCGGCCCGTTGACCAGGAGCGGCGCCGCCGCCATCCGGCCAGCTCGCCCTACGCCCGCGCGAACCGCACGTGACGGCTCCGTCCGCGACGGCCCCGCTGTACGCCGACGCCTTCGAGGTGCTGTCGTCCTGGGAGGCGCCCGATGCCGGCCAGGAGAGGCTGCGCCGGGAGTTCCTCGCGCATCTGGAGGAGCACCCGGCGGACGGGATGTGGCGCGAGTGCGCCGGCGCGCACATCACGGCCAGCACGGCGGTGCTCGACGCGTCGGGAACCCGCGTCCTGCTGACGCTGCACTCCAAGATCAAGGCGTGGCTGCAGCTCGGCGGGCACTGCGAGCCCGGTGACGCGACGCTGGCCGGCGCGGCGCTGCGGGAGGCGACGGAGGAGTCCGGCATCCCGGACCTGCGGCCGGTTCCGGGGCCCGTCCAGCTGGACCGGCACCGGGTGCGCTGCCATCCGGCGGGGACGTGGCATCTGGACGTCCAGTACGTCGTGATCGCTCCGGAGGGCGCCCGGCACGTGGTGTCGGACGAGTCGGACGATCTGGCCTGGTTCCCCGTCGGCGCCCTCCCGGAGGACACCGACGACGCCCTGCGCCGCCTCGTCGCCCGCGCCGTCCAGCGCTAGCGGCGGGGTGTCAGCGGAGCGGGGAGCCTTCGAGGAGGGCCCGGGTGTTCT
Source organism: Actinomadura montaniterrae (assembly GCF_008923365.1). Taxonomy (GTDB): domain Bacteria; phylum Actinomycetota; class Actinomycetes; order Streptosporangiales; family Streptosporangiaceae; genus Spirillospora; species Spirillospora montaniterrae. The sequence continues at coordinate 3,426 of NZ_WBMR01000084.1, forward strand.
CCCAGCCCTCCAGCCCCGGGTCGAGGAAGTGCAGGTCGGCGGGGGTGCGGATGCGGTGCCAGCCGGGTCCCTGCGGGATGAGGCCGGGACGCGGGGCGGCGGCGCGGAGCCGGGCGAGGGCGTCCGGGGCGTCGAATCCGGCGCCGGGCTCGTCGAGCGCGGCGGCGAGCCAGCCGGGCAGCGGCAGCCGGGCGGCGAGCGCGACGAGGCCGTTCTCGCCGGCGGCCTGGCAGGCGGCGGCGGGCGCGCTGCCGAGGGCGCGGAACAGCTTGCCGAGCAGCAGCGGCGGCAGGTCGGGGGCGTCCGGGACGATCAGCGCGGCCTCGGAGGCGCCGAGCGCGTGCAGCGCGGCGAAGGCGGCGGCGGGAGCGGGCTCGCGAACGATCGGGGTGCCCGGCCAGGTGATCGTCTCGGCGTCCGGGGGGCCGTCCGGGTCGACGACCAGCGCGGCCGTGACGAACTCCAGCCCGGCGGCGACCTCGTAGACGTCCTCGAGCATGGCGAGCCGGAACTCGGCGCCGTCCACCCCGGGGGGAGCGGCGGGCGGGCCGGCCGGCAGGACCGCGGCGCAGCGGCCCGTGATCGCGGAGGAGGGCGGGTTCCCGGGCAGGGTCACCCGGCGACCTCGTGGGGGAAGCCGTCGCCGTGCAGGCCGTCGCCGTGGTGCATGCCGTCGTCGTGGACGGGCTCCTCGTCGGGCGCGTCCGCCTCCAGCGGCAGGTGCGCGGCGGCGGCGACGCCCTCCAGGTACCCGCGGGCCCGGTCGGCCTTGGGGTAGTTGCCGACGAGCTGCCAGAAGTCGGCGCCGTGCCCCGGGATCAGCAGGTGCGCCAGCTCGTGGATCAGCACGTAGTCGACGACCCAGGACGGCATGCCGCGCAGCCGGGTGGACAGCCGGATCGTGCCGTCGTCGGGGGTGCAGGAGCCCCAGCGGGTGCGCTGGTTGGCGACCCACCGGACGCTGACCGGGTCGGCGCGGCCGTCCAGGTAGCGGCGGGACAGCTCGTGGGCGCGCGACTGGAGGGCGGCGTCGGAGGGGCGGCGGCGGCGTTCGCGCTCCTCCAGCCGTTCCAGGATGGTGGCGATCCACTGCTCCTCTTCGGCCTTGCTGAGCCTGGAGGGCACCATCACCACCACCTTGTCCCCGTCGCGGTAGGCGGACACGGTCCGGCGGCGCCTGGTGCTGCGGCGGACCTCAACGTTAGGGGGCACGGCGCAACCGTACCCAAAATTTTGCGTCCTCCACAGGGGGTGTTTGGCGTCAGCCCAGGTCAGAGCCCATCTTTTGGTCGAGCCTCAGGGGGTTTCCACAACCTCGTCAAGCGCCGGTGAAGCGCGGGGAACGCTTCTCCCGCTGGGCGGTGAGCCCTTCGATCATGTCCTCGGACGCCATCGTGACGGGCTGGGCGAGCGATTCCCACCGGAGTGCGGCGTCGATGTCGGCGTGCCCGCCGTCCGCCAGGGCGACCTTGGTGAGCCGGGTCGCGATGGGCGCGCTGGCGGCGATCCTCTCGGCGATCTTCATCGTCTCCGCCAGCACGTCGGCGCGGGGGAAGGCCTGGTTGACCAGGCCGTGCCGCTCGGCCTCGGCGCCGGTGAGGACGCGTCCGGCCAGCAGCATCTCGCGGGCCAGCGGCAGCCCGGCGACCTCGGGGAACAGCCAGGTGGCGGCCATGCCGGGGTGCAGGCCGAGCGCGGTGAAGGGGGCGAGGAGCTTGGCGTCCTCGGCGGCGTAGCGCAGGTCGCAGGCCAGGGCGAGGCACAGGCCGGCGCCGACGGCGTGCCCGTTGACGGCGGCGATCGTGGGGACCTCGAGGCTCCGGATCGTCAGCCATGTCCGGTAGAACTCGAGCATCCGGTCGCGCAGCGGGGGGACGGCGACGGAGCTGGTGTCGGCCAGCCAGGACAGGTCGCCGCCGGAGCTGAACGCGGTGCCGGCCCCGGTGAGGACGACGCAGCGCAGCCCGGAGTCGCCGCGCAGGTCCGCGACGGCCCGCTTGTAGGCGGCGGTCATCTCGTCGGACATCGCGTTGCGCCGGGCGGGGTCGTTCAGCGTCAGGACGGCGATCCCGTCGGGGCGGCGCTCGACCCGCAGCACCTCGGGCTGTTCTCCGGACATGGCTCCGCACCGTACCGTGCGGGGCCCGCGCCGCGTTCAGGCGCCCCCTCCGGGGCGCGGCGGCGGGCCGCGTCCGGCCGCGGGAGATGCGTGAGAAAGCGCACACTTACCACGGATGCGCAGGTCACAGCGTTTCACCTCGTCAGGGCCCGGGATTTGGTGCCCGGTCGTTGTGGCGCGAACGACAGCCGATCACCGACAATGGTCCGCGTGAGCGATCTTCCCCGCCGCGCGGTGACGCGGTCAGCAAAGCTGGCGTCCCTCCCCCTCGGCTTCGCGGGGCGCACCGCGCTCGGCTTCGGGAAGCGGACCATCGGCCGGCCCGCCGAGGCCGTCGCCATGGAGATCCAGACGCGCACCGCCGAGCAGCTGTTCAAGGTGCTCGGCGAGCTCAAGGGCGGCGCGATGAAGCTCGGCCAGATGCTGTCGATCTTCGAGGCGGCGCTGCCGCCGGAGATCGCCGGGCCGTACCGCGCCACCCTCACCAAGCTGCAGGAGGCCGCTCCCCCGCTGCCCGCCGCGGCCGTCCACAAGGTGCTCGCCGAGGCGCTCGGCGACGACTGGCGCGACAGCTTCACCTCGTTCGACGACAAGCCCGCCGCCGCCGCGTCCATCGGCCAGGTCCACCGCGCCGTCTGGTCCGACGGCCGCGCCGTCGCGGTGAAGGTGCAGTACCCGGGCGCCGGCAAGGCGCTGATCAGCGACTTCAACCAGCTCGCGCGGCTCGGCCGGCTGTTCGGGATCCTCATGCCGGGGCTGGACGTCAAGTCGATGCTGGCCGAGCTGAAGGAACGGGTCGTCGAAGAGCTCGACTACACCATCGAGGCCGAGTCCCAGACGATCATCCGGGACGCCTACCTCGACGACCCCGACTTCTACATCCCCGAGGTGATCGCCCAGTCCGGCGACGTGCTGGTCACCGAGTGGATGGAGGGCACCCCCCTCTCGAAGATCATCAGCGACGGCGACCAGGACACCCGCAACCACGCGGCGCTGCTGTACTGCCGGTTCCTGCTGTCGGGGCCGAAGCGGTCCGGAATGCTGCACGGCGACCCGCACCCCGGCAACTTCCGGCTGCTCGACGACGGCCGGCTCGGCGTCCTCGACTTCGGCGCCGTCGACCGCATCCCCGGCGGCTTCCAGCGGCGGCTCGGCCTGCTGCTGCGGATCGGCACGATGGCCGACATCGACGAGATCGAGGACGCGCTGCGCGACGAGGACTTCATCCGCGAGGGCGTGGAGATCGACGCCGAGGCGCTGCAGGGGTTCCTCGCCCCGATCACCGAGCCGTTCGTCACCGAGACGTTCAAGTTCAACCGCGAGTGGCTGCGCGACATGGCCGCCCGCGTCACCGACCTGCGGCCGACCAACGTCGTCCGGCAGCTGAACCTGCCGCCCGAGTACGTGATCATCCACCGGGTGCTGTCGGCCGGCACCGGCGTGCTGTGCCAGCTGGAGTGCGAGATCCCGGCCCGCGCAGAGTCGCTGAAGTGGGTGCCCGGCTTCGCCGACGACGAGGACGGCGAGCTCGTCACCGGCTGATTCCGTCTTGACGCGACGGCGGGCCCCGCTCGCGCTGATGAGGCGCGGGCGGGGCCCGTTTCGGTGCGTCCGGCAAGTGGGGGCCGGCGCACGGTGTCCACCGGGAGGCCGGGTTCAGGTGGTGCCCGCCGAAACCATCCAAGAAGCGGCGGGCCGGCGGCCTGCGACCGGTGGACCGGAGATGGTCACCGGTGGTTCTTCGACACGTGCGCGTCGGCGTCCCGGGACGCGGTCGGCGCGAGCAGCACCCGCCGCACCCGCGACGCCCTCGTCTGCGCCTCCCGGCGCGCGCGCCGCAGGGCGCGCACGCGGGCGGCGAGCTCGTCGGGCACGGTCACGGGTATTCGCTCCCGCGACAGGTCCTGGCTGAGCAACGTCATCTCGTTCTCCCCGGCCGCCCGGAGGCGCGGTCCCCGCGCGGGGACCGCGCCTCTGGGCTCGATACGGCCGATCTCGGTCGGTTTTGCGAACCTCGTCGGTACGGCGGACACGGTCGGCATCAGGGCCTCACACGGCCGCTTCGTCCGGGAGCGGGTGCTTGCGCGGGCGGCCGCGGGGCCGCTTGCGCGCGACGATCACGCCGCGGACGAACAGCTCGCCGCCCCAGACCCCCCACGGCTCCTTGCGCTCGAGCGCGCCGGCGAGGCACTCCTTGCGGAGCGGGCACTCCAGGCACAGCGCCTTGGCGAGCTCGACGTCGGCGGGCGCCTCGGCGAAGAACAGTTCGGGGTCGGTCCGGCACGGAAGAGTGAGGTCCTCCTCGCTGATGGCGAGAGCCCCCTGCATCACAGTCACCCTGGTTCCTCTCGTTGGATCTCAACGGGCGTGTCGGTTGGGTCGTCCGGGCAAAGAAGAAGGCCGCGGATCCGGTGTCTGGATCCGCGGCCTGGGGGCTTGCCGGTGTCTTGCTAGACCGGTCGCCTCCAGGGATACGGACCCGACACGCCACCCGCCGGGGTGGCGCCCATGTGGGCCGTGGCCGGAGCCTGGGACGTCATGCCTTCGGATGCGAAGACACTCCACCCCTGCTCGTCCTGGATTCGCTGCTCGAGGCGCAGATCACGTAGATCGCGCATACGGGTGCCGTCGACGCGGAGCCGCTGCCCGGCCGCATCGGCCGGCAGGACGGCGCCGAGGCGCGCCGGGCCGCCGGGCTTCACGCCGAGCGGGGTCCGGACACACGTGACGGCATACGCGTTCGAGGTGCCGGGGCATGCCGCGGTCCAGGACGCCTGCGATTTCATCGACGTGTTGATCACCGGACTGCACACCACCTCTCTGGCTCCTCGGGCCGGGGCCGGCGGATCCAAGATCCACACCGGTCGGCCGGTTGATTGCTCGCGACGAGCGTACGGGGACTCCGCCGAAGCAATCAAGGTATTTTTGACCTGCGGTTTTGTGGGTGACTTCACCCTCGTTCCCCGGAACCGGCGCCGCTCGCGCGGCGTCGAAACTCCCGGGAGCGCCTTACAAGACGATCATCTCATACGGGACGCGGCGCGTCCCGTCATCGCTCCCGGCCGGAGTCGGACACGCGGACGAGTCCCTCCTGCATCACCGACACCACGAGATCCCCGGAGCGGGTGAACACCTGTCCCCGGGCCAGCCCCCGCGCGCCCCCGGCGAACGGGGTGTCCTGGTAGTAGAGCAGCCAGTCGTCGGCGCGGAACGGCCGGTGGAACCACATCGCGTGGTCGAGGCTGGCGCCCATCGTCCGCTTGTCGCCCCAGGCGAGCCCGTGGTTGAGCAGGACGGTGTCGAGCAGCGTCATGTCCGACGCGTACGTCATCAGGCACACGTGCAGCAGCGGGTCGTCGGGCAGCTCGCCGATCACCTTCAGCCACACCACCGACTCCGGCGAGGCGAGCGCCGGGTCCTTGGCCGCCTCCCAGGTCAGCGGCGTCGCGTGCCGGACGTCGAACGGCCGCCGCTCGACGAACGCGCGCGCGCCGGCCTCCCCGAACAGCGGCGTCAGCCGGGTCATCGAGTCCGGCAGCGTCTCCGGGTCGGGGGCGTCCGGCATCGGCGCGTGGTGCGCCGGGCCGTCCTCGACCACCTGGAACGACGCCGACAGCGTGAAGATCGCCTTGCCGTGCTGGATGGCGCTGACCCGCCGGGTCGTGAAGGACCGGCCGTCGCGGACCCGGTCGACCGTGTAGACGATCGGGACGAGCGGGTCGCCCGGCCGGATGAAGTAGGCGTGCAGCGAGTGCACCGGCCGGTTCACCGGGACGGTGCGTCCGGCGGCGACCAGCGCCTGCCCGGCCACCTGCCCGCCGAAGACACGCTGCCGGCGCTCCTCGGGGCTGCGGCCGCGGAAGATGTCGTTCTCGATCTGCTCGAGATCCAGCAGGTCCAGCAGTGCCTTCAGGGAATCGCTCACGACCGCCAGTCTTCCGTATCCGCCCTTGTGACGGGGCTCTCACCCCCGCGCCACCCCGGGCGCCGGCCCCGCGCCGAGGGGCACGTCACACTCCGCAGAGGCCGAGGACCGCTTCGCCGTAGCGGTCGAGCTTCACCTTGCCGACGCCGGGGATACGCGCCAGCTCCTCCAGCGACTCGGGGCAGTGCTCCGCGATCGCCTGCAGCGTCGCGTCCGTGAACACCACGTACGCCGGGATCCGCTGCTCCGCCGACACCTCGGCGCGCCAGTCCTTCAGCGCGATGAACAGCTCCTCGTTCAGCTCGGAGGGGCAGTCCTCGCAGCGGCCGAGCTTGCGCTCGACGGCCGCGGTCAACGGCCGTCCGCACACCCGGCACGGCTGCGGGCCCTTGGTGACGCGGCGCTTCGTGCGATCGACGCGCGCCGGCATGTGGGTGGTGGTCTTGTCGGTCAGGCCGTCGAGGAACCGGGACGGGCGGCGCAGCTGCGACCCGCCCGGCGACCGCGCCAGCGCCCACGACAGCGACAGGTGGACGCGCGCGCGCGTGACACCGACGTAGAGCAGCCGGCGCTCCTCCTCGATCTGCTCGGGCGTCTTGGCGTAGACGATCGGGAGCGTGCCCTCCGCCATCCCGGCGAGGAACACCGCGTCCCACTCCAGGCCCTTGGCGGCGTGCAGCGAGGCGAGCGTCACGCCCTCCAAAGGCGGCGCGTGCTGCGCCGCCGCGCGCTCCTCCAGCTCGGCGACGAACTCCGGCAGGCCCGCCTTCGGGTCGTCGGCGGCCATGTCCTCGGCGAGCTGCGCCAGCGCCGCGAGGGACTCCCAGCGCGCGCGGGCCGCGCCCGCGCCCTCCGGGGGCCGGTCGGAGAACCCCGCCCCGGACAGCACATGCCGGACCGTCATGATCAGGCCCGTCCCGTCGGTCTCGGCGTCGGCGCCCGCACGGGCCGCGCCGCGCAGCCGGACGACCGCCTCCCGCACCTCGGGCCGCTCGAAGAACCGCTCCGCGCCGCGCAGCACGTACGGGACGCCGGCCGCCGCGAGCGCCGCCTCGTACGTCTCCGACTGGGCGTTGATCCGGAACAGGATCGCGATCTCGCGGGCCGGGACGCCCTCGTCGATCAGCTTGCGGGCCCGCCGCGCCGTGTCGTCGGCCTCGGCGACCTCGTCGTCGTACTCGTTGAACACCGGCTCGGGGCCGTTCTCACGCTGCGCGACGAGCTCCAGCCGGTGCCGCGTCCCCTTCGCCTGGTCGATCACCCCGTTCGCCAGCCGCACGACCTGCGGCGTCGACCGGTAGTCGCGGACGAGCTTCACGACCTTCGCGTCCGGGTGCTCGCGGGTGAAACCGAGCAGGTAGGACGGGGTGGCGCCGGTGAAGGAGTAGATCGTCTGGTTCGGGTCGCCGACGACGCACAGGTCGTCGCGGTCGCCGAGCCAGACGTCCAGCAGCATCTTCTGCAGCGGGTTGACGTCCTGGAACTCGTCGACGACGAAGTACCGGTACTGCTCGCGGACCTGGTTCGCGACCTCCCGGTGCTCGGTGAGGACGGCGGCGGTCAGCTCCAGCATCCCCTCGAAGTCGAGCAGGTTGCGCTCGCGCCGCAGCTGCTCGTACATCGCGTAGACGCGCGCCACGTCCACCGCCTCGGTGGACGGCCGGCGCGCCGCCCGCACGACGGCGGCCGGGTAGTCCTCGGGGCGGTGCTGGGTGACCTTCGCCCACTCGATCTCGCCGGCGACGTCGCGCAGCTCGGTGCGGCCGAGCGACAGCCCGCACGCGCGCGCCGCGTCCGCGACCAGCCCGATCTTCGAGTCGACGATCTTGGGCGGGTCGCCGCCGATGACCCGCGGCCAGAAGTAGCTGAGCTGGCGCAGCGCCGCCGCGTGGAACGTGCGGGCCTGCACGCCGGGCGCGCCGAGCTGCCGCAGCCGGCTGCGCAGCTCCCCGGCGGCGCGGGTGGTGAACGTCACCGCGAGCACCCGCTGCGGCGTCACCACCCCGGTGAGCGTCGCGTACGCGATGCGGTGCGTGATGGCGCGGGTCTTGCCCGTCCCGGCGCCCGCGAGGACGCACACCGGGCCCTGCACCGCCTCCGCGACCGCCCGCTGTTCGGGGTCGAGCCCCTCCAGCACCGACTCAGCCAACATGCACCTCATACTCCCAGTCCGCCTCGACCGTATCCGCCCGCACCACGAATTGTGGACGGACGGCCGCGCCGGTCGCGGTCGCGCCCCCGCTCGCGGAATGCCGGACGGGTATCTAGTGTTCTTCGGGAGGCGAGTGCACAGATCGTCCGAACGAACGAGGGAGACGACGTACCGATGGCGACGCCGACGACCGAGCGGGTCGAGGGCCCGACCGGCCAGCTCACCATGTACACGACGACCTGGTGCGGGTTCTGCCGGCGGCTGAAGAGCCAGCTGGCCCGCGACGGCATCGAGATGGTGGAGATCGACATCGAGCGCGACCCGAAGGCCGCCGAGTTCGTGATGAGCGTCAACGGCGGCAATCAAACGGTCCCGACGATCGTTTACCCGGACGGCTCGGCCGCGACCAACCCGAGCGCGAAGGCGGTCAAGGCGAAGCTCGCCTCCCTGGCCTGACACCCGACGAACCACCGAGCCCGGCGACTCCGAACCGAGTCGCCGGGCTCGTCCCGTTTCACGCCGGCCCGGGCTTGCTAGAACGCAGGCATTCCGGGGAGTTCGCCGCCGTACCAGCGCATGATGAGCTGGGCGGCGATGGACAGCGGGCCTGGGGCGACGATCTCCTTCGCCTCGATCGCGGCGCGCAGCTCGTCGCGGGTGTACCAGCCGGCGTCGAGGATCTCCTCCGGGTCGGGGCGCAGCGGGAGGGTGCCGTCGGCGGTGGCGGTGAAGCCGAGCATCAGGCTCTGCGGCAGCGGCCACGGCTGGCTGCCGAGGTAGCGGACGTCCCGGACGGCGAGCCCGACCTCCTCCAGCACCTCGCGCGCGACGGCCTGCTCCAGCGACTCGCCGGGCTCGACGAACCCGGCGAGGATGGAGCGGCGGTCGGCGGGCCACTGCGGGCCGCGGGCCAGCAGGATCCGGTCGTCGGCGTCGGTGACCAGCATGATCACGGCGGGGTCGACGCGCGGGAAGTGCTGCGAGCCGTCCTGCGGGCAGACCCGGACGTGCCCGGCGGACGTGACGCGCGTCTCGGTGCCGCAGCGGGGGCAGAACCGGTTGGTGCGGTGCCAGTGCTCCAGCGCGACGGCGTGCGTGAGCAGGCCGGAGTCGCGGTCGGCGAGCAGGGCGCCGACGCGGCGCAGCCCGGCGGTCTCGGCGCCGTCGACGGCGGGCGGTTCGCCGGGAACGGCGAAGTAGGCGGTGCCGTCGTCGTCGACGCCGAGCAGCCACCGGTCGCCGTCCGGGGCCTGCCCGGGCGCGACGAACACGAGCGCCGGCTCGGGTTCGAGGGTGACGAGCGTCCGCCCGTCCTGGACGACCAGGACCCGCGTCGCCGGGTCGGCCCACGCGTCCGCGAGCCACGCGTCGTCGCGCCGCTTCAACGCGACCCGGTCGAGCGTGCCGCGCGCGAGCGCCAGCCACTCGAGCGGTCCTTCGGTCACCGTCATCGGGCTCCTTCCTCCCGTCGGATCCGTACCAGGTTCAGCGGAGTGCGGTGGCGAGTTCTTCCCACAGGTAGGCGGCGGCCTCGGCGCCCTTGAGCAGCAGGGGGATCTCGACCTTCTCGTTGGGCGCGTGGATGCGGTCGTCGTCGAGCCCGACCGCGACGAAGATCAGGGGCGCGTCGAGGATGTCGGCGAGGTCGGCCTCGGGGCCGCTGCCGCCCTCGCGGGTGAACAGGACCTCGCGGCCGAACGCGCGCTCCATGGCGCGGCGGGCGGCCTTGACGCCGGGCGAGTCGATCGGGGAGAAGCAGGGCCGGACGCCGCCGCCGGGGATGTGCACCTCGGCCTCGACGCCGTGCGGGGTGTTCGCGGCGACCCAGTCCCGGAACGCCTGCTGCACCTTGGCGGGGTCCTGGCCGGCGACGAGCCGGAAGGAGATCTTGGCGTGCGCCTCGCGGGGGACGATCGTCTTGCCGCCGGGGCCGGTGTGGCCGCCCCACATGCCGTTGATCTCGGCGGTCGGGCGCGCCCAGACGCGTTCGAGGGTGGTGTAGCCCTTCTCGCCGTAGGGGGCGCGGCTGCCGCCGGCGGTGCGCAGCCATTCCTCCTCGTCGAACGGGAGCTTGGCGAACAGCGCGCGCTCCTCGTCGGAGAGGGGGACGACGTCGTCGTAGAAGCCGGGGAGGGTGACGCGGCCGTCGGCGTCGTGGAGCGCGGCCATCAGCGCCGCCATGGCGTGCAGGGGGTTCGGGACGGCGCCGCCGAACGACCCGGAGTGCAGGTCCGAGGACGGGCCGCGGAGCGTGACCTCGGCCTCGGTGAGACCGCGCATGCCGGTGCACATCGACGGGACGTCCGCGGCCCACATGGTGGTGTCGCTGATGACGACGGCGTCGCAGCCGAGCCGTTCGCGGCGCTCCCGGAGCAGGCCGGCGAAGTGCACCGAGCCGGATTCCTCCTCGCCCTCGACCAGCAGCTTGATGGTGACGGGCGGGGCGCCGGCGCCGGACGCGGCGAGGCCGGCGCGGATGCCGAGGGTGTGGAAGAACACCTGCCCCTTGTCGTCGGACGAGCCGCGCCCGATGAGCCGGTCGCCGTCCTCGACGGGCTCGAACGGCGCGGTGTCCCATTCGTCCAGCGGCTCGACCGGCTGGACGTCGTGGTGCCCGTAGATCAGCACCGTCGGGGCGGACGGGTCGGCGGCGGGCCATTCGCCGTACACTGCGGGCAGACCGGGGGTGTCCCAGATCTCCACGGTCGGGAATCCCTGGCCGCGCAGGTAGTCCGCGAGCCACTCGGCGGACCGCCGCACCTCGGTGGCGTAGGCGGGGTCCCCGGAGACGGACGGGATCGCCAGCCACTCCTTGAGGTCGGCGATGAACCGGTCGCGGCCGGCCTCGATGTACTGCACGATTTCCTGAACTGGCTCGTCCACCTGCATGCTCCCTTGCATGTCGTTCTGTCAGGCACTGTAAGGGATCCTGTTCGCTCAGCCCCCAGGAGGAGCTTTGATCCTCATAGATCCGCCGTTGTGGCCCGCGCGCGGGCGGGTGTGGTCGCACATGGTGAGCGACGTGTCGTACGAGGAGCTGCACGCGTTCGCCGCGGAGCTCGGTATGCCGGTGCGGGCGTTCGACCGGGACCATTACGACGTGCCGTCCGAGCTGTACGACGCCGCAGTCTCGCAGGGTGCGGAGGCGGTGGGGTGCCAGGAGCTGCTTTTGCGTCTGACTCGTGCGGGGTTGCGGCGGCGTAAGGCGGTCCGGCGCCGTCCCGCGGCGGGGTCGACGGCGACAGGGGCGGGCGCCGGTTAGGCGTTGAGGAGCATCAGCTCCGTCTCGATGTTGCGGCGGGCGTTGTCCTCGTAGCGTTCGCGGGCCGTGTCCGTGTGGAACAGGTGCGGGAGGGCGAGGAGGCTGCTCAGCAACTCGGCGCGCCCGGCGCGGAAGAGGTCCTCGGGGACGAACCCGTACTCCTCGCGGACGGCGGCGGCGTAGGCGGCGTACCGGTCGGGGTCGGCGCCGAGGATCGCGAGGTCCGCGTCGCAGAGGACCCGGCCGTTGCGGTCGCCGGGCTCGGGCGCGTGGGTGACGGTCAGCTCGACGAGCCGGACGACCTCATCGATGGTCGACGCGGGGAGGTCGGTGTCGGCGAGCATGCGGGCGGCCAGGCGGGCGCTGCGCTCCTCGTTGTCGGCGCGCTCGGGGTCGTAGACGGCGTCGTGGAACCAGGCGGCGAGCCGGACGGCTCCGGCGTCCTCGGCGTCGCCGGCGAGCTCGTCCACCAGGTCGAGGACGGCGGTCAGGTGCTCGCGGGTGTGGTACCGGCGGTGCGGCTCGCCGTACCGCTTGTCCAGCTCGGTCCCGATGTGCCGGGTCTGCGGGCCGGCCAGCGCCGTCCACCGCTCGACGAGGTCCATGGGTCCATCCTCGCGGATCGCCGGACGCGGCGGGACACGCGATGCCATCGTTCTTGCCTGCGGCCCCCGGCGCGGCCACTATGGTGACGGTTGCGAGTTAGGCAAGGCTTACCTCACCGACTCACTGGAAAGGCCGACCGTGGCCGCCTCCCTCTACCTGGTCGCCGGCAAGGCGACCGACTCGGTGACGCACGGGTTCCTGCCCGCCGCCGCGCGCCTCGGGCTGGACGTCGTCCTGCTCACCGACCGTCCCGCCGCCCACGCCGGCGCCGCCGGCCGGGTCGTCGAGTGCGACGTCTCCGACTTCCGGGACATCATCGCCCGGGTCGAGGGCGAGCCCGCCGGGATCTTCTCCAACAGCGACTTCCTGCAGGCGCCCGCGGCGCTCGCCGCCGCCTACTTCGGGCTGCCCGGCAAGGACTGGCGGGCCGCGACGCGCGCGAAGAACAAGGCGCTGATGCGCCGCCACCTCGCCGCGCTGGACCCCGTCTTCTCCTCGGACGCCTTCGGCGTGCCGCCGGACGCGCCGTACCCGCTCGTCCTGAAGCCGCGCGAAGGCGTGGCCAGCGAGGACGTCTTCCTCGTCCACGACGCGCGCGAGCTGCGGGCGCGGCGCGACGAGATCGCGGCGCGGCGGGACGACCCGCTGGTGGCCGAGGAGTACCTGCCGGGCCGGCTGCACACGCTGGAGACGCTCGGGGACGGCCGGGAGCTGCGCGTCCTCGGCTCGTACCGGACGACTCTTTCGCCGCCCCCGTTCTTCGTGGAGGAGCGGCTCGAGTGGGCGCCGCCGCCTCCGGAGACGCCGCAGGTCCTCGCGCAGCTCGACGCGCTGGGCGTGGGGTTCGGCGCGTGCCACACCGAGTTCGTCGTCCACGAGGGCCGCGCCCGCATCATCGAGGTGAACTACCGGCTCATCGGCGACCACTGCGACTTCCTGCTGGCGGACCTGCTCGGGATCCCGCTGTTCGAGCGGATCCTGGGCGTCCACCTAGGCGAGCCTTTGGCGTTCGACGTCCCGGCCGTGGAGGGGCATGCCGTCGCGGAGGCCGTCATCGCGGATCGCGCCGGAGTCCTGCGGGCCGCGCCCGGTCCGATGGAGCTGCACGACGGGGATGTACGGCTGGCCTACCGTCCGCAGCGCGCCGTGGGCGATTCCGTCGCGCTCACCCGCACGAACCGCGACTACCTGGGGACGGTCCGCGCCATCGGCCCGGCGCAAGACGAGGTGGAGGCCGCGCTGGCGCGCTTCCGCTCCGCCCACGACTGGACCATCGCGTGACCGATTCCGACACGACCGGTTACGACGTGGAGGGGCCGCTCGCGGCCCGGGTCCTGGACGCCCTGCTCCGCGAGGACTATGCGGGCCTGCGGCGCTTCGTCGAGGGCCGGACGCTCGCGCTGCCGGGACGTCCCGTCCGGCTGGTGGACGCCGACCCGGCCTTCCTCTGCGAGCTGCGCGTCGACCCGTCGCAGAACCTCGCGTTACGGGACGTCTTCGCGCTGGTGCGGCATGTGGCGGACCCTCGCGACGACACCGGCGCGTTCGAGCGCGAATGCCTGGACGCCCTCGCGACGGTGAAGCTCCACAACGACGCGCGTCCCGCCGTCCACCGGCGCTTGGCGCGGATACCGGACGAGCTGAGGACGGGCCCAGGGACGTTCTACGAGAGCCTCGCCGCCTACAACGACCATCCCGTCCATCCGACGAGCCGCGGCCGCGCCGGGCTCAGCATGGCGGACGTGAGCCGCTACGCCCCCGAGTTCGCGCCGTCGTTCCCGCTGCGCTGGGCGTCGGTCCGCGGCGCGACGCTCGCGGGCGAGACGCCCGTCTGGTGGCCCGCCCCGGCCGATGTGGGGCTGCGGTCGGCGGACGCGCTGTTCCCCGTCCACCCGCTGGCGGTCCGGCTGGTGCGGGACGAGCCCGCCGCGGCGATGGCCCCGGAGCCGTACCTGCAGGTCGCGCCGACCCTGTCGATGCGGACCGTCGCCGCGGCGCCGCTGGAGCACGTCAAGGTCCCGCTGCCGACGAGCACGCTCGGGCTGCGCAACCGGCGCACGATCGTCCCCGGCACGCTCCCGGACGGCGCGCTCGTGGAACGCGTCCTGCGGCGCGTCCTCGCCCGGGAGCCGCACCTTCCCGTACTGCTGGCCGACGAGCAGACCTACGGACACGCCGACAGCCCGCTCCTCGCCTACCTCGTACGGCGCTTCCCACCGGAGACAGCGCGCGCGCACGTCGTCCCCATCGCCGCCCTGTTGGCGGAGGCACCGGACAAGGGCCACGTCATCGAGCGCTGGGACGTTGAGCCGCTCTTCGACGCCTACCTGGCCGCACTGTTCGCGTGGAACGTCACGCTGTTCCGCTACGGGATCGCGCTGGAGGCCCACCAGCAGAACGTCGCGCTGGTATTGGACGGCGGCGGCTCGGTAAGGGACGGTGCGCCGCCGCGGCTGCTCGTCAAGGACAACGACGGCGCCCTCATCGACCCCGCCCGGCTCCGCGAGCGCCTCGGCCCGTCCCCCGGCGCCGACCCCCGCGACCTCGTCGACCGGCGCATGGTCACCGCCGACCCCGACGCGCTCGCCCGCGTGTTCGTCACGATCACCCTGCACCTGTGCGCCGCGGCGCCCGCGCTCGGGCTCGCCGAGCGCGGCCTGCTGCCCTGGCGCACCGGCCGCGCCCTGATCCGCGACCGGCTCGCCGCGGCGCTCGGCCCGCGGGACGCGTTCCTGCGCTCCCGCACGCTCGACGCGGACGCGCTGCCGGGCAAGGCCATGGTCACCGCCGGGACCCTCGTCGACAAAGCCAGGACCGGCGCCGCCGACATCAACAAGCACTACGGCCCGCCCGGGCCGAACTACCTACGGGATGCGACGTGCTTCTGACCGAACGGGCCCTGACGGCCGACGACGCCACCTCCACCGCGCTGCTCAACTGCCTGATCCGCGAGGTGTGCGGGCCCGAGCAGCAGGTGTGGCCGGACGGCGGGCACCTCGTCGCGCGGCTGCCGCGCGCCGGCGTCGTGCTGCGGACCGGGCTCGCGCGCCCCCCGGCCGGCCCCACCTACCGCCTGGCGCCGCCCTACGAGGAGCGGCGCGGCGACGCGTGGATCCCCGCGTCCTGGGACCGCCTCGCCGACCTGGTGGCCGGGGAGCTCGAACTGGCGACGGGCCAGCCCAACCCCGAGTTCCTCGCGCAGGTCGGCGACAGCCACGGCGCGCTCGACGCCATCCTCGCCGCGCGCCGCGAACCGCAGGACGACCGGTACCTCGAATCCGAGCAGTCGCTCGTCGCGGGCCACCGCTTCCACCCGTCGCCGAAGTCCCGGCAGGGCTCCCCCGGCGAGTGGCTGCGGTACGCGCCCGAGGCCAGGGCCCGGTTCCGCCCGCACTGGCTCGCCGTCCGGGACGACCTCGTCGCGGAGGAGGGCGACCCGCGGGCGTTCGCGGCGCTGGGCGGGCCGTCCGTGCCCGGCTGCCGGACGCTGCCGGTGCATCCGTGGCAGTTCTCGCTGCTCGCCGGGAACCCGCTGCTCCGGGACGCGCTGGCGCGCGGGCTCGTCCGCGATCTGGGGCCGTCGGACGCCGAGGCCGTGCCGACGTCGTCCGTCCGCACGGTGTACCTGCCGGACGCCGACCTGTTCTGCAAGTTCAGCCTGGACGTGCGCATCACCAACTGCGTCCGCAAGAACGCCTGGTACGAGCTGTCCGGTGCCGTCGCCCTTAACGAGCTACTACCCGAGGTATTCACAGCCCTAGGCGCGACGCTCCTCGCCGAGCCCGCCTACCGCAGCGTCGCCCTCGCCGACCGCCGCCTCTACGAGGGCCTGGGCGTCATCGTCCGGCAGGGAGTGAAGCACCTTCCCGGTACTCCGCTCCTGGCGGGCGCACTGGCCGACCCGTACAACACCCTCCTGGACGACCTGCCCGCCCTGTCGACCACCGACGGTGCCCTCGCCTGGTGGAACGCCTATGTCGCGCAGGTGGCGCCGCCGGTGCTCCGCGCCTTCCTCGAACACGGCGTCGTCCTAGAGCCGCACCTGCAGAACGTCCTCGTCTGCGTCGACGCGGACGGCATGCCCGTCCACGCCGCGTTCCGCGACCTCGAAGGCACCAAGCTCACCGCCGGCCGCTGGGACCTGGCGCACCTGCCCGCCCGCGTCGCCAACGGCCTCACCTACGCCCCCGCGCAGGGCTGGAACCGCGTCGTCTACTGCCTCCTCGTCAACCACCTCACCGAGACGGCCGCCGCCGTCGCCGACCTGCATCCCGCGCTCGAACCGGACCTCTGGAAGGCAGCCCGGGAGCATCTCGCGCGTCTCGACCACCATCCGCAGGTCAGGGCCCTGCTCGCGGGCGTCCCGCTGCCCGCGAAGGCGAACCTGCGGACCCGCTGGTCGCGGTCCGCCGACCGCGGCGCCGCGTACGTCCCCGCTCCCAACCCGCTCTCCGCGCCGCGTCCGCTGTGATCCTCGCCGACCCTGTGAACCTCGACGACCTCCGCGGCCTCGACCGCTTTCCCGCCTACGTCTACGACCTGCCCGGCCTGCAAGCGCATGCGGAATCCATTCGCGGCGCGCTCGGCCGCACCGAACTCTTCTACGCCGCCAAAGCCAATCCAGATCCCGAGATCCTGCGCGCCATCGCGCCGCACGTCGACGGAATCGAGGTCTCCTCGGGCGGCGAACTGACCCACGTCCGCGAAACGCTCCCGGGCGTCCGCCTCGCGTTCGGCGGCCCTGGGAAGACCGACGAGGAACTGACCCTCGCCGCAGGCATCGACCGCGTCCACGTGGAAAGCCCACGGGAACTCGACCGCCTGCACGGCCCCGCCGACGTCCTTCTCCGAGCCAACCTCCCGCTCCAGCTCCCGGGCGCCGCCCTCACCATGAGCGGCCCATTCGGAATGGACGAGGAAGCCCTCAACACCTGCGCCGCGCGCATCGCCGACAACCCGCACATCACGCTCCGCGGCGTCCACGCCCACCTCGCGTCCGGCCTGGACGCCCCCACCATGCTCGACCTGGCCCACCGGATCGCCGAATGGGCCGTTCCGTGGCTGGAATCCCACGGCGTGGACGACCCCGAACTGAATCTCGGCGGCGGAATGGCGGTCGACTACACGTCCCCGGAAACCCGCTTCGACTGGCACGCCTACGGCGCCGGACTGAACGGCATCCCCGCCCGCCTCCGCATAGAGCCCGGCCGGTCCATGACCGCCTACCACGGCTGGTACGTCACGGACGTCCTCGACGTGAAAACGACGCGCGGCGAGACCTACGCCATTCTCCGCGGCGGCACCCACCACCTCAGGACGCCCGTCACGAAAGGCCACGACCAGCCTTTCGCCGTCCTCACCGCGGACGGCCCGCGCTCACCAGCGACCCTCGTCGGCCAGCTCTGCACCCCGAAGGACGTCTTCGCCCGCGCCGTCCTCGTCCCGCCGCTCCGCCCCGGCGACGTCATCGCCTTCGGAATGGCCGGCGCCTACGCCTGGAACATCTCCCACCACGATTTCCTCATGCACCCCAAACCCGCCTTCCACTACCTCCGCTAAGGGCGGGGCCAGTTAAGGGCGGGGCCAGTTAAGGGCGGGGCCAGTTAAGGGCGCGGGGTGCCGGTCCAGCGCCATTTGGTGACGCGGTCGTGGCCGGGGAGGGCGCCGCGGCCCGTCGCCCAGAGGAGCGTCGCCCACGGGTCCGTGTCGCGCGGGGCGTCCGGGAACAGGCGCGCCAGCACCTTCGCGCACAGGCCGGCGGGCGGGTCCCAGTCGAGGCCGAGGCCCTGCGCGAGGTCATGGGTGTGGACGAGCGTCTCCACGATCCCCATCGCCGCGAACCCCTCGGGATCGGACGCCCCGAAGGCGTGGTGCGCGCGCACGTCGGACGGCGTCGTCCGGACGAGCGCGGCGAGCATCGCGCCGCACGCCACCAGCATCTCCAGGAGCCCGCCGGGCCCGGCGTCGCGGTTGGCGTAGGTGACGTTCGCCGGGCCGCCCGGGCGCCGCGCCTCCCACAGGAACGGCACGTCCCGGTCCATCGGCCGGGCGCCGAGTTGCGCCGCGTAGGCGAACAGGTCGTCGCTCAGATGCTCGACGGTCTCCCAGCAGGTCCACTCCAGCGAGCCCGCCTTGCCGTCCCACGCGCCCTCGGGCGCCTTCTCCAGCACGTTCACGGCGAGCCGGACGGCCGACTCGACGTCGTCGGCGGTGACGGTAGATGACATGCCGCCGACCGTACCGTCCTGCGCGATGAGGAAGCGGTAGCCGGCGATGCGGGCGTCGAAGGCGCGCTCGCCCCATTCGCGGGCGGTGAGCGGGGCGGTGACCACGCCCGCGGCGGCGTGCCGGGCGTGGACGGCCGCGATGTCCACGGCCGCGGGAAGGTTGACGTAGACGGTGACGCCGGCGCCCCGGTGTTCGCGGGACGCCGCGGGCAGGAACTCCTCGTCGTCGGTGCCGAGCATGACCTGGGCGTCGCCGAGCGACACGCACGCGAGGCGGTCCGCGGAGTCGCGCGGCGTGGCGAAGACCAGTCTCCAGCCGAGGCTCCCGGTGAAGAAGTCCGCGGTGGCGTACGGGTCCTCGCATGCGAGGAAGACGGACAGCATGGCGGCACCCTACGGGCCGGGTCCGACACCGCGCGCCGTGCCGCCGGACACCGCCCGCCCGGCATGCGTTACAAACTCCTTGTCACGGCAACGTATGTGCTGGGCGATGTGAGGAGATTTCGGTGCTTGAGCGGGTGCGGTCGGCCGCGAGTCTGGGCGTACGGGCGACACGGGCCGTACGCGATACCGGGATCATGCACCCGATGCGGCCCGACCGGGCGGCCCGGCTGCTGTTCCCCTACGTGCGGTTCGGGCCCGTCCCGGCGACGGTCGGCGCGATGGCGGCGCTGCGGTTCCCCGGCCGGACGGCGCTGATCGACGAGCGGGGCGCGCTGACGTACGCGGAGCTGGAGGAGCGGGCGGCGGCGCTGGCGACGGCGTTGAAGGAGCGCGCCGGCGACGGCAGGGTCGGCGTGCTGTGCCGCAACCACCGCGGGTTCGTCGAGGCCGTCCTCGCGGCGTCGCGGCTGGGCAACGACGTGGTGCTGCTGAACACCGACTTCTCCGCGACGCAGCTGGGGCAGGTCGC
Source organism: Actinomadura montaniterrae (assembly GCF_008923365.1). Lineage (GTDB taxonomy): Bacteria > Actinomycetota > Actinomycetes > Streptosporangiales > Streptosporangiaceae > Spirillospora > Spirillospora montaniterrae. Next base: position 22,630 of record NZ_WBMR01000084.1, read on the forward strand.
CGAGCGGGAGGGCGTCGGGCTGCTCGTCCACGACGAGGAGTTCGGTGAGGCCGTCGACGCCTCGGGGTTCTCGGGCGCCCGCGTGCTCGCCTGGACGGACGGCGACGGCGACGGCGAGTCGATCGACGCGCTGGTGGCGGCGACCGAGGCCGAACCGCTGAACCCAGACCGGACGAGCAACGTGATCGTGATGACGTCCGGCACCACCGGGACGCCGAAGGGCGCCCGGCACGACCTGTCGGTGACGTCGCTGCTGCCCGCCGCGCTCAGCCACCTGATGCGCGTCCCCGTGCGGTCGGGCGCGCCCATCGTGGTGGCGCCGCCGCTCTTCCACATCCTGGGGTTCGCGTACACGTCGGTGGGGCTCGGCATGGGGATGCCGCTCGTGCTGTTCCGGCGCTTCGACCCCGCCGAGGTGCTGGCGGCGATCAACGACTGCGAGGCGGAGACGCTGGTCGCGGTGCCGGTGATGCTGCAGCGGATCCTGGACGCCGCGCGGGGCGAGCCGCGGCCGGCGCCGTCGCTGCGCGTCGTCGTGTGCGGCGGGTCGGCGCTGCACCCGCACCTGTCCGAGGCGTTCATGGACGCGTTCGGCGACGTGCTGATCAACGTGTACGGCGCGACGGAGACGGGCTGGGCGACGATCGCGACTCCGGAGGACCTGCGCGCGGCGCCCGGAACCGTCGGCAGGCCGTCATTCCGGCTGACCATCAAGATCCTGGACGAGGACGGGAACGAGGTCCCGGCGGGCGGGACCGGCGAGATCTACACCGGCGGCGGCCTGCGGTTCGCGGGCTACACCGGGGGCGGCGGCAAGAAGGTCCGCGGCGGGCTGACCGGCACCGGCGACCTCGGCCACTTCGACGCCGAGGGACGGCTGTTCATCGACGGCCGCGCCGACGACATGATCGTCTCAGGCGGCGAGAACGTGTTCCCCGGCGAGGTGGAGAACCTCCTCGGCGAGCACCCCGACGTCGCCGAGGTGACGGTGAAGGGCGTGGAGGACGAGACGTTCGGCCAGCGCCTTGCCGCCTACGTGGTGCGCAAGGAGAACGCGCGGGTCACCGAGGACGACCTGAAGGCCCACGTGAAGAAGCACCTCGCGCGCTACAAGGTGCCGCGCGACGTGCACTTCGTGGACGAGCTGCCCCGCACCAGCACCGGCAAGGTCAGGTCGAAGGCGCTGGACGGCTGAGGAGCGGGCGGAGCGGCGTCCGGCGCCAAGGCCGCGGGCCCCGGACGCCGCGCTCTCGATGCCAGGCGGCGCCGGCGTCAGGCGGCGCCGCGGTTCTTGGCGGCCATGCAGATCCGGGCGAGGTCGTTGAGGGCGTCGGCGCGGCGCTCGTCGAGGGTGCGGCGGTCGCCCGGGCCCGCCTCCGCGAGCGTGTCGATGACCAGGGAGAACACCGGCCACTCGGCCGGGCCGATGGCGCCCTGGAAGTCGATGCCGTCCTCGAGGTCGTCGAGGTCGAGGTTGCGGGCGAACGTCGCGAGCGCGGCCTCGGCGGCCACCACCCCGATGCGCATCGCCAGCGCGGCCGGCTCGCGGTCGAGGGAACGCACGGTGCTGGAACCCATGGCCGACAACATAGAACATATGAGCGAGCCACGTCGAACGTTTGCTCGAAATAGTTCCGGCGAAACGCGCGAATCAGCCGGCGATGGCGTGCTGGAACAGGTAGGTGTGCGTGAAGTGCAGCTCGCCGTCGACGCGGCTCGGGCGCATGCCGGTCGCGGGGCCGCCGGAGAGCTCGTCCTCCAGCTCGCGGCGGATCCGCCCGGCGACGTCGGCGGGCGTCCGCGACAGCTCCAGCCACGGCTCCAGCGGACGGGTGAAGTCGATCGACCGGGACCGCTTCACCTCGGCGCCGGCGTCGGTGACGAGGGCGGCGATCCCCGCCCGGGTGAGCATGGTGCCGTGCGAGGGGTCGCGGAGCCGCTCGATCCGGTCGGGGTCGCCCTCCAGGCCGTCCGGGCGGACGAGGTCGGCGACGATCAGCGCGGCGCCCGGCCGGCTGACCCGGGCCATCTCCCGCACCACGGCGGCGGGGTCGGCGACCTGGTGCAGGGAGAAGCGCGTCACGACGAGGGTGAAGGAGCGGTCGAGGTAGGGCAGCGCGGTCGCGTCGCCCTCGGTGAAGGTGACGTTGGTGAGGCCCCGCCGGTCGGCCTCGCGCTTGCCCTCGGCGAGCATCGCGGGGGTGAGGTCGAGGGCGGTGACGTGCCGGACGCGGTGGGCGATCGCGAGGGACACGAGCGCGGTGCCGGCGGCGACCTCCAGGACGTTGTCGTCGAGGTCGAGTTCGGGATCCATGAAGCGGACGAGGTCGTCCAGGTGCCGGGTGAACGCGGCGTTCAGCCGCGGGTCGGCGAACCCGGCCGCCTGCTTGGAGAACTCGCGTACGACCTTGTCGTCGTGGGTCACCGTCACGTCGCCTCCCTGGATGCGTTCCCCGGATCATCCCCGATCCCGGGTGCGCTGGCCAGAGGGGGTGACACTCTTCAGTCAACTGCTCGCCCCTGAAGGACCGGGCTTGTCGGCTCGGTTCGGAAGGGCTCTGCTCATGCTCCCGCGCTGCCCCGTACCAGGGGGCGGTCGCGGGTCACATCGCCGGGTCGCCGCTAGGCGGGGGCCGGTTTGGGCATGTTGACGAATACCCACGCCGAGCGTGCGCGGTCGCGCACGTTGACCCCGGCGACGACGTCGGCGGGCCCAGCGAGGCCGCACCGGCGACAGCGGAAGGTGTCCCGCGAGGGCCGGTTGGCCTTGGCGGTGTGGCCGCAGCGCGGGCAGCGCTGCGAGGTGTAGGCCGGATCCACCTCGATGACCGGCACGCCGGCCCGGCGGGCCTTGTAGGCGATGAACGCGCCGAGTTGGTGGAACGGCCAGGACGACTGCCGTGCTCGCTGGTCGCGTCGAACCGTGACCCGCTCGCGGATGCCCTGGAGCTGTTCCAGGGCGATGCCGCGTTCGGTGCGTTGGGCGACAGCAACGACCGTCTTGGAGATCTTGTGGTTGATGTGGGCGGCGTGCCGCGACTCGCGGCGTGCACGCTTCTTGAGGAGCTGCTTGGCCGAGCGTGTCTTCTTGGCCTGTATCTCGGCCTTCTTGCGAGCTTGCCGGCGCCGGTAACGGTCCAGGCGCCGGCCCGAATGGTCGTCGCCGTCGCTGGTGGTGGCCAGGTTGCTGATGCCTCGGTCCACACCGATCCAGTCTCGCGGCTCGTACCGCTCGGCTTCAGGCACTTCGCAGGTGGCGACCAGAAACCACTTCCCGTCCCGGCGAACCAGGTCGGACTCGCCTTTCCGGCATTCGGTGAGCTGCTTGAGCGCCGCCTCCGAGCAGGCGAAGCGAACGTTCTTCAGGCGTCCGTCCATCGTCCAGATCGACACCGTTTGGGCGTCGTAGTTCCATGACAGGCACCGATCGTCGTAGGTGTGCGCCGCGTCCAGTCGGAAGGTGACGGGCCTGGACATGGCCTTGCGCCGCCGCTTCGCCCCCTGCCCGCCCAGGTTCCCGGCTCGGATGGTCGCCCGCAGTGTGGTGTAGGTATCCACCACGCGCTTGATGACGTGCTGCGCGGCCTGCGCGCCCAAGCCCTCGGCCTTGAGCTGCCCGTAGGCCATAGACCGCAGGTCCTTGATCGACCCGTTGAGCCCGTATGCGGTGAACGAGGCGGCCGATACCTGGTTCGCGCACTGGTTGACCGTGTGCAACGTGCGCTCAAGGGCCACGGTCTGCGTGGCATCCGGAATGAGCTTGACTTGCACCACGATCTTCACGTCCGTGACCATAGCATTACCGTGCGCAAGCAAGGGGTCGTCAGGCGGCGGGGACGGACTCCAGGAGGGCGGCGAGGCCGGCGGCGTCGAGGAGGTCCGCCGGACGGACGGTCGTGTTCGCGCTGACGTAGTGGAACGCGGCGCTGACCTCGCCGACGTCGACGCCCGCCAGCTCGGCCCATGCGAGCCGGTACGCGGCGAGCTGCACGGCGGCGAAGCGGGCGTCGTCGCCGGACGGGGGGCGGCCGGTCTTCCAGTCGACGATCTCGTAGCCGCCGCCGCGCCGCCGGAACACCGCGTCCATCCGGCCGCGGACCAGCCGGTCGCCGATGATCGTCTCGAACGGGACCTCGATGTCGAGGGGCTCGCGGGCCGCCCATTCGGACTCCTCGAACCGCTCCTGGAGGCGGAGCAGGTGGGCGTCGTCGGCGGCGCCCTCGTCGGCGGCGCCGGGCAGCTCGTCGGGGTCGATGAGGCGCTGCTGCCCCCAGCGGCCCTCCAGCCAGGCATGGAACGCGGTGCCGCGCCGCGCGTACGGGGCGGGCGGGCGCGGCATCGGGCGGCGGATCTGCCGGGCCAGCGCCGCCGGGTCGCGGGCGAGCGACACCAGCGACGACACCGACAGGTGGGCGGGCAGCTCGACGAGGAGGCCGTCGCCGCCGCGGCCCCGGTCGCGTTCGGCGAGGAGGAGCTCGACGTCGCGCGCCCACGCGGTCATGCGGCCCCGGTCGGCGTCGGTCAGGCCCTCGTCGCCGGCCCACAGCCGGTTCCGTCCGGCCATCGCGTCCTCGACCATGCGGGCCGCCTCGACGACGGCCTCGTAGCGTTCGCGGGCGGACGCGTCGGTCCGGCCGCGCTCCCCCGGCGGGACGGGCCACTGCGCCTCTTCGGGGTCGGCGAGCAGCGGGTTCGTCTCGCCCTCCTCGGGCGGGTCGGCCCACAGGGCGACCGTCCCGGCGCCGGCGAGGCAGACCGCGCGGACCTCCTCCAGGAACGGCGACGGCCCGAGCGGGCGCCCCGACGACCCCCACCAGTACCCGGTGGTGATGAGCAGGCTGGACGCGCGCGTGACGGCGACGTAGGCGAGGCGGCGCTCCTCGCGCAGGTCGCGTTCGGAGCACGCCTGGTCGAACGCGGCGAGGTCGTCCTTCTCCAGGCCGTTCAGCGGCGGCAGGTCGGCGCGGTCGCCGCGCAGCATGAACGGCAGGACGCGCGGGTTCGCCGTCCACCGGGTCGCGTTCTGCGGCGGGGACGGGAAGATCGAGCCCTTCGCGGGGCCGCCGTTCTTCTGCGGCACGTAGGACAGGCCCGGCACGACGACGACGGGCCATTCCAGGCCCTTGGACGCGTGGACGGTGAGCAGCTTGACGCTGTTGGTCTCGCCGACGCGTCCGGCCTCCAGCCCGAACTCCTCGGTCTCGGCGGCCTTGAGGTAGGCGAGGAACGCGCCGAGCGTCGGGTCCTCGGCGTCGCCGGCGAAGGTCGCGGCGGCGTCGATGAACGCGTCGAGGTCGGCGCGGGCGGTGACGGGGTCGAGGCCGGACCGGGCGGCGACCTCGATGTCCAGGCCGAGGGCCCGCTCGACCTCGTTGACGAGGTCGGGCAGCGGCAGGCCGACCTGGCCGCGCAGCGTCCGCAGCTCGTCGCGGAGCCGCCGCAGCCGCCCGTAGCCCTCCGGCGAGTACGCCTCCGGCGAGCCGAGGTCGTCGAGCGCGTCGACGAGGCTGCCGGTCTCCTGGTTCAGCTCGCTGACCAGCTGCCGGAGCGGATCGTCGGCCGTTTCCGGCGCGGGGTCGCCGCTCTCGGGCGGTTCCTCCGCGGCGGTCTCGGGCGGGGTGACGTCGCGCGCCGACTCCTGCGCCAGCGCCCGCGCGCGCCGTCCGAGCGCGACGAGGTCGCGGGGGCCGAGCCGCCAGCGCGGGCCCGTGAGCAGCCGGGCGAGGGACGCGCCCGCCGTCGGGTCGTGCATGACGCGCAGGGTCGCGACGACGTCCTGCACCTCCGGGACGGTCAGCAGCCCGCCGAGCCCGACGACCTCGACGGGGATGCCGCGCGCCTCCAGCGCCCGCCGGATCAGCGGGAACTGCGACCGCTTCCGGGCGAGGACGGCGACGTCGGAGTACTGGAGCGGCTCGGCCTGGAAGCCGCCGTCCGGCGCGACCGCCGGGTCACCGGACATCAGCCCCGCGATGCGCCCGGCGATCCGGTCGGCCTCGTCCTCGACGGTGGCGAACAGCGCGCACTCGACGCGCCCTCTCCCCTCGCGCCCGGCGCCGGGGACGAGCCGCGGCACCGCCCTGGTCTCCGCGCGCAGCTCCTCCTGGATCTTCGCGGCGGCTTCGAGGATCTGCTCGCCGTTGCGGAACGACCGGCTCAGCTGCACGACCGGCGCCGGAACCGGCCGCCTGTCCCCCACCGCGGGCTGGGCCGGGAAGTCGTGGGCGAACCGCAGCAGGTTCCCGGCGCTCGCGCCGCGCCACCCGTAGATCGACTGGCACGGGTCGCCGACCGCCGTCACCGGATGCCCGCCCGCGAACAGCGACTTCAGCAGGACGAGCTGCGCCTGGCTGGTGTCCTGGTACTCGTCGAGCAGCACCACGGAGAACCGGGACCGCTCGATCATCCCGACCTCGGGATGCCTGTAGGCGATCCGCGCGGCGAGCGCCATCTGGTCGCCGTGGTCGATGACCTCCCGGTCGGCCTTCGCCCGCCCGTACTTCTCGATCAGCGGCATCATCTGCTCGCGGACGGCCTGCCTGGCGAGGATGTCGCGCTGCGCCTTCAGCGGCTTCTTCACCGCGGCGAACCGCTCGTCCAGCCACGCCCCGACCTTCCGCACGTCGTCGGCGGTGCGCAGGTGCTCCGAGAGGTCGCCGGACAGTTCCATGACGGCCTTGGTGACGGTGTCGGGCTGCCATTCGATGCGGTCCATCGGCCCGTCGTAGGCGTCGACGACCCGCGAGCAGATCTGCCACGCGACGGCCGGGGAGATCAGCCGCATCGTCGGTTCGAGCGCCTCGCGCAGCGCGTGGTCGCCGAACAGCCGCGCCGCGTACGCGTGGTACGTCGACACCATCGGCTCGCCGTCGAACAGCGCCTCGCCGCCGAGCCGCTCCAGCTCGTCGCCCGGCAGCACCTCGCGCAGCTTGTCGAGCCGCTTGCGGACGCGCACGCCGAGCTCGGCGGCGGCCTTGCGGGTGAAGGTCAGGCCGAGGACGCGCTCGGGCCGCACGAACCCGTTCGCGACCAGCCACACCACCCGCGCGGCCATCGTCTCGCTCTTGCCCGACCCGGCGCCCGCGATGACCGCCATCGGCGCCATCGGCGCCTCGATCACCCGGGCCTGCTCCTCCGTCGGCTCGGGGATCTCCAGCAGCCGCGCCAGCTCCCCCGGCGTGATCACCTCGCTCCCCCCGAGCCAATCAGTCGCCCACCTGCCCGCCCTCGTCGTGGACGGGACAGCAGGAGCGTACGGGACAGGTCCGACACTTGTCGTTCGCGCGCGCCTGGAAGACGTCGCTGGCCATCCCGCTCGCGACGATCTCGATCAGCTTCTTGGGCCACTCGGGGTCGGCGTCCTCGGCGGGCGGGGGCTGCTCCTGCTCGCGGGCCTTGGCGGTGAAGGCGGCCTTGCCGACCTGGATGAGCTTCGCGCCGCCCGGCTCGATCAGGCCGTGCCGCTCGAACGCGCCGAGCATCACCGCGTACTGGTAGACGCCGAGCTGCGGGTGGCGGGCCAGGTCGTCCTTCGGGACGGCCGTGGACGAGGTCTTGATGTCGATGATGACGGCGCGGCCCTGCTCGTCGCGTTCGGCGCGGTCGATGCGGCCCTTGATGACGACGCGGCCGAGGTCGACCTTGAACGACTCCTCCAGCGCGACGACCTCGTTGGGGTTGTCGCGGTGCCAGGCGAGGAACTTGTCGACCATCGCGGTGGCCTGCTCGCGCTGCTTCTCGGAGTACCAGGAGCTGCGGAAGTCCAGGTCGTTCCAGATCTGGTCGAGGCGCTCGGCGACGTGGACCTCGGTGACGCCGTCGTCGGCGCCCGCCATCTCGGCGACCGCGTGGATGACCTTGCCCATGGTGCTGAACTCGTTCGGGCCGCCCTCCTGCGCGCCGACCGCGGAGGCGAGCAGCCAGCGCAGCCCGCAGGTGGTGAACGCCTCGACCTGCGACGGGGAGATGGTGATCTGCTCGTCGTCGGCGAACGCGGGGCCCTGGTCCGACAGCGCGGTAATCGCGTACCAGTTCTCCGGCCTCGCGCCGCGGACGCCCGCGCGGGCGAGGCGGGCGAGGTGCCCGGCGGCGGCGCGGCGCAGCGGCTCGGGGCGGGTCGGGTCGGACACCACCGACCGCAGGTCGGCGACCAGCGCGGACAGCGACAGCCATCGGGTCTTCTCGTCCAGCTGGGACTGCTCGATCGCGCCGGGCAGCAGCTCGTTGAGGAATCGGGACGGCCGTTCCTCGGTGTCGTCGCCGCCTACCGCGGTCACCACGAGCCGCTTGCGCGCGCGCGTGACGGCGACGTAGAAGAGGCGGCGTTCCTCGTCCAGCATCTTCGCGGCCATGGACGCCCCGGCCGCCGCGTCGGAGTCGGGCTGGGCGCCGGCGGCGTGCTCGACCAGCTCCTCGACGCCCAGCAGCGAGCCGCGCAGCCGCACGTCCGGCCACACGCCCTCCTGGACGCCGGCGACGATGACGACGTCCCACTCCAGGCCCTTCGACCGGTGCGCGGTGAGGATCCGGACGGCCTCGCCCTCCGGCGCCTGCTCGGCGAGGGTGTCGCCGGCGATCTCCTGCGCGGCGATGTTGTCGACGAACAGCTCGGGGCCCGCCTGCGGCAGCCGGTCGACGAACCGGGCCGCGTGGTCGAACAGCGCGACGACGGCGTCGAGGTCCCGGTCGGCGGACGCGCCGCGCGTCCCGCCCTTGACGCTCTGCTCCAGCAGGACGTCGGCCTGGCCGCTCTCCTGCCACACCGCCCACAGCACGTCCTCGGCGGACCCGCCGTCGTGGACGTTGCGCCGCGCCACGTCGATGAGGTTCGCGATGCGCTCGGCGGGGGCGCGCACCTTCTCGTGGACGAGCACCAGCTCGCGGGGGTCGTTCACCGCCGCGACGAGCAGCTCGCCGAGCGGCCGCTGGCCGCCCGACAGCTCCTCCAGGTCGCGCAGGGCGCGCTTGAGGCGCCGCATCGCGAGCGCGTCGGCACCGCCGAGCGGGCCGGTGAGCAGGTCTTCGGCGACGACCTCGTCCAGGTAGCCCTTCTTCAGCGCCGCGCGCAGCAGCACCAGGAACGGGCGGACGGCCGGCTCCTGCATCAGCGGCACCTCGTCGCCCGCGACGACGACGGGGACGCCCGCCTGCGCCAGCGCCCGCCGCAGCACCGGCACCTGCCGGACCGCGCTGCGCACCAGCACCGCCATCCGCGACCACGGGACGCCGTCGAGCAGGTGCGCGCGGCGGAGCTCGTCCGCGACCAGCGCCGACTCCTGGCTCTCGGAGTCCGCGATGACCGCGCGGACCTCGCCCTCCTCGGCCTCGTCCGGTGTGAGGAGGGCCCGGTGCTCGGCGGCGCCCGCCGAACCGGCGGGCAGGCGGCGCGCGATCCGCCGCGACGCCTCCAGGATCTCCGGCCCCATCCGGCGGCAGGTGCGCAGCGCCACCACGGGCGCGGGCCGGCCGTCCAGCGTGAGGAAGCGGTTCGGGAACTCCTGGATGCCGCGGACGTCCGCGCCCCGGAACCCGTAGATCGACTGGTCGGGGTCGCCGACCACGACCAGGTCGCGGCCCTCCCCCGCCAGCAGGTGCAGCAGCGCCTCCTGCGCGGGGTCGGTGTCCTGGTACTCGTCGACGAACACCACGTCGTAGGAGTCGCGCTCGCGGATCCGGACCTCCTCGTCCGCGAGCATCCCGGCGGCCATGAAGATCAGCTCGCCGTAGTCGTAGGTGGGGACGGGGTCGAGCGCGAACCGCTCGACGTAGCGCTCCATGAACGCGCCGATCGCGGGCCAGTCGTCGCGCCCGCGCATCCGCCCGAGCGCGACCAGTTCCTCCGCCGTGAACTGCCGCTCGACGGCCCGCAGCGTGAAGTCGCGCAGCTCCTCGGCGAACCCGCGCGTCGCGAGCGCCGCGCGCAGCCGCTCCGGCCAGTCCCGCGCGCCATCCGCCAGCTCGCCTTCGAGCAGCCGCCGCACCTCGAGGAGCTGCTCCGGCCCGGACAGCAGCCGCGGCGCGGGCTCCTCGTTCAGCACCGCGTCCCGGCGGAGCAGCGCGTACGCGTAGCTGTGGAACGTCAGCGCCAGCGGCGTCCGGGTGGTGCGGTGCAGCCGTCCGGTGATGCGTTCGCGCAGCTCACCGGCCGCCTTGCGGCTGAACGTGAGGACCAGCACCCGCTCGGGGTCGACGCCGCGGTTCTCGATCCGGTCGACGACCGCCTCGACGATCGTCGTGGTCTTGCCGGTGCCCGGCCCGGCCAGCACCAGCATCGGCCCGCCCGCGTGCTCCACGACCCGCCGCTGCCGCTCGTCGAGCACGGGCGGCACCGCGCGCGCGGGACCCGCGCGGCGGACGAGACGGTAGGAAGCAGACGGCACAACAGTTCATTGGAGCAGATCACCGGGGCTCTTCGGACCACAACGGGCGCATGTCGCGAAGGTGACGCGACGCGAAACGGGTGGGACGCGGGGCTCGGCAGCCTGCACAAACCCGGAGCGCCGCGATGTGCGCTCTTCCGTTGCGGCCCGCGCAACCGATCATGAAGAGTCGCGGGACCCCCGTGCACGGAACGCGGACGGCCGCGTCCCGGGGAGGTGGGAGGTTTCGCCCCTTGTCGCCTGCGCACTGGATCTATCTCCTGGGCCTCGCCGCCCTCATCGCCACCGTGGTGGCGCGCAAGAACGTCGTGGGTCTCGCGGTCTGCGGGACGTTCGTCACGGCACTCGTCTACAGCGGCAGCGTCACGACCGGGATCGCGGCGGTGTTCAACGCCGGGATCGTCGCGGCCCGCGAGCTGCTGCCGATCTTCCTCATCATCGCGATCGTGACCGCGATGCTCGGCGCCATGCGGGGGCTCGGCGCCGACCTGATGATGGTGCGGCCGCTGCAGCGGTTCGTCCGCAACGGGCACCTGGCCTACCTGGTGCTCGCCGTCGTCACCTACCTGCTGTCGATGTCGTTCTGGCCGACGCCGGTGCTGCCGCTGATCGCGGCGATCCTGCTGCCGGCGGCGGTCCGGGTGGGGCTGCCGCCGCTCGCCGCGGCCATCGCGATCGCGATCACCGGGCAGGGCATGGCGCTCAGCTCCGACTACATCATGGGCGTCGCGTCCGGGCTGTCCGCGCAGGGCGCGCACGTGCCCGCGGGCGCGATCGCCGACCGCGCCCTGATCATCTCGCTCATCGCGGGGGTGGTCGCGCTCGGCGTGTCCTACCTGCGCGACGTCCGCACCAAGCTGCTCGACCCGGTGGTGGCGGCGGCCGCGACGCTGGACCTCGCCGCCGCCGGGGACGGCGACGTCCGCGCGGGGGCGCGCGAAGCGGCCCACGAGGAGGCCGGTGGCGGGACAGGATCCGGCGCGACCGCGACGCTGACGGCGACGGGCCCCGCGGGACCGGACGAGGAGCCCGCGAAGCCCGGCGTCCGCGCCCGGATCGTGGCGGTGGCGGTGCCGCTGGCGTTCGCCGTGCTGCTGGCCGTCATGCTCCTCGGCCGGTTCACCTCGCTCGTCCCCGACATCGACGACGGGCAGGGCGCGCCGCTCGTCGGCGGGACGGCGGCGCTGGCGCTGGTCGCCGTGGCGGTCGTCGCGGACCGCCGGAACTGGCTGCAGAGCTGCGCCGACCACTTCACCGACGGCATCGGGTTCGCGTTCCGGACGATGGGGGTCGTCATCCCGATCGCCGGGTTCGTCTACGTGGGCCTGTCGGACTACTCCGGCGAGATCCTCGGGAAGCCGGACGGCGTGACCGGCCCCGCGCTGCTGCTGGACGCGATCGGGCACGTCCAGGACCACATCCCGCACGTGCCGGTGTTCGCCTCGTTCGCGATGCTGCTGGTCGGCATGGTGATCGGGCTGGACGGCAACGGCTGGCCCGGGCTGCCGTTCACCGGGTCGCTCGCCGGGGAGCTCGGGCACGCGTCGGGCGCCGACCCCGCCACGCTCGCCGCGATCGCGCAGAACGGCGCGAGCTGGACGGGCGGCGGGACGCTCGTCATCTGGTCGTCGCTGATCGTCGTCGCGGGCCTCACCGGCGTCCCGGTCATCGATCTGGCGAGACGGCTGTTCGTGCCGGTGGTGTCGGGCCTGGTCGTGGCCACGGCGGTCGCGGCGGTGGCGCTGTGAGCGCGGCACGGGACGCGGTGGAGACCGCGGAGCTGGTCAGGACGGGCGCGCTGGCGGCGCGCGACGCGGTGGCGGCGGCGCTGGAGCGGATCGCCCGGCTGGACAGGAACCTCGGCGCGTTCGTCCACGTGGACGCGGACGGCGCGCTCGACCGCGCCGCCGCGATCGACGCGAAGGTGGCGCGCGGCGAGGACCCCGGGCCGCTCGCCGGCGTCCCGCTCGCGGTGAAGGAACTGCACGCCGTCGCCGGGTGGCCGTACGCGATGGGCAGCGTCCTGCACGCGGACCGCGTCGCCGACCACACGTCGACGATCGTCGCGCGGGCGGTCGCGGCCGGGGCCGTCCCGGTGGGGCTGACCGCGTCGCCGGAGTTCGGACGCGCGTCGTTCACCGCGTCCGTCCTGCACGGCGTCACCCGCAACCCGCACGCGCCGGAGCTGACGCCAGGCGGGTCCAGCGGCGGGTCGGCCGCGGCGGTCGCGTCCGGCATGGTGCCGATCGGGACCGGCACGGACGGCGCGGGCTCGCTGCGCATTCCCGCCTCCTACTGCGGCCTCGTCGGGTTCAAGGGGACGTACGGGCGCGTCCCGCGCGGGCCCCGGCACCGCGGCACCGCCGAGAACGACCACTACGGCGTCCTCACCCGGACGGTGCGCGACACCGCGCGCTTCCTCGACTGCGTCTGCGGGACGGACGAGTACGACCGCGCGTCGCTGCCCGCCCCGCCCGTCCCGTTCGAGACGGCCCTCGACCGCGAGGACCTGCGAGGGCTGCGGGTCGCGTGGTCGCCCGACCTGGGCGGCGCGCCCTGCGACCCGGAGGTCGCGGCGGTCGTCGGGGACGCGGCGAAGGCGTTCATCGCGGGCACCGGCGCGCGGGAGGTGCCCGCCGGGGTCCGGCTGGAGTCCTGCGGGGCCGCGTTCCGGACGCTGTCGGTGCCGGACGTCCACGCCGAGCTGCGGAACGCGCCCGCCGACCGGCTCGGGTCCGTCCATCCGACGGTCCGCCGCTACGGCGACGCGGCGCAGGCCCTGGACGCGGACGCGCTGGTCGACGCGCACGAGGCCCGCGCGCGGCTGGTCGAGGTGCTCGCCGAGGCGTTCGGCCGGTTCGACCTGCTGCTGACCCCGGCGACGCAGGCCCCGGCGTTCGCGGCGGAGGGGCCGATGCCGACCGAGATCGCCGGGCGTCCGGTGGACCACTGGGGCGCCCTGGCCGTCACGTTCCCGTTCAACCTGTCGGGGCATCCGGCGGTGTCGGTGCCCGCAGGATGGGCGGGCGGCGCCCCGACCGGCCTGCAGATCGTCGGGCGGCGCCACGAGGACGCCCGCGTGCTCGCCGCCGCGGCGGCCTTCGAGCGCCTGCGCCCCTGGCCCGCGGCCTGACCGGTGCCGGGCCGGACGGCGCGTTCGCCCCGTCCGGCCCGGCACGGGCGCTAGGCGGTCGCGATCTTCTCCTGGAAGGCGCGGAGGGCGGCGGCGCCGACGGCCTTGTCCTGGTCGCCGTTGCCGCCGCTGACGCCGACCGCGCCGACGACCTCGCCCTCGTACACGATCGGGAAGCCGCCGACGAAGATCGCGAACTTGCCGGGCAGCATGTGGCTGATGCCGAACGCCTCGTTGCCGGGCAGCGCGGGCCCGTTCGGCGGCTCGTTGAACCTGTGGGTGTCGCGCTGGTGGCCGGCCGCGGTGAACGCCTTCGCGATCGCGATCTCCACCCCGGTGAGGCGGGCGCCGGTCATCCGGTGCAGCGCGATCGGGTGCGCGCCGTCGTCGGCGATGCAGATCGTCTGCTTCACCCCGATGCGTCGCGCCTCCTCCTCGGCTGCGGTCAGCATGACCAGGGCGTCTTCCAGGGTGAGCCGGTGAACGGTGTGCACGGGACCTCCGGTCGTCTCGAGCGGAAACGCCGTCCCGGCCCGCCCTCGCCGCCGTTTCGATGGCGACTCGCGAGGGGTATTGCCGGAATCGGAATTGTCACGCAGGATGTGGCTGACGGTTGAAGCGCCGGCTCTCACCGTCCGCCACGCATTGCCTTGATGTCCCGTCAGTCTCGGAGGACCGCCGCCGCCGAGGCTATGTACACTCTGCCGAACGATCCGGACGGGATGTGGGCACATGGCACAACCATCGGTATCCGCGACGACCCCCGCACCGGCCGCCTCCGGGCCCGCGCCCGCGCCGGCCGCACCCGGACCCGCGCCCGCACCGGCCGGGGACCAGGTGCCGGTCCGGACCCTGCTCGCCGAGCCGCTGCTGCGCGGCACCCTGGTCGCCGGGGCGTCCGGGCTCGACCGCGGCGTCGGCTGGTGCCTGCCGCTGTCGGAGACCCGCACCGACCCCGGCACCGGCCCCGACCTCGCCGGCGTCGCCGTCCACCTGCCG
>NZ_WBMR01000085.1 GCF_008923365.1 Actinomadura montaniterrae
CGCGGGGCCGGCCGACGCGCCGGCGCTGCTCGCCGCCTACCTGGCAGGCGCCACCGCGGGCGCGGCGGTGCCGGTGCCCGGCGGAATCGGCTCCACCGAGGCCGCGCTGGTCGCTGCGCTGGCCGCCGGCGGCATCGCGCCCGGCCCGGCGCTGCACGCCGTGCTGGTGTTCCGGGCCGTCACGTTCTGGGCGCCCGTCCCGGTCGGCGTGCTGGCCTGCCGGACGCTGCGCCGGTGACCGCCTTTACGTTGTAGATCATTAGATCCGGAAGACCGCCCGGGCGTTGCCGGACAGGAACGCCTCGCGCGCCGCGTCGTCCAGGCCCAGCTCGTCCAGGCCCTTCAGCGCCCGCTCCGGCGCGATCATCGGGAAGTTCGTGCCGAACATGACCTTGTGGTGCCGGTCCTGCGCCATGTACCGGACGAGCTCCGGCGGGTACCGGCGGACCGTGTACGCCGACGTGTCGATGTAGACGTTCGGGTGCTTGCGGCACACCGCGACCATCTCCTCCGTCCACGGGTACCCGATGTGGCCGCCCACGATGACCAGCTCCGGGAAGTCCAGCGCGACCTGGTCGACGTACGGGATCGGACGCCCCGTCTCGCTCGGCCGCAGCGGGCCGGTGTGCCCCACCTGCGTGCAGAACGGGATCCCGAGGTCCACGCACGCGGCGAACAGCGGATAGAACCGCCGGTCCGTCGGCGGCAGCTCCCACAGCCACGGCACCACCCGCAGGGCCTTGAAGCCCAGCTCGTCCACGCACCGCCGCAGCTCCCGGACGGCCTCCATCGGCCTGCGCAGGTCGACCGACGCCACGCCCGCCAGCCGGTCCGGCGCCTGCGCGACGAACGACGCGACCTCGTCGTTGCTCACGAGCGCGCCCTCCGGGCCGTACCAGGCGCTGATCAGCCCGACGTCCACCCCGCCGGCGTCCATGGCGCCGACCGTGACCGAGACCGGCACCTCCTCGTCCGGAGGCTTCTGCCCGGTCCACCGCCACAGCGAGTCCAGCATCTCGTGGCGCAGGAACCGGACCGTGCCGTGCTGCATCCACGCGTCGACGATCATCCCGTCTCCTCTCGACGAGCCGATTATCGTGTGGAGCCCGCGCCGCCGCGCTGGTAGCCTCGCGCCCATGTCCGGCCCGGAGGCGAACAGACGCTGACCCCCGGCGCGCCCGGCCCCTCGACGGCCGCCGCGCCGCGGTGCGGGCCGCCCTCCGACGCGATCGCGTCACCATGAGGGCCTTCTCTTCTCGCCGCCGCCGTCGCTGACGGCCGTCCGCGGCACTGCCCCCACCGATTCAGCGCACCCACCGTTCGCCGTCTCGGGAGTTCCGCCTTGCCTCTCGCCGTCTACGTCCTCGGCCTCGCCGTGTTCGCCCAGGGCACCTCGGAGTTCATGCTGTCGGGCCTGCTGCCCGGCATCGCCGCCGGCCTGCACGTGTCCGTGCCCGCTGCCGGGCTGCTCACCTCGGCCTTCGCCATCGGCATGGCGGCCGGCGCGCCGGCCATGTCGCTGCTCGCGCGGCGCCGGCGACGCCGCCGCGCCCTGCTCGCGTTCCTGTCCGCCTTCATCGCCACCCACGTGCTCGGCGCCGTCACCACCAGCTACGCCGTCCTGCTCGCCACCCGCGTCGCCGCCGCGCTCGCCAACGCCGGGTTCTGGGCGGTCGCGCTCGCCGCCGCCGTCGCGCTCGTCCCGCCGGACGCCCGGGCCCGCGCCACGTCCGTCGTCGTCGGCGGCGTCACCGTCGCGTGCGTCGCGGGCGTCCCCGCCGGCGCGCTGCTCGGCGGCCACTTCGGCTGGCGCTCGGCGTTCTGGGCGGTGGCCCTCGTATCGCTGCCCGCGCTCGCCGCCATCGCCCGGACGATCCCGGACGACCGCGCCCCCGCCGCGAGCGCGGCCGGCGAGCTGCGCGTCCTGTCCTCGCGGCCGCTCCTCGCCGCCCTCGCGACGAACGCGCTGTTCCAGGGCGCGACGTTCTGCACCTTCACCTACCTCGCGCCGCTCGCGACGCACGTCACCGGCGTCGGCGCCGCCTGGGTGCCCGCGCTGCTGGCGCTGTTCGGGCTCGGCTCCTTCGCGGGCGTCACGATCGGCGGCCGCGTCGCCGACGCCCACCCGCGCACCCTGATCGTCGCCGGGATGGCCGCGCTGGCCGCCGGCTGGACCGCCCTCGCCCTCACCGCGGGCTCCCCTCTGGCCGCCGTGCCGCTGGTGTTCGTCCAGGGCATGCTGGCCTTCGGCACCGGACCCGCGCTCATCGCCCGCGTCCTGCACCTGGCCGACGGCGCGCCGACGCTCGCCGGCGGGCTCACCACCGCGGCGTTCAACGTCGGCGCGACGATCGGCCCGTGGCTCGGCGGCCTCACGATCGGCGCGGGCCTCGGCTACCGCTCCCCCGCCTGGATGAGCGCCCTGCTCATGGCGTGCGCCCTCGCCACGGCGTCGGCGCCGCTTCTCAGGTCTGGTTCTGCAGCAACGCCTTCGCCGACCCGGTGAGCGCCGGCAGGTAGCCCAGCCGATGCCCCTTGGCGGTCGGGTGGTAGCTGGAGCCGATCGGGATCGTCACCGCGTGCAGCCAGTCGTCGCCGGAGCACAGCTCGTGCCCGGAGAACTCGTCGCGGACGTCCGACCAGGTGAACCCGGCCCGCCCGGCCGCCGCCTTCACGACGCCGTCGAGCACGTCGGCGGCGCCGTTCAGCGCCGTCCGCTTGGTGTTGCTCAGCCCCACGCACACGCTCACGATCTTGTAGAGGTGCGGGTACCCGAGCACCACCACCCGCGCGCCCGGCGCCTTCGCCCGGACCTTGCCGTACAGCGAGTCGAGCCGGCCCGGCAGCGTGTTCTTCATGAAGCTCTCCGCCGACGCCACCGCGCTCTGGCACGTCGACGCCGAATGCAGCACGCACGTCTCCATCACGTCGCTGAACCCGGCGTCATTCCCGCCGACGGTCATGCTGACCAGCGTCGTCGCCGAGCTCAGCGCGCCGAGCTGCCCCGACGCCACCGTCGCGGTCGTCGCACCCGAGCACGCGGCGAACGTGAACGAGCTCGTCCCGTTCGCCGCGGCCCACAGTTTCGGATAGGCGTTGTTGCTCCGGTTGCACGCCCCGCTGGCCGGGTCGTAATCCCCCGCCCCCGTACCGGACGAGTAGGAGTCGCCGAGGGCGACGTAGTTCGTCCCGGCCGCCGAAGCGGACCCGGACCAGGTGATCATGCCGGCGGCGAAGGTCACCGCACCGAAAACGGCCATACAGGGGCGGGAGAGGCGCATCTGAACTCCGGGGCGACGTACCGAATCGAGTCCCCCACCACATACCCGCCCCACCATTCCCCCAAGCCCCGACCTGATCAACTTTATTTCGTCACATTCCGCCATTGAAATGGCGGACAGCAAGGCATCACCGCATTAACGTCATACTCGGACGACTCTCGCCCGTCACACCCTCACCAGCCGTACCAGCGGCACCACCCCCGGCCATCGCGGGACCACCCGGTGCCGCAGGGGTGCCCGCACCCGCCATTTCCCTTGAGCCAGAAATAGGCGAAGCGCAAACCATCCATTCCCCTTGCATACCGCGAACGCATTATTGCCCGGACGACTTCCGGACCGGCTAGCTCCCTTTGCGGTAGCGCTCGTATTCGCGGGCGAGGATGTCGAACGGCATGGACGGCCAGCGGGTGAGCGCGCCGGTCTCCCGGTCGACGACCAGCAGCGGGCTCACGTCGTCGCCGGTGTCGAGCGCGCGGCGGACGACGAACCCATACGGGAATTCCTCGACGACAAGCGGCACGGGACGAGAGCCGGCCGCGAAATGGGCGTCGGCGCGGCGCCAGGCCTCGGCACGGTCGACGGCGACCGGGCGCACGGCGTACGCGGCGAGGACGTCGGACACGCCTTGCAGGGTCCGGCAGTCGGGGGTGCCGCAGCCGCTGCAGATCTCGCGGCCGTGCGGGTCATCGTCGGGGCGGTGCGCAGCCATCACGCAGGTGAGCGCGGCCGAGCAGGCCAGCACGAGCCGCCGCGCGTCGACCGAGAACCGGCGGCTGTACGGGTCGAGCCGCTCGTCGCGGCCGAGCGCGACCTCGATCGCGTGCGCGTCGGCGCGCATCGCCGCCGTCATCACCGCATGCACCCGCTGGCGTACCTGGTGGTGTGTCCAGGCGGCCCGCCTCACGCCGACCACTCCCCCGCGAACACGGCGGTCACCGTCCGGCCCCTGTCGTTGCCGTGCCAGCCCCAGCTCTCGGCGGTGAGCGAGATCGTGCGCAGCCCGCGCCCGCCCTCGGCGAGTTCGGCCGCGTGCAGCACGACGGGCTCGCCCGGCCCGCCCTGGTCGGCCACGGACACCGCGACGCGGCCGGCGTGCCGCGCCACCTCGACGGTGAACGCGCCGCCTTCCTGGCCGGACTTGGTGTGCCGGAGCGCGTTGACGACAAGTTCGTCGGCGGCGAGCAGCACGTCGTCGAGGTAAGGGCAGCCGGCCAGCAGGCAGCCGACGAAGCGGCGGACGGCGCGGGCCTGCTCGGCACCGCCGGGGAACGAGCGCCGCCAGCACAGCGGCGCGGACTCGGCTTCGCGGAGCATCGTCGAACACATGAGGACACCTCGGTCGGGACGGACATTCGCGTTGCGGATCAGTCGGGACACCCTTGTTCCGCAGGCCGATCGTCACACCGAGTCGCGCCTCGAGTCCGAAGAACCGGCGACCTATCGGGCTCGACGGGGTTATTGGCACGGGCGGCCCTCGCACGACCGAAGCCCGCCCGTGCAAATCCCGCACGTGCTGATTTCGCGATCCGCTCTCCGGCCCGTGCCGATATCGACGTCATGCCCGCTTGCGGTCGCTACATTGCCCTCGACGACAGTCACGGAAAGTCATGGATCCGCACATACGGTCATCGCTCCGTCTCAGGGAGGCGACTCATGCCGAGCCCGTACGTCCGCCGCCGTCGGCTCGCCGCCGAGATCCGCAGGCTCCGCGAGAGCCATGGCCTGACCACCGACGCTCTGGCCCGGCTGCTGTACCAGTCCCGGACCAAGATCACTCGTCTCGAGAACGCCCAGGTCCGCCCCGACCTCGCCGACATCATGAACATGCTCGACGCCCTGGGGATCACCGGCGGCCGCCACGACCGCATTCTCCAGCTGGCCCGCGAGGCCGCCCATAAAGGCTGGTGGGACCGCTACGGCATGTCCATGGGCCCTCGCCAGAAACTCTACGCCGACCTCGAATACAGCGCGGAATCCGTACGCGAGTACAACCAGACCGTGATGCCCGCGGTCTTGCAGGCGCCCGAGTTCATCTCAGCGCTCGTGGAACTGGACGAATGCCAAGGCAAGCTCGACTACGTTCCGGAGCGCATGGCCGAGGCACGCGTTCGACGGCAACAGGAACTCCTTCGGCCAGAAGGTCCCTCCTACGAGACCGTTTTGGACGAGTGCGTGATTCACCGGCTGGCTGTACCACCGCAGGCGATGGCCGCCCAACTCCGTCACATGATCAGGGTGGTCGCCGCGAACGAACGGGTGGCCATCCGTGTGCTCCGGCACGACGCCAGGATTCCGGGAGGCTTCCTTCCCAAATCGGCGTTCTACCTCTACACCTTCGCAGAGCCAGGCGACTCGCCCTTGGCGGTGGTCGACACCGTCACCACCGACCTGGTGTTGACCCAGCGAGGCGATGTGGCGCGATACACCAGAATCTATGACCGCCTGCGAGAGGCCGCCCTGCCTCGTGAAGACAGCATCACGTTCCTCGATCGGGTAGCCAACGAGCTCTCCGAGCAGACAGGATCGAGGGCATGACCAAGAACTTCCACGGCTGGCGCAAATCACGCCACAGCGAGCCGAATGGTGGTTGCGTTGAGGCTGGTCGAGCCGTCGACGGCACGATCGGTGTCCGCGACACGAAGCTCGATCGGAGCCCCGTCCTCGAGTTCTCCCCGGCCGAGTGGACGCGCTTCCTGAACCGCATCCGCCACGAGGCCTGACCGCGACCCGCCGTACTGATCATCGACCGCCGGATGGCGTGGGAGGATTCCTGGGTGGGTGGTCGGGCTGTGGGGCGGCGGGGGCTTGTCTGGGTTTGGCGGAGGTTGGGCGGGCGGGTGCAGTGGCGGCTTGCGCGGTTCCGGCATGACACGTTCCTCGTCTATGCGGCCGGCGTCGTCCGAGATGAGCAGGGGCGGGTTCTGCTGTTGCGGCATCGGCTGTGGCCCGAGTACCGCGCGTGGGGACTGCCCGGCGGCTACGTGAACGCGGGCGAGCGGCTGCAGGACGGCGTGGCCCGCGAGATACGGGAGGAGACCTCGCTGGAGGTGGAGGTCGACGGGACCCCGTTTCACGTCGCCAGCGGTTTCCGCCATCGGGTGGAGGCGTACTACGAGGCCAGGGTGACGGGTGGGCGGCTGTCGCTCGATCCGGCAGAGGTCCTAGAGGCGCGCTGGTGCGGGGCCGACGAGGTGCCGGACGAGATGTCCGTGCGGCTCCGGCCTCTTGTGGTCTCCCTGTTCCGCTCCTAAGCGCCCAACGCTGGACGAACGGGACGGTGGTCGCTGGCGTCGTATCCGCTATGCGCGTCTTGCGGTGGGGTGGTGCCGAAGGCGTTCCGTGCCGACATTATCGCGACTGGGACAACTGGCAGCACAAGAAGCCCCTGGCCGACCACTGAGCCCCACTGGCCGCGAAAGGCTGGCGTTGACGTTGAGTAGCGAACACGAGCTACGGAAGTCCTATCGGTCCGTGCTTGTCTCGTTCTGGTCCGTTGGAGCGGTGCTGGCCGCCGCCATGGCGCTGGCGGCCGGTGTCGCGGTCGGTATCGCCAACTTCATCTTCTTGGTCGTCGCTCTTCCATTCGCGTTGAATGCGTGGCGGTTCCAGCGCGAGTCGGTAGAACGCGAGCGTGACGGCGTGGTTCTTCGACGTCTGAGGGATCGGCGGATCCTCTGGTCGCAGATGTCAGAGGTCCGGGCCGAGAAGACGGTGACCGGGAGGCGCCTACTCCTGGTGCTGCACGATGGCGAAACCGTCGCTCTTCCTGTTCCGTGCGATCTTGGGCCCGTGAAGGAGCGGGACTTCGACGGGAAGGCGGAGGCGCTGCGTGCGTGGCGGAGCGACGGTCGGGCGCGCACCTAGCGGATCCATGACTCAGGTCGTCGCGGCGGTCAGGTGGGGGCGGAGCGGGGTGGCGAAGGGTTCGCCGCCTGGGACCTGGTCGGACGAGTGCTGGTCGCCCGAACTCGGGGCCGACGGCTCCTCGGTGGAAGGCGGTCCACTGGTCTCGGGCGGTGACGGCTCCTCAGTGGTTGGCGGCGGCTCGGTAGGCGTAGACGGCTCCTGAGTGGGAGGCGAGGGCTGCTCGGTGGAAGGCGAGGGCGACTCGGTAGGAGACGAGGGCTGCTCGGTTGGCGCCGACGGGGGCGATGTCTCGACTTCGCCGGGTTCGCAGTCGATGCCGTCGTGGTCTCGGTCGATGTACCAGTAGTACTCCGGGTCGACGCCCCTGACGTAGTCGTAATAGCCGTGCGCGTTGGCCTCCTTGCAGGTGCGGAAGCGCGGGTCGAGGCCCGGGCTGCTCGGGGCCGGGCTGCTCGGGGCCGGGCTGCCGGTGGCCGAGTGGTGAGGGGCGGGGACGGTCGTGGTCACGGGTGGGGGCGTGCTCTTAGGTGGGGACTTCGTCACCGTCCGGGTGGGCTCCTGCTGCGTCTGGTGCTGGGTCTGCTCTCCGCAGGCACCGAGGAGTGCGGCCGCGGACAGCCAGGCGAAGGCCGCGGCCAGCCGCCGTGGGCGGAAACCCGGCCGCGATGGAGTCCGAGAAGGCGCCATGGATTCGACCATTCCACCCCAAAGACCCCTTTAAGGGCATGGAACGCCAAGCTTTCCCCAAAAGCTGACGGACGTGGTGGATCCGCCGTCCATCACCACGAGGTGCGGCGTCAGGCCGTCCGTTCGGCGAACGCAGCGCCGCTCTCCACGTCCTCTTCATAGACCGGAATCCGGTCGATGTGCAGCGCCTCAATGAGCGCGGCGGTCGGCACCTTGTAGCGGTGCCCGAGTCTCATCACGGGACACGGGAAAGCATTGGCATGGACGAGCTTGTATGCCGTGCCGATGGAGACTCCGACAGCGCGTCCAGCGGTCCGGAGATCGACCACGACAGGAAGACCGAACAATTCGGGAAACGTCACAGGCAGCACATGTCCCGGACGGTCACTTTGCCGGGACCTCTCGCCGTGCGGAAGCCGCATTGAGGTCAAGCCGCGTCTCCCTCGGGTCGAGGGTGCATGTGTCCGCGCTTTTCCGGGGTCGAGTCCTCGGCATCTCCCTGAATTCGCAGATACCCGACCAGCCGCCCCTCCGCGCGGGCGCGACGCCGATGACAGGCCTGGTAGCGGAGCCCCATGCTCTCCGCGATCGCCCCCAGGCGCTCCCCCTCCAGACGCGTCTTGTTGATCAGTTGCGCTTCCGAGATGGAGATCACGCCTTCGTGGACGGCCTCCACGAGCGGCCGCACTTCATGATCGCCCAGTTCCTGCCGTGCGGCGTTCAGCGCGAGTTCCTCGCTCGGCACTTCGCGCGACCTCTGAAGCCGCACCTGCGCCGCGCGACGACGCGCAGCCCACCACAACGATGCACCGATCCTGGCCTGCGCGGCGTCCACCTTCTGCAGTTCCTCGAAGAAGGCGGTCACGGCCTCGGAGGCGACGTCGCCGCTGTCGGCTCCCCATCCGCCGTAGTGACGAGAGATCTTGCGAAGTGCCGGCAGCAGCAGCCAGATCGCCGCGAGCTTCCACTGCTCGTCGCCGCCCCGCGCGCGTTGAACGATCTTCCGCCAAACCTCGTCCTGGAAGTCCTCAGACGCGTGTCCCTCGAGCAACAGGTCGCGCACCTGACCGAGATCGAGGGGGCTTCCGCACCATACCGGCTCGTCCAGTTTTATCGCGACCATACCGGATTCCCGGAATCGATCCTCGATCGCATCGAAGAGGTCACCTGACAGCAACCTGGGCATATCGACCATCGCCTCTCATCGGGGTTGCGCGGAGGGGTCGCCTCTCCACGCGAGGGCCAGCGAGCCTTGTCGCCGATATAAACGTCCGAGAAGGGGCAGGATTCAACAGCCGATCAAGAAGATTTTCCCGGCTGTAACAAACGATCCCGTCTGGACAGCATAGAAATAGCCCGTTCTTCCCCAAATCAGACAGCGCGTCTGCGCCAGAACCAGCGCGTCAACGCGGAGGGGTGGCTATACGGGTGGTGAAGGAGCCGTGGAAGCCCATGGGGATGTGGTGGCGCAGATGGGCGACGGCGAGCGGCTCTGCCTCGACGTCCTGGGCGCCCAGGACGAGCAACCGCGACCGGTGCTCGTCCGGGTCGTAGGCGAGGGTGAGCAGCCAGCCGTCCCCTTCGTCCGCATCGGGTGTTCGGGGTACGAACACGGGCTCGCCGAAACCGTGTCCGGGCGGCAGTTCATGGGTCGTCCGGCGGCCGGTGACGTGGTCGTATGCGTGAATGCCCGTGCTGGTCGGTGTGCGGCCGGCGAAATAGGTGTAGCGATGTGGGCGGCCCGCCTGGCGGACGTCGGCATGCGGCAGTTCCATCGGCCCGCCGCACACCTCCTGTTCCTCGATTCTTCCGGACGAGGAGACTCGATATCGCATCAGCGCGTCACCCCATGGAAAATCGCTGGTGCGGAAATCGCGGAAGCGGGTGGCCACCTGGTCCCAGTCGGCGAAGCGCACGAACTCCACGACCACGTCGTCGCCGTCCTCGAACGCGTTGACGAAATGGAATCCGAGCAGCGCCTTGTGCTCGATGACCCGCGCCTTGCCGCCGTCCCGGGGGACGATCGCGAAACACGTCGGGCGATCCGGCTCGTAGGTCAGGGCATCCGCTATCGACCCGGTCCCCAGCAGGATCGGCCCCGCCTTCGGAATGACCGGGTTGATGACGAACACCAGGTAGCGGCGGGTGAGCGCGAAATCATGGTTCCACGGACTGTAGGGCAGCGATATCCGCGGCATGTGCTGCAACTTCCCGCGCGGATCGACCCGGTAGCAGCGCAGGCTCCGCAGCCGCGTGAAGTCCATTCCGAAGTTGAACAGCTCGCCGGTCTCCGGGCAGCGCGACGGGTGCGCCGAGAAGGCCGACATCAGCTTCAGCCGACCGTCGAACGAGTGCTCGCCGAGCGTCTCCAGGCTGTCCGGGTCCAGCCGATAGGGCCGTCCGCCCTCCCATAGCGCCAGCAGTTGCCCGCCGTGGAGCACCACTCCGGTGTTGGCGACGTTCGCCGGCGGCCGGAGCATGTTGCCCAATACCCCGCCGGGCCGCTGAGTGCCCAGCCCACGCAGCCCGGCCCGCCCTTTCCGCTGGCCGTAGCGGTAATGCCTCGTCCTTACATAGCGGTTCCGGTAATGGATCCGGCCGTCACCCGGGAACGAGAAGAGCGACACCATTCCGTCGCCGTCGAAAATGTGGTCGAGCAGGGTCTCACCGACCTGCCAGCATCCGGGGCCATTCCGGTAGAGCGTCCCGACCAGACCGTCCGGAAGCCGCCCGTCGATCTCGCCGATCTCGTAGTCGTGCTCCTCGGCGAGCGCATCGTAAAGCCCGTGCCACGCCTCGACACCCTCGGCTGCTGCGGTCACGCCCGACTCCTCACCCGAAGAGGTCCCCAGTCACCAGAGCGTCCCACACCGTCCAAACGTAGTTCAACACCTAACGACTACCCTTCACCAGGGCACTCCCCGCAGCGGCTGTAAAGCGGTCGACTCCGGGGGCGGGGGGTGCCCAGAATCGGATGGCATGGGGCATCGAGCGAACTACGTTGTCGTGGAGCGGGGCGCGCACCGGGTGCACTATTCCCAGTTCGGGGCGCTTTCCCTCGGGGCCGATCCGCTGATGGGGCCTGAGGAGCTGGAGTCCTACATCCGCTCCCTGGAGACCCGGGAGCAGTTGACCGACGACGTGTGGTGCGAGGGTTCGCTGGTGCTGGACCTTGACACCCGGACACTGCTGTTCTGGAGCGAGCACTGCGCGGCGGGCGTGAACCTCGAGCTGCGGCGGGCGCTGCTGCGCCTGGTCGGGGAGCTGTGGCCGGGGTGGACGGTCCGCTGGGCGGCCCGCGAGCACGCCGAGGTCGTCGCCCATCTCGGGCTCGCTCCCGAGGGACTGATCAGTACTCGGGAGCCGGAGGACGGGCCGGCCGTGGACGAGGTGGTCGCGAGCCTCAACGAGGGCATGCGGATGCTGGGCGTGCCGAAGAACGTCGAGGACCAGCGGCGCGAGATCACCGAGCACGGCGATCCCGACCCCTACTACCTGGACGCCGAGACGATCCTGACGGTCCGGTTCGGCGACGGCGTGGTCCGCGACTTCAGCACCATGTACAGGATCGCCGATGTCCTCAGGTCGGGCGCGGAGCTGGTGCCGGCGCTGGAGTCCGCGCCCGGCACGTCACTGCCCCGGGTGGAGCACGTGAGGAGCGGGGCCCTGATCGACGTCCAGACCCGCACGGTGACGGCGTGGCCCGTGCAGCCGCTCCGAGCGGAGGATCACGCGGAGCGCTGGCCCGGTTGGCAGGTGACCTGGACCGATCTCGGGCTCCCGGGCCAGGTCGCGGCGACCGGCCGCGATCCCGTCGCGGTGGCCCAGACTCCCGCGCATCTCGCCCGCGAGGCTGCGGCCCTGGTGGGCGCGTCCGACCAGGTGGCGCAGGTGCAGCAGGGGCTGGAGGAGCACATCGCCCAGGTGCGCGGCGAGGGGGCCGAGATCCTGGCGCAGGCCGAGCGGGCACCGGTCCCGCCTGCGCCGCGCGACGGGCGCGCGGAGCTGGCGCTGCGAATCATCGAGCTGTACGGGGCGGAGTGACGGCCGCTGCTAGCTGGTGCGGGTTCGGGGGCGGGGGGATAGGGCGGCGCGGAGGACGCCGCCCAGGCCCTTGGCGGAGGCGGCGAGGAAGGTCGTCCAGTCGAAGTAGTCGCGCCACAGGGTGATGAGGCCGTCGTGGACCTCGAAGGTGCCGCAGACCCAGAACTCGGCGCGCCACGAGCCGGCCTCGAGGACGTCGGTGCGTTCGGTGAGGACGACGGGGCCGTTCGCGGCGATGTTGTGGACGCGCGCCTCGAAGCCCGTGCCGTAGCGGGTCATCGCGCGCAGGGTCTTCTCGACGGCGGGGAGGCCGCGGGCGGGGGGAAGCGGGACGTTCTGGTAGACCATGCCCGGGGCGGCGAGGGCGAGGGCCCGGTCGACGTCGAGGGCCTCGAGGGCGGAGAGGAACTCGCGGACGATCTGGATCTCGGTCATGGACGACCACGGTACTTGAGGGGATACGCCACAATCAGGGCCATGCTGTTCGGGGTTCTGGGGCCCGTCGAGGCCCATGGCGAGGCGGGGTCCGTCGCGGTGGGGGGTCCGCGGGTGCGGGCGCTGCTGGCGATGCTCGCCCTGGACGCGGGCCGCGTCGTGACGGGCGAGCGGCTGATCGACGGCCTGTACGGGGAGGAACCGCCGGCCGGGGCGGCGAACGCGCTGCAGTCGCAGGTGTCGCGGCTGCGGCGGGGGCTGGGCGACGCGGCGCTGGTCGAGGGGCATCCCGCCGGGTACCGGCTGCTCGCCGAGCGGGACGCGGTCGACGTGCACCGGTTCGAGGGGCTGGCCCGGGACGGAAGGCGGGCCCTGGGCGCGGGCGATCACGTGCGGGCGGCCGCGCTGCTGCGGGAGGCGCTGGAGCTGTGGCGGGGCCCGGCCTTGGCGGACGTGCGGTCCGCGCCGTTCGCGGACGCGCAGGCGGCGCGGCTGGAGGAGGCGCGGGCGGCGGTCGCCGAGGACCACGCGGAGGCGCGGCTCGCGCTCGGCGAGTTCGACGCGGTGATCCCGGAACTGCGCGGCCTGCTGGACGCGCGGCCGCTGCGGGAGCGCGCGCGGGCGCTGCTGATGCGGGCCCTGTACGGGGCGGGACGGCAGGCGGAGGCGCTGGAGGCGTTCGAGGACGGCCGGCGCGTCCTCGCGGACGAACTCGGCGCGGACCCGTCACCCGAGCTGGCGGACGTCCACATGGCGATCCTCCGCGGCGACGTGGAGGGGCCCGTGGCCCAGGCGGAGGACGTCCGGCTGAACCTGCCGGCGCAGTTCACCAGCTTCGTCGGCCGCGAGGAAGAGGTCCGGCGCGTCGGCGCGATGCTGGCCGGCGGCCGGCTCGTGACGCTGCTCGGGCCGGGCGGCGCGGGCAAGACGCGGCTGGCGGTCGAGGCGGCGGGCCGCGAGGACGGCGAGGTCTGCTTCGTCGACCTCGCCCCGGTCGACCGGGCCGAGGTGACCAAGGCGGTGCTCGGGGCGCTCGGGCTCCGCGAGAGCGCGATGATGGCGGGCCCCGGCGAGCCGCCGGCGGACGCGGCGGAACGGCTGGTCACGGCGTTGAGCGGGCGGCGGATGCTGCTCGTCCTGGACAACTGCGAGCACGTGGTCGCGACCGTCGCGCCGCTGGCGCACCGGCTGCTGAGCGCCTGCCCGCTGCTGCGGGTGCTGGCGACCAGCCGGGAGGCCCTCGCGATCACCGGGGAGGCGCTGTGGCCGCTGCCGCCGCTGGCGCTGCCGCCCGAGGGCACGCCCGCCGCGGAGGTCACCGCGTATCCGGCGGTGCGGCTGTTCGCCGACCGGGCCGCGGCGGTGCGTCCGGGCTTCGCGGTCGACGAGGGCAACGTGGACGCGGTGCTGCGGATCTGCGGGGCGCTCGACGGGCTGCCGCTGGCGATCGAGCTGGCGGCGGCGCGGCTGCGGTCGCTGCCGGTGGAGCAGGTCGCGACCCGGCTGGACGACCGGTTCCGGCTGCTGTCGCGCGGCAACCGGACGGCGGCGCCCCGGCACCAGACGCTCCGCGCCGTCGTCGAGTGGAGCTGGGAGCTGCTGGACGACGCGGAGCAGACTCTCGCGCGGCGGCTGACGGTGTTCTCCGGCGGGCTGACGCTGGAGGCGGCCGCGCGGGTCTGCGACCTCGACGACGCCGACGAGCTGCTCGTCGAGCTGGCCGACAAGTCGCTGCTGCAGAGCGACGGGACCCGGTACCGGATGCTCGACACCGTCCGGGCGTTCTGCGCCGAGCGGCTGGAGGAGGCCGGCGAGGACGAGCGGTTCCAGCGGGCGCACGCCGAGTACTTCCTGGACCTCGCGCGGCGTGCGGAACCGCACCTGCGGGGCGCCGAGCAGCTGGAATGGCTCGGGCTGCTGGCCGCCGACCACGGCAACCTGCACGCGGCGCTGCGCCGCGGCGTCCGCCTCGACACCGTGCTGGCGCTGCGGATGGTCGCGGCGCTGTCGTGGTACTGGTGGCTGCGCGGCCGGATCGAGGGCGCGTCGATCTCGGCCGAGCTGCTGGACGTCGTCGGCCTCGACCCGCCGGAAGGGTGCGAGGAGGAGTACGTCCTGTGCGTGATGAACGCGGTGTCGGCGGGCGTGACGGGCGACCGCGCGCAGATCTGGCTGGACCGCGCGGAGACGCTGCTGCACGGCATCCGCCGGGTGCTGACGTACCCGTCCACGATCGTGCAGTACGCGCTGACGGCGGGACCGAGCCGGACGCAGTTCGCGGTGTTCTCGGTACACGTCGGCGACGACCCGTGGGCGCGGGCGCTGATCAACATGAGCGACGGGTTCCTGCGCCAGTTCAGCGGGGAGATCGACCGCGCCGAGGAGTCGTGCACGGCGGCGGTCACGGGGTTCCGGGAGTGCGGCGACCGGTGGGGCACCGCGAACTCCCTCGACCCGCTCGCCCAGATCGCGGACTGGCGCGGCGACCGGAAGCGCGCGCTGGAGCTGCTGGACGAGGCGCTCGAACTCACGGGGCAGCTCGGCGCGCTGGAGGACACCGCCGACCTGCTGTACCGGCGCGCGGAGGTCCTCGTCCACGCCGGCGACCCGGACCGGGCGGCCGCCGAGCTGGAGCGGGGCATCGAGCTGGCGCGCCGGGCGGGCGCCCCCGACAAGGTCGCGGGCGGCCACACCGGCCTCGCGGGGATCGCGCGGCTGCGCGGCGACCTCGCCGAGGCGCGGCGGCTGTACGAGGCGGCGCTGACGCAGTTCGCGTCGGAGCGGTTCATCGCGCGGGCGGTGCGCGGGACCGCGCTGGTCGGGCTCGGCTGGATCGCGGCCGCCGAGGGCGACGCGGCGCGCGCGCGGGAGCTGTTCCGGGAGGCGCTGAGCATCTCGTCCGACCACCCGATCTTCACCTACCAGGCCGAGGCCGCCGTGGGGCTCGGCGGCGCCGCGCTCGCCGAGGGCGACGCCGAGCGGGCCGCGCGGCTGGCGGGCGTCGCGGCGCTGCTGCGCGGTCCGCAGGTCCCCGGGGACGCCGACGCCGAGCGGGTCCAGGCGGACGCCCGGGCCGCGCTCGGCGACGCACGCTACGACGCCGCCTTCGCCGAGGGCGCCGCCCTCGGCCGCGACGAGGCCCTCGCGATGCTCGACGTGGGCGCCGGCCTGCCCCCGTCCGACTCCTGGCGCGAGCTGACCGGCGACTGACCCGGCACCCGCCGCCCGGGCCCCGCGTCCCGGGTCGCGCCGGGCCCGCGCACCGACTCGCGCACCGCCGGGTGCGGGACGGTCAGCGGACGGTGCGCGCCCCGTCAGCGCGCCCCGCGAACCTTGCGGACATGTACTCCTCAGCCCGCAAATGGGGCACGTTCGCGATCTGCTGCCTCCTCGCCATCGTGCCGAACATCGACCTGACCGCGCTCAACCAGGCCATCCCCCACCTGAGCGCCGACCTGCACCCGTCCGCCACCCAGATCCTGTGGATCGCCGACGCCTACGGGTTCGCGCTCGCCGGCCTGCTGATCACCATGGGCGGGATCGGCGACCGGATCGGGCACAAGAAGCTGCTGCTCACGGGCACCGCGCTGTTCGCCGTCGCGTCCACCGTCACCGCGTACGCGCCGAGCGCCGAGCTGCTGATCGCGGCGCGGGCACTGCTCGGCGTCGCCGGCGCGACCCTGATGCCGTCCGGGCTGTCGCTGATCCGCCGGGTCTTCAGCGACCCGAAGGAGCGGACGATGGCGATCGGCATCTTCAGCGGCATCGGCGGCCTCGCGGTCGGCCTCGGCCCGGTCATCGGCGGCGCGCTGCTGGACCACTTCTGGTGGGGCTCGGTCTTCCTGATCAATGTGCCGATCATGGTCGTGGCGTTCGCCGCCGGGGCGCTCGTGCTGCCCGAGACGCGCACCGCGGTGACCGGACGGCTGGACCTGGTGAGCGTGCCGCTGTCGATCGCCGGCGTCCTCGGCCTGGTGTACGCGGTCAAGGAGGCGGCGGCGCACGGCGTGGACGAGCCCCGGGTGGCCGTCGCCGCGGTGATCGGCGCCGTCGCGCTCGCCGCGTTCTGGATCCGGCAGACCCGGATCGCCGAGCCGCTGATCGACGTCCGGCTGTTCCGCCGCGCCGCGTTCTCCGGCTCCGTCGGCACCAACATGTTCGCGATGTTCGCCCTGGTCGCCCAGTCGCTGATCTTCTCGCTGTTCTTTCAGCTGGCGCTCGGCTGGTCGCCGCTGAAGGCGGGCCTCGCCGGGCTGCCCGGCGCCGCCGGCGCCATGGTCGGCGGCGCCGCCCTCGCCCCGCCGCTGATCAACGCCCTCGGCCGCGCCCGGGTCGTCGCGATCGGCATGCTGGTCTCCGCCTGCGGGTTCTCCCTCTTCGTCACCGTCGGCCTGGACACCTCCTACTGGGTGATGCTGGCGGGGATGCTGTGCTCCGGCATCGGGATGGGGATGGCCCTGACCACCACCGCCGACACCGTCCTCGCGTCCGTCCCGAAGGACCGCTCCGGCGCCGCGTCCGCGATCTCCGAGACGGCGACCGAGCTGGGCGGCGCGCTCGGCATGGCGATCCTCGGCAGCGTCCTGAACGCCGTCTACCGCGACGCCCTGCACGTGCCGGCGAACGTCCCCGCCCCGGCCGCGTCCGCGGCCCGCGACTCCCTCGCCGGCGCCTTCGAGGCCGCCTCCTCCCTGCCCGCCAAGGTCGCCGGCCCGTTCCTCGGCGCCGCCCGCGACGCCTTCGTGGACGGCATGCACGGCGCCCTGCTCTGCAGCGCGGGCCTCGCCGCCCTGGTCGCGGTCTTCGCCCTGGTCACCCTCCGCTCCGTCCCCAAGGTCATCCCCGACACCACCGACGAGACCCCCGACGAAACCCCCGTCCCCACCCCCCGATGACCCGCCCGCCCCACGCCCGGCCTCTGGACCAGGGGCCGGGCATCGGCATTTGGAAAAGTGATATCACTTTGCTATGTTGGTGATAACCGAGGAAGGGGTGGCCGGGATGGTGGACGGGACGGCGCAGGTGGAGATGCCGCGGCCGCGGGTCGAGGAGCGGGCGGCGCGGGACCGGGGCGGGTGGCCGATGTTCGGGTTGGCCGTGGTGGTGGTGCTCGTGGGCATCGGCGCGCTCGTGGCCGGGCTGGCGGGTGACGGCGCGGCGTCGGCCGCCGGGGTGGCGGCCGGGATCGTGCTGATCATCGCCGGGTTGGTGATCGCGCTGGGGCTGACGCCGGTCGCGCCGGGCGAGGCGCGGGTGCTGCAGCTGCTCGGACGGTACAAGGGGACGGTCCGCGAGGACGGGCTGCGGTGGGTGAACCCGCTGACGGACCGGCGGAAGGTGTCGACGCGGATCCGCAACCACGAGACCGGGCTGGCGAAGGTCAACGACCTGGACGGCAACCCGATCGAGATCTCGGCGGTGGTCGTCTGGCAGGTGCGCGACACGGCGCGGGCGGTGTTCGAGGTGGACGACTTCGTCGAGTTCGTGGCGTTCCAGACCGAGGCGGC
The DNA here is from genome assembly GCF_008923365.1 of Actinomadura montaniterrae. GTDB lineage: Bacteria > Actinomycetota > Actinomycetes > Streptosporangiales > Streptosporangiaceae > Spirillospora > Spirillospora montaniterrae. Next base: position 17,822 of record NZ_WBMR01000085.1, read on the forward strand.
CGTCCGGCACATCGCGGGCAGCTTCCCCTACGACGCGGCCGAGCGGACGTCGCTGCGCGACAATGCGGACGAGATCACCGGGCAGCTGTCGGACGAGCTGCGGCAGCGGGTCGCCTCGGCGGGCGTGGACATCGTGGAGTCGCGGATCACGCGGCTGGCGTACGCGCCGGAGATCGCGCAGGCGATGCTGCGCCGGCAGCAGGCGGGCGCGGTCGTCGCGGCGCGGGAGCGGATCGTCGACGGGGCGGTCGGCATGGTGCAGCGGGCGCTGGACCGGCTGGACGAGGAGGACGTCGTGGACCTGGACGAGGAGCGCAAGGCGGCGATGGTCAGCAACCTGCTGGTCGTGCTGTGCGCCGACCGGGACGCGCAGCCGGTGGTGAACACCGGCACGCTCTACCAGTGACCGCGAGCAGTGGCCACGGAGCGCAAGAAGATCCTGCTGCGGCTCGACCCGGCCGTGCACGACGCGCTGGCGCGCTGGGCCGGGGACGAGCTGCGCAGCACCAACGCCCAGATCGAGTTCCTGCTGCGGCAGGCGCTGGCCGACGCCGGGCGGATGCCGGGGTCGGCGGGGCGGATGCGGCGGCCGGGCCGGCCGCGCAAGGCGCCCGACGGGCGGTCGGCCCCGGAGGACGGGGCTTCCAACGGGCAGGGGGCACCGGGCGAGCGCGGCTCGCGGCCGGGGGCGAACGAGGAGTAGCGATGGTCGAGGTTCCGGAGACGCTGCCGGCGAGGATGTACCTGCTGGCCTACGACCTGCGGAAGCAGCGGATGACGGCGCGGGGCTCGCGGCTCGGGTACGTGCTGCGGGGGGCGGCGCTGACCGAGCTGTTCCTGGACGGGCGGCTGGAGGAGCAGCGGGGCCGGCCGGTGCCGGGCACGCCCGGCGAGGACCCGTACGGGCTGCTGGGGCAGATCGCGGGGTCGCGGCCGCGGCCCTGGCACCACTGGGTGCGCCGGGAGGCCCGGTCCACGGTCCGGGCGGTGCGCGAGGAGCTGGAGAGAGGCCACTGGATCCGGGTGCGGGAGCGCCGGGTGCTGGGCCTGTTCCCGGCCGAGGAGATCACCGTGCGGGACCCGCGGGTGGTGAAGGAGCTGTGGGGCGGGGCGTCGTCGGCGCTGCGGGGCCGTCCGGTGGCGCACGTGAACAGCTACGACGCGGCGGCGGTGGCGCTGGCGGCGGCGGGCGAGCTGGCGTCGGTGCTGCCGGGGTCCGAGCGGCGGCGGCACAAGCGGCGGATCGCGGAGCTGACGGCGCGGTCGGGCCCGGCGGCGCCGGCGGTGCGCAAGGTCATCCGCGCGCAGCGGGCCGCGATGGCGTCGAGCTGACCGGCGCCGGCCTGTGGCGTGCCGCCCCCCCCCGGGCGGCGCGCCCCAGGCCGCGGGTCCTTCGATGACGAGGTCGACGGGGATGTTGCCGCGGGTGGCATTGGAGTAGGGGCAGACCTGGTGGGCCTGCTCGACGAGCTCGCGGCCGTTCTCCAGGCCGTCGGGGAGCTCGACGCGCAGGACGACGCTGAGGCCGAAGCCCTTCTCGACGCTGCCGCCGATGCCGACCTCTGCGGTGACGGAGACGTCGCGGACGTCGGTGCGGGTGGCGCGGGCGACGGCGCCGAGGGCGCTGGCGAAGCAGGCGGCGTAGCCGGCGGCGAACAGCTGCTCGGGGTTGGTGCCGTCGCCGCTGCCGCCCATCTCGCGGGGCGGGGCGAGGGCGAGGTCGAGGCGGCCGTCGGAGCTGACGGCGCGCCCGTCGCGGCCGTTGGCGGTGGCGACGGCGGTGTAGTGGACGTCCATGCCGGTCCCTTCGATCGATTGCACCCAATTCAATTTGACGCAGCTAAAGAGGGTCCAGTGCGGAGACCTACAAACTTCCAAGGGTCGAACTTGTAACGGCCCACCACCGCCGGGGCGGGCGCGGGCGCCATAGCGTTCTCGGACATGGACCCAGAACGCGTTGTCTATCCCCTGATGAAGTACGTCGTTCTCGGACCCGCGATGCGGGTGGCCTTCCTCCCCCGGGTGAGCGGCCTGCGGAACGTCCCGCGGACGGGGCCGGTGATCCTCGCGGCCAACCACCTGGCGTTCATCGACTCGTTCGTGCTGCCGCTGATCGTGCCCCGCCGGGTCCACTTCCTGGGCAAGCACGAGTACTTCACCGGGACGGGCGTGAAGGGCCAGGCCACCGCGACGTTCTTCCGCGGCGTCGGCGCGATCGCGGTGGACCGCTCGGGCGGGCGGGCCGCGCTCGACGCGCTCGACACCTGCGCGGCCGTGCTGGAGCGCGGCGACGTCTTCGCGATCCACCCCGAGGGCACCCGGTCGCCGGACGGGCGGCTCTACCGGGGCCGGACGGGCGTGGCGCGGCTGGCGATGCGCACCGGCGCGCCGGTCGTCCCGGTGGCGATCAAGGGCACCGACCGGGTGCAGCCGCGCGGGCAGGTCGTCCCGAAGCCGGGCCGGATCGAGGTGCGGATCGGCGCGCCGATGCGGTTCGCGGGGCGCGACGAGGGGATGCCGCGCGGCAAGGTCGCCCGGGTCGTCACCGACGAGATCATGGACGCGATCCAGCACCTGTCGGGCCAGGAGTACGTGGACGACTACGCGCCGCGCCCCGCCGACACCCCCTGAAAAACCGGTCGTGGCGCCGGCGCGGGCGCCGGTACGGTCCCGGTCCATGGACGAGCGGTTCGGACGGTACCTCAACGTCGTCGACGTCGAGGCGACGTGCTGGGAGCACAAGGCGCCCGGGCAGGTGCACGAGATCATCGAGATCGGGCTGTGCGTCGTCGATCTGGAGGAGCGGCGGCGCGTCGCGAAGCACCGCGTCCTGGTGCGGCCGGAGCGGTCGGCGGTCAGCGCGTTCTGCACCGAGCTGACCGGGCTGACGCAGGACGAGGTGGACGGCGGGATCCCCTTCGCCGAGGCGTGCGCGCTGCTGGAGCGCGAGCACCGGTCCCATTTCCGGGCGTGGGCGAGCTGGGGCGACTACGACCGCAAGCAGTTCGAGCGGCAGTGCGGCGGGGGCGTCCGGTACCCGTTCGGGCGGCGGCACACCAACGCCAAGGCCGCCTACTCCGCCGCGCACGCGCTGCCGCGCAGGCTGGGCATGGCGGGGGCGCTGCGGCACGCGGGGCTGCCGCTGGAGGGCCGGCACCACTCCGGGGCCGACGACGCGTGGAACATCGGCGCGCTCGTCCTCGACATCGTGGAACGCGGCGCCTGGCCGGACGGCGCCGGCGGACGGGCGTGACCGGCGGGGCCGCGGGGGCCGGTGGGGCGGCGGGCCGCTGAGGCGGGGGTCGGCGGGGGTTTGAGCGCGGGGCCCAGGGCACGTGTCAAGGAGACGGACGCCGGAGACGACGGAGACGCGACATGGACATCAGCCTGGACCTCCTGCTCCCCCGGGAGACGGCGAGCGTCCCCGCGACGCGCAAGATCCTGGACGCGTCGCTGCAGGCCCTGGGCGTGGACGAGCACATCCGGGACGACATCGAGGTCATGCTGACCGAGGCGTGCACGAACGTGATCAAGCACGCCCGGCACGGCGACGACTACACGGTGCGGGCAGCCATCCACGACGAGCGCTGCGTGATCAAGGTGATCGACTCGGGCCGGGGGTTCGACGCCGAGCGGATCCCCGAGCCCGACCCGGTCTCCGAGGCCGGCCGCGGCCTGATGATCATGCGGTCGCTGGCCGACGACGTGCGGTTCGACTCCTACCCGGAGGACGGGGCGCTCGTCGCGCTGGAGAAGCACCTCGACTACGCCGCCGGCAGCATCGGCGGCCGGCTCGCCGACACCCGCTCCCCGCAGAGCTGAGCGGAGCCGGCGGGCGCGGGACGCACGGCCCCGGCAGCGGCCCTGGCAGCGGCACATCGGAGCGGCGGGCAGGCCGCAGGCGGCCCGCCCGCCCCCTCACCGCTCGACCCGCAGCACGGCCACCGCGACCAGCAGCGCGGCGGCGGCGAACCCCGCGCCGGTCGCGAACGCGGCGTCCATGTCGTGCATGAGCGCGGCCGTGTCGGCGTGGCCCGAGCCGAAGACCGTCACCATGACCGCCGAGCCCAGCGACCCGCCCGACCACAGCATCGTCTGCGCGACCCCCGACGCGGCGCCGGAGTCGGCGGGGCCGACGCTGCCGAGGATCGTCGCGTTCAGCGGCATGATCGACAGGCCGCCGCCCGCGCCCATCAGCACGAACGGCCCGAGCACCCCGGCCGCGTACCCGTCGCCGGGCGAGAGCCGCGTCAGCCACAGCAGCCCGGCCAGCGCGCACGCCATCCCGGCGATGACCAGGACGCGGGCGCCGAACCGCTGCAGCAGGCGCGGCGCGGCCCGGACCGTCGCGAACTGGAGCCCGACGAACGGCAGGAACGCCGCGCCGGCCTTGAGCGGCCCGTACCCGAGGACCTGCTGCAGGTACAGGGTGCAGAAGAAGAACGCGCCGAAGTTCGCCCCGACCAGCAGCAGCTGGCACAGGTAGGACGCGGCGCGGTCGCGCCCGGTGAGCAGCCACAGCGGCATGATCGGCTGCGCCGTGCGCGCCTCGACGGCGACGAACGCGGCGAGCAGGACGGCGGCGGCGCCGAACGCGGCGAGCGCCCGCCCGTCGCCCCAGCCGTCCGAGCCGGCCCGGATCAGCGCGTAGACCAGCGCGGTCATGCCCGCGGTGGCCGTGACGGCGCCGGTCGCGTCGAAGCGTCCGGGGCGGCGGGCGGTCTCGGCGAGCACGCGCGGGGCGAGCAGCGCCAGCGCGACGCCGACCGGCACGTTGACGAAGAAGACCAGCCGCCAGGACGCCGCCTCGGTGAGGACGCCGCCGACGAGCATGCCGGCGGCGGCGCCCGCGCCCGTCACGGCGGAGTAGACGCTGAGCGCGCGGACCCGGGCCTGGCCCTCGAAGTTGGTGGCGATCAGCGCCATCGCGCTCGGCGCGGCGACGGCGGCGGCGACGCCCTGCGCGGCGCGCGCGGCGAGCAGCCACCACCCCGCGTCGGCGAACCCGCCGAGCAGGGACGCGGCGGTGAACAGCGCGACGCCGGCGGTGAACGTGCGGCGGCGGCCGAACACGTCCCCGGCGCGCCCGCCGAGCAGCAGCAGGCCGCCGAATGCGAGCATGTAGGAGTTCTGGACCCAGGCGAGCCCCCCGGTCGACAGCCCGAGGCCCGCCCGGAGATCGGGGAGCGCGATGGTGACGACGGAGGTGTCGAGGCCGATCATGAGCTGGCAGCCCACGATGACGGCGAGGACGACGCCTGGACGATGATGGACGCGGGGACCGGCCGGCGGAGCGGTGGGCTCCTCCGGCGCGGCCGTCCGCCCGTGCGGTGCGGCAGGCACGGCGAACCTCCGGAACGGGAAATTAGGGAACGGCGAAGTACACTATGTGGGGAACGTACCACCGATCGGCACGAAAGAGAACGTTCGCGTTCACTATTTCTGGGAGCACGCGGTGACCCCGGCCACCCGCAGGCGCGGCGACGCGCTCGAAGCGGCGATCTTCGACGCGGTGTTCGCGCAGCTCGAAGCGGTCGGCTACCGGAAACTGACCATGGAGGGCGTCGCGTCCGCCGCCCGCACCGGCAAGGCCGCGCTCTACCGGCGCTGGTCGTCCAAGGACGAGCTCATCACCGACGCCCTCAAGCACGTCCTGCCCGAGCCGCCCGCGCAGGAGCCGAGCGGCGACGTCCGCGCGGACGTGCTGCGGCTGTGCCGGACGTTCCAGCGGACGATCGAGGCCTGCCACGGCGCGCCGGTCCGGGTCCTCAAGGAGGAGACCGCCCGCGAGGACGGCAAGGGCCTCATGCACGACGTCGTGCAGTCGCGGATGACCGGCCCGGTCAAGGAGGCGCTCTACCGGGTCCTCGAGGACGGCGCCGCGCGCGGCGTGGTCCGTCCCGGTGCGGTGACCCGGCAGGTCGCCAACGTCGGCCCGGCGGTCATCGTGTACCACAACCTCACCGAGTCGTCCGAGGTCACCGACGCGTTCATCGTCTCCCTGGTCGACGACGTCATCATGCCGATGCTCCGCCCCTGACCGGGGCGGAGCATCGGAGCGGCGCCCAGCGCGGGGGCGCGGGCGCGCGCGGGCGCGGGGGCGCGGGGGCTCAGAGCGCCATCTCGTCCTTGCGCGCCGTCTCGTCGACGACCACGCGGTGGTGCCAGTACGGCGGCGCGATGCCCTCCTCGCGCAGCACGCGGTGCAGCCGCTTCAGGAACTGGTGCTTGATCTCGAACTGGTCGCCGAACTCGGTCGAGCGCAGGATGACGTGGAAGCCGACGGTCGAGTCGTTGAAGTCGTCGAAGCGCACCAGAACGTTCGCGTCCTCGATACCGCCCTGCACGTCGTGCATGACGTCCTTGCCGACCTTCACCAGCAGCTTCTCCACCCGGTCGAGGTCCACGTCGTAGGCGACCTTGGCGTACACCATCACCGACATGTCCTGCGCCGGCCGGTGGTAGTTGGTGAGGATCGTGTCGCTGAACCGCTGGTTCGGGATGACCTCGATGTTGTCGGACAGCGTCCGGATCGAGGTGTTGCGCCAGTTGATGTCGACGACGTACCCCTCCTGGCCGGTGGCCAGCTTGATGTAGTCGCCCGGCTCGATCGTCTTGGACGCCAGCACGTGCACGCCGGCGAACAGGTTCGCCAGGGTGTCCTGCAGCGCCAGCGCGACCGCGAGGCCGCCGACGCCCAACGCGCCGAGCAGCGGCGTGATCGACACGCCGAGGCTCTGCAGCATGATCAGGATGCCGATGCCCATCACCAGCACCCGGGTGATGTTCGCGAAGATCGTCACGTTCGCGGCGGTGCCCTGCCGGGCCGACGCGACCGACGTCACCACCCCGGCAATCATCCGGGCCAGCGCCAGCGAGAACACGAGGATCGTCGCCGCCGACAGCACCCGCCCGGTCACGATGAGCGTGCCGTGCGGCATCTTCAGCGTCTTCGCGGCGAACCACGCGCCGGTGAGCAGCGCCACCGGCACCGCCAGGTCGCGCACCAGCCGCGCCGCGAGGTCGTCCCAGGCCCAGCGGGTGTCGCCGGCCCGGCGGAACAGCCGGGCGGTGAGCACCCGGAGCACGACCGCGATCGCGAGCGCCGCCACCATCACGACGGCGGCGGCGACGAACCGCTCCCAGCTCACCCCGTGAAAGGCGTGGTGCATCGTTCCCTCCTCCGGTGCGGCCCCGCGCCGCCCGTCCCTCGGCAGTGCGCAATCCTTGCCGCAAACCGCCCTCGATCGTAGTGAAACCCCGCAATTCTGCGAGACACCTCACAGCGGGGTTCCCGTCACCCGCCGGATACGATCGATCAAGTGGTAGGCGTGGAGAGGATGCGCCGGCTCGGGGTCACGGCGCTCGGACTGCGGAACGGCCCCCACAAGGTGACGGTCGACCGCGACCTCAAGGTCCCGGCCGCCGACGGCGTGACGCTGCTGGCCGACCGGTACGCCCCCGCCGGCGTCGAGCGCGCACCGGTCGTGCTCGTCCGCTCCCCGTACGGGCGGCGCGGGCCGTTCGGCCTCATGTGCGGGCAGGCGTTCGCCTCGCACGGCTTCCAGGCCGTGGTGCAGAGCGTCCGCGGCGGCTTCGGCTCCGGCGGCGTGTTCGAGGCGCTCGACGAGCGCGAGGACGGCCTCGCCACCATCGCGTGGCTGAAGGAGCAGCCCTGGTTCGGCGGCACCTTCGCGATGCACGGCCCGAGCTACCTCGGCTACGTGCAGTGGGCCGTCGCCGCCGAGGCCGGGCCCGAGCTCAAAGCGCTGTCGATGCAGGTCACCGCGTCCACCTTCCGCGACGCGGTCAACGTCGGCGGCACGTTCGCGCTGGAGTCCGCGCTCATCTGGGTCGACCTCACCGCCCGGATGAAGAACTCGCTGTCCGGCATCACCACCGGCATCATGTCGCCGCGCCGCGCCCGGCGCGCCGCCCTGTCGGGCCGCCCGCTCGCCGAACTCGACCGCATCGCGACCGGCGAGCAGCAGCGGTTCTTCCAGGAGCTCCTCGTCAACGGCCCCGACACCCCGTTCTGGGACAAGCGCGACTTCAGCCCCACCGTCTCCCAGGTCGGCGCGCCGGTGAACATGACCGGCGGCTGGTACGACATCTTCCTGCCGTGGCAGCTCAAGGACTACGCCGCGCTCCGCGCCGCCGGGCACCGCCCCTACCTCACCATCGGCCCCTGGTTCCACGCCGACCAGCGGATGATGCGCGGCTCGGTGCACGAGTCCGTCAAGTGGTTCCGCGCGCACCTGCTGGACGACCCGTCCGGCCTGCGCGAGCAGCCCGTCCGGCTGCTGGTCACCGGCGCCGACGAGTGGCGCGAGTTCCCCGACTGGCCCGTCCCCGGGATGCGCGAGGAGCGCTGGCACCTGCAGCCCGCCGGCGCCCTCTCCCCCGGCGAGCCGCCCGAGTCCGAGCCCGACACCTACCGGTACGACCCCGAGCACCCGACGCCGTTCCTCGGCGGCCCGACCCTGCTCGGCGAGACCCATCCCGTCACCGACCAGCGCCGCCTCGAACGCCGCCGCGACGTGCTCGTCTACACCTCGCCCGTGCTGGACGACGACCTGGAGATCATCGGCCCGGTCACCGCGGACCTGCACGTCCGGTCGAACCGCGAGCACACCGACTTCGTCGTCCGGCTCTGCGACGTCACCCCGGACGGCGAGTCCCTCAACCTGTGCGAGGGCATGCGGCGGCTCGTCCCCGGCTCGCCCGAGCCCGGCGAGGACGGCGTCCGCCGCGTCACCGTCGAGCTGTGGCCCGCCGGGCACCGCTTCCGCCGCGGCCACCGCGTCCGCGTGCAGGTCGCCAGCGGCGCCTACCCCCGCGTCGCCCGCAACCCCGGCACCGGCGCCCCCATCGGCACCGCCACCGAGATGCTCACCGCCGACCAGGAGGTCCTGCACACCCCGGACCACCCGAGCGCCATCATCCTCCCGGTCGTCCCGCTCCGCGCTGACTCGCGGAGCTGACTCCCGGGGCGCCGCCGCAGGTCAGCGGGCTCTGAGGGCCTCCAGGGCCTTGTCGGCGTGGGTGTTCATGCGGATCTCGCTCTTGATGACGGCCAGGACGCGGCGGTCGGTGTCGATGACGAAGGTCTGCCGCTTCGTCGGCAGCATGGCCAGGCCGCGCTTGACGCCGAAGCGGGCGCGGACCGTGCCCTCGGGGTCGGAAAGCAGCGGGTAGGCGAAGGAGTTCTTCTCCGCGAACTCCTGCTGCTTGGCGACGGGATCGGCGCTGACGCCGACGGGGTGGGCGCCGACCTCGGCGAGCTCGGCGACGAGGTCGCGGAAGTGGCAGGCCTCGGCGGTGCAGCCGGGGGTCATCGCGGCCGGGTAGAAGAACAGGACGACCGGGCCCTGCTCCAGCAGGCCGGTCAGGGTGCGCGGTTCGCCCGTCTGGTCGGGCAGTTCGAAGTCGTCAACGACGTCACCGACGTTCATGCGACGAACGTAGCCCTCCCGCGCCGTCACCGGGAGGGCGGGGCGGGCCGAGAAGCGCCGCGATGCGGTGCCGCGTCCAGGTCCCGGACGCGCCGGGGCAGGCGGCGAGGTACGCGGCGGCGCGCGCCGCCGGCCAGTCGTGCGCCTCGCGGAGGCCGTTGCCGAGCATGGTGAGGTACGGCGCGGACGGCGCGTTCAGCTCGGCGGCCGACGAGGAATGCGGCGCGGTGAACGTCAGCATCGGGTGCCCGCCGCGCTCGCCGACCTTGACGATCGTCTCGTAGCGGCCGGGGCCGAGTCGCTGCCGGCCGTGCGCGACGGCCTCCGACAGGTCGTGGTCCACGCCGACGTCGCGGCGCATCTCCTGGGACACCACGTCGCAGAACTGGGTGCGGGTCAGCAGGTAGGCGCGGGCCGCCGCGCGCCCCGGCAGCGCCGGGTCGTAGAACGCCATGCCGCCGCCCCACACCTGGGACGTCAGCGCGAAGTAGATGCCGCCCGGCAGCGTGACCGAGAGCTCGGCGCGGGCCGGGCGCGGATCGCGGCAGCCGGTGTAGTGCCGGGCGCCGCCCGCCGGACGCCCGCCGGACAGGTAGCAGCGGAACCTCTCGCGGAAGAGGTTCGAGCCGTACGCGACGTACCAGAGCGAACTTTCGTCCATCCCTTCCAGTATCCACGCTGGTGAGAGGCCCTGGAGGGGGCGCGATGGGGAGAGCGTTCCGATTCGCGAGGTTTGACGGGGAGAGCGGCCGGAAATAGTCTCCAGCGAGTCAGGTGTCTACGACGCAGATACCTCCAGGCTTCCCCTGTGTAGTCCCGGAGGATACGTCATGCACCGCACGCTGAACATCGCTCTCGTGTCCGCCTCCGACCTTGACGGCGAACACCTGCAGTCAGTCCACGTCCGGGATCTCGCCCGTTCGCTCGCCCGCACGGACGCGGGCCACCAGGTCACGGTCTATGCCCGGCGCCAGGCCGAGGACGCCCGCGGCCGGGTCCGGCTCGGACCGGGCGCGACGCTCGTCCACCTGGACGCCGGCCCGGCCCGCCCGCTGACCGACGACGAGCTGCTCGACCACGTCCGCGACCTCGCCGACGAGCTGCGCCACCGCTGGTCCGGCGCCGGACGCCCCGACCTCGTGCACGCGCACGGCTGGATCGGCGGCCTCGCCGCCTGCGCCGTCGCCCGCGAGCTCGGCATTCCCTTCGCCCAGAGCTACCACGGCGTCGCCGCCGCCGAGCGGCGCGCCGGCCACCAGGTCCACCCCCACCGCGACCGCCTGGAGAAGGCGATCGGCCGCGGCGCCGACATCGTCCTCGCCGGGCACGCCGAGGAGGCGGGCGCGGTGGTCCGGATGGGCGTCCCGCGGCCGTCCGTCGCCGTGGTCCCCTACGCCGTCGACGCCGACCAGTTCGCCCAGGTCGGCCCCGCGATGCCGCACGGCGACCGGGACCGGCTCGTGATGGTCTGCGACGACCTCGAGTCCGGCGACGTCGCGACCGCGCTGCGCGCCCTGGTCCACGTCCCCGGCGCCGAGCTCGCCGTCGCCGGCGGCCCCGCCCGCGAGGACCTGGAGAACGACCCGGTCGTGCACCGGCTCATGATGCTGGCCAAGGAGCTCCACGTCGCCGACCGCGTCATCTTCCTCGGCCGGCTGCCGCGCAAGTCGCTGCCGAAGCTGCTGCGCACCGCCAGCCTCGTCCTCTGCCTGACCCCCGCCCAGCCCTGCCCCACCACCCCGCTGGAGGCCATGGCCTGCGGCGTCCCGGTGGTGGCGACCCCGGCCGGCGGCAACACCGACGAGGTGCTCGACAAGATCACCGGCCTGCACGTGCCGGCCGGGCGGCCCGCCGTCATCGGCCGCACCGTGCGCCGGCTCCTCGGCGAGGAGACCACCCTGCACGGCTACTCCATCGCCGCCGCCGACCGCGCCCGGTCCCGCTACTCGTGGGACCGGATCGCCGCCGAGACGCTCCGCGCCTACGAGCGGATCCTGCCCGTCCCCGACCCCGAACCCGTCCCCGAGGACGAGGTGGAGAGCGACACCGAGCGCGTCCCCGCACTCGCCGGCTGACCCCCCACCGACCGCAGGCCCCGGATCCTCCCCCCAGATCCGGGGCCTTGCTATTGCAATCTCGGCCCAAGGGGCTCGCCTGGCGGCTCGCCCCTTGACCGATCTTGGGCGAGCGCGAACTCGCTTCGCGAGCTTCCCGGTGGGGGCTCGCCTTCGGCTTCGCCCCCACCGGTCAGATAGCGCGCTCGCGTGGTCGCTCGGGTCGCTGCGCCCACTTGAAGGCTCGCCTCCGGCTTCGCCCCACCGGTCAGATAGCGCGCTCGCGTGGTCGTTTAGGTTGCTGCGCCCTCTTGAAGGCTCGCCTCCTACCGGTTGGATCGTGCGGGCTCAGCCTGGCGGGGGAGCATGTTTTCGCAGGTCAGAGGGTATTGCTACGGACTGTGAAGACATCGAGACGCATTGAGATCGGGTGGCCCGTGCTGGGCGTCACCGTCGCCGCCGACCTCGACGAGCGCAACCCCGTCCTGGCCGACGCGATCTGGGACGCGCTGCCGTACCGGAGCCTGCAGGGGCACGCGCTGGTCGCCGGCCACCACCTGTACCACGTCGCGCCCGTGCACGACGTGCTCCACCTGCCCGCCGTGCACCGGGTCGACCGCCGGGCCGTGCCGGACGGCACGCTGTTCTGCTCGCGGCTCCAGCACCTCGGCATCAAGTACGGGGAGCTGACCGAGCCGATGGCGGCGACGCCGATCGGGCGGGTCACGGAAGGCGACCTGGACGCGCTCGCCGACGCGGGACGAGCCGTGTGGGAGTCGGTGTACTCGTCCAAGAAGCCGGTCGTCGCGGAGGTGCGCCGTGCCGGCGAGCCGGGCGGGCACCGCGTGCCGCGCCTGACCGCGGCCGACCCGGAGATGGACGCGCTGGTCGGCGACGTGCACGCGGAGACGGAGCGGATCTGGCTGGACCCGCCGCAGGAACTGGTCGACCTGCACGACGGGCGCATCGCGTCGCGCGCCGGGACGCACGGGACCGTCCTGACGACGCTGCTGTTCGTCAACGGCGAGACCCGGCCGCTGGGATACAACGCCTACAGCGGCCTCGTCCGCGCCGCGCACGAGGGGCTGCCGCTGGAGCCGCTGCGGCGGATGGCGCACGCGCTGATCGCGGTGCCGGCGGAGTTCCTCGCCTACTGCGGGCTGGAGAAGCTCGGCGGGTTCACCGAGCGGCTGCTCGACGGCCTGGACCGGCTGGACCGGCGGCAGGACTTCGCCGCCGTGATGGCGCACATGGCGCTGTATGTGAACTGCCTGGGCGGATGGAACCTGCACCTGTTCCCGTGGAACGTCGGCGACCATCTGCGGCAGGCCGGGGCCGCGTCGTGAGCGGCCCGCGTCCGGCGGTGGTGATCGGCGGCGGGGTCGTCGGGCTGTCGGCGGCGTGCCATCTGGCGGAGGCGGGCGTCCGGACCGTGCTGCTGGAGCGGGACGAGCTGGGGTCGGGGGCGTCGCGGGCGACGGCGGACGTCGTCCGCACCTACTTTCCCGGCAATCCGGTCAGCTCGGCGATGGCGGTGCGGAGCCTCGCCGCGTACCGGGCGTTCGGCGAGCGGGCCGGGGCCGCGGTGCCGCTCCGGCGGGTCGGCTACCTGGTGCTGTTCGGCGAGCAGGAGCAGGTGGCGGCATGCGAGGCCGATCTGCCCGCGCAGCGCGCCGCGGGCGTCGACGTCGAGCTGATCGGCGCGGACGAGGCGCGGCGGCGCAACCCGCTGCTCGGCGACGTCCCGCTGGTGGCGGCGGCGTGGTCCCCGGACGCGTACGTCTCGGACACCGCGGCGATCGTCGCCGGTTTCGCCGAGGCGGCCCGGCGGGCGGGCGCCGAGCTGCGGACGGGCTGCCCGGTGAAGGCGGTCGACATCGGCGCGGGCCGGGTCGACACCGGCGACGGGCCGCTCGCCGCGCACGCCGTCGTGTGCGCGGCCGGGGCCTGGTCGGCGCCGCTGGCCCGCTCGGCGGGGGTGGAGCTGCCGCTCGGCGACCCGGTCGAACAGGAGCTGCTGGAGTGCGGTCCGCCGCCGTCTGGGGCGCCGATGCCGGACGTCCCGATGACGCTGCACGCGGCGAGCGGCCTGCTCGTCCGCAGGCGCGGGGACGGGCTGCTGGTCGGCATGGGGTATCCGGGCGCGGACCGGGACGGGTGGCGGGCGCGGGTGCGCGAGCGGCTGGCCGAGGTGTACCCGGCACTGGCCGGGGCGGACGTGCGGACGGCGTTCACCGGCGTCCGCGACGCCAGCCCCGACCGGACGGAGTTCATCGGGCGGCTGCCGGGCGCGATCCCGTTCCTGTACGCGGCCGGGTTCTCCGGGCACGGGCTGTGCACGGCGCCGGCCGCCGGGGAGGTGGTCCGCGACCTGTACTCCGGCCGCGCCCCCGGCGTCGACGCCGGACGGCTCGCAGCGACGCCGGAGCGGGTGTGACGGCCCCGGAGCGGGCCCGGTTCGTCCTGGATCCGGCGGTCCGGGACGTCCACGGGGAGAGCGCGCGGCTGCGGGAGGCGGGCGCCCTGGTGCCGGTGGAGGTCGAGGGCGTGCGGGCGTGGGCGGCGGCGCGGCATGCGGCGCTGGAGGCGGTCCTCGCCCATCCGGACCTGTCGCGGGACGTCCGGCACTGGTCGGCGGAGGGGCGGCGGGCGCTGCGCGCGGACGGGTCGCTCGCCCCGATCGTGCTGGCCAGGACGATGCTGAACGCGGAGGGCGAGGAGCACCGGCGGCTGCGCGGCCCGCTGTCGCGGGTGTTCTCGGCGCGCCGGATCGCCGCGATGCGTCCCCGGGTGGAGGCGGTGACGGCGGAGTTCGTCGACCGGCTGGCGGGCCTGCCGCCCGGTCCGGTCGACCTGCGCCGGGAGTTCGCGTACCCGCTGCCGTGCGAGGTCATCTCGGACGTGATGGGCATCCCGCGCGAGCGCCGCGCGGAGCTGACCGGCAACGACCACGTGCTCACGACGACGCGCGGGACGCCGGAGCGCCTGGCCGGCGCGCGCGCCGGGCGGGACGCGGTGATCCGGGAGACCGTCGAGGAGCGGCGCCGCTCCCCCGCCGACGACCTGATCAGCGACCTGGTCGCGCTGGAAGGCGCGGAGCTGACCGAGGGCGAGGTGTTCGACACCGTCCAGGAGCTGTACGTGGCGGGCCACGTGACCACGGTCAACCTGATCACGAACGCGGTGCGGCTGCTGCTGGCGGACCCCGGCCAGCTCGACCTGGTGCGCGGCGGCGAACGGCCGTGGAGCGCGGCGGTGGAGGAGGCGCTGCGGCTGGAGTCGCCGCTGCGGCACTTCCCGATGCGCTACGCGGTGCGGGACGTGGAGATCTGCGGCGTGACGGTCCGGAAGGGCGAGGCCGTCCTCGCGTGCTTCGCCGCCGCGGGCCGCGATCCCGGCCGGTACGGGCAGCGGGCCGAGCGGTTCGACGTCGCGTCCGACCCGCCGCCTCACCTGTCGTTCGGGCACGGCGCGCACTTCTGCCTCGGCGCCCCGCTGGGCCGCCTCGTGGGCGAGGTGGCGCTGTCCGCGCTGTTCGGGGCGTTCCCGGGGCTCGCGCTCGCCAAGCCGCCGGACGAGCTGGACCCGGTGCGGTCGGTGCTCGCGCTGAGCACCACGTCCCTGCCGGTGCTGCTCGGCGGGACGTCCCGGTGAACGGGCTCGGGCCCGCGCTCCTGGACGGCCTCCGGGCGGCGGGGCCGCGCGAGGTGCTGGTGTGCGGCGGGCTGCGGCTGTCCGGCGACGACGCCCTCGACATGGTGTCGGCGGCGGCCGGGCGGCTCGCGGCGGGCGGCGTCCGGCGGGGCGACACGATCGCGTGCCTGTACGGCACCGGCGCCGAGTCGCCCGTCGCGCGGATCGTCGCGCTCGCGCTCGGGTGCCGTTTCGTCCACGTCTGGGGCGGTGTGCCGGACGAGGTCGTGGTGCGGGCGATGCGGGCGCTGGACGCGTCCGCCCTGCTGTACGCCCCGTCACGGCGGGCGGAGGCGGAAAGGCTGCTCGCGGCGTGCCCGGTGCGCGTCCACGAGGCCCTCGACGACGACCTCTACCTCGCGCCCGCGACCGGCGACGTGGACATGCCGGGCGTCCCGGACGGCGCCTCCCTGGTGACCTTCAGCAGCGGCACGACCGGGCAGAACAAGATCGTGGCGTACGGGCCGGACGCCGAAGCCGCCCACCTCGCCGCCGCGCAGGCCATGTACGGGCCGCCGCCGTGGCGGCTGCTGGTCACCCCCCGCGCGCGGTACCTGCCGGACATGTTCGTGATCTGGACGCTGGCGGGCGGCGGCACCGCCGTCCTGGAACCGGACGCGCGGCCGCAGCGGCTGGCGGAGACGATCGAGCGGGAGGCGGTGACGCACCTGATGGCGGGCCGTCCGGTCGACCTGTACGGGCTCGCCGAGCACCTGGAGGACGCGCCCGCCGACCTGACGACGCTGCGGCTGATCGTCTACGGCGGCGCCGCCGCCGTGCCCGCCCGCACCGCGCGGGCCGCCGGGCGGCTCGGCCCGCTGCTGATGCAGAACTACGGGACGTCCGAGGGCGGGTTCCTGACCGTGCTGGAGCCGCGCGACCACGCCCGGCCCGAGCTGCTGATGTCGGTCGGGCGCGCCGTGCCGGGCGTCGAGCTGCGCGTCCGCGACCGGCACGGCGCCGACCTGCCCGCGGGCGAGGCCGGCGAGGTGTGGACGCGGTCGCCGCAGCGGATGAGCGGCTACCCCGGCGACCCCGCGCGGACCGCCGCGGCGTGCCGGGACGGCTGGCTGCGCACCGGCGACGTCGGCCGCATGGACGGCGACGGGCACCTGTTCCTGCTCGACCGGACCGAGGACCGGCTCCCCGGCGGCCTGTACGCGCACCCGATCGAGCACGTCCTCACCGGCCACCCGGCCGTGCTCGACGCCGCCGTGTTCGCGCTCCCGCACGCCGCCGGGCGCGCCCTCGCGGGCGTCGTCGTCGGGCGGGACGGCCGGCCGGTCGACCTCGACGGCCTCCGGGAGCTGGTGCGCGGCGCACTCGGGGCGCGCTGCGAGCCGCGGCACCTGTGGGAGATCGACGAGCTGCCCCGCACGCCCGGCGGCAAGCCCGACAAGGCCGCGCTGGCCACCCGGTTCGCCGCGGGCCCCGCCGCGCCCCGCTAGGGGCCCGTACGGCGAGCGGTTCATCCCGGTCCCTGGGATACTGTGCGGGATGACGGAAAGGGGCGGCTGAGTGCTGATCGGCAGGACCGCCGAGCTGGCGGAGCTGACCGGCGCGCTCGACCGGGCCGCCGCGGGCGGCGCCGCCGTCGTGCTGGTCAGCGGCGACGCCGGCGTCGGCAAGACGCATCTGGTGTCCGCGCTCACCGCCGCCGCCCGCGAGCGGGACTGCGCCGTGCTGGTCGGGCAGTGCGCCGAGCTGGGCGAGAGCATGCCCTACCTGCCGCTGGCGGACGCGCTGTGGACCGCGTCGCGCGGCACCGGCCCCGAGGCGGCCGGCGTGCGCGCGGCGCTGGAGTCCCGCCCGGTGCTGCGGCGGCTGCTCCCGGACGGCGAGGGCTCCCCCGACGCGGCGTCCGAGCTCGGCCAGCAGCAGCTGTTCGGCGCGGTGCTCGGGCTGCTCGGCGAGCTCGGCGCGCGCACCGAGGGCCGGGACCGGCCCGTCCTGCTCGTCCTTGAGGACCTGCACTGGGCCGACCGGTCGACCCGGCACCTGCTGACCTTCCTCAGCCGGGTGCTGTCGCGCGAGCGGGTCTGCCTCGTCGGCACCTACCGGTCCGACGACCTGCACCGCAGGCACCCGCTGCGGCCGGTGGTCGCCGAGCTGCTGCGGCTGCCGACCGTGACCGGCGTCGAGGTCCGCCCGTTCGGGCCCGCCGAGACCGCCGAGTACCTCGCCGGGCTGGCGGGCGGCGGCGCGCCCGTCACCGCCGGCACCGTCGAGCGGGTACACCGCCGCTCCGAGGGCAACGCGTTCTACGCCGCCGAACTGTACTCGGCGGAGAGCACCGGCGACGACCTGCCCGCCGGACTCGCGGACCTGCTGCTGTCGCGGGTCGAGCGGCTGTCGGACGGCGCGCAGCGCGTCGTCCGGGTCGCCGCGGTCGCCGGCCGCCGCATCGACGACGAGCTGGTCCGCCGGGCGGCGGGCCTGGACGAGGCCGCGGTCGGGGAGGCGCTGCGCGAGGTCGTCTCGCACCAGCTGCTCGTCCCGGCGGGCACCGGCTACACGTTCCGGCACGCGCTGCTGCGCGAGGCCGTCTACGCCGACCTGCTGCCGGGCGAGCGGACCCGGCTGCACGCCGACTTCGCCCGGCTGCTCGGCGCGGGCCCGGACGTCCCGCCGGGCGGGCGGCGCGGGTCGGCGGCGGAGCTGGCGCACCACAGCCTCGCCGCGCACGACCTGCCGACCGCGTTCGCCGCGTCGGTGCGGGCGGGCCGGGAGGCCGAGCGGCTCGGCGCGCCCGACGAGGCGTTCGAGCACTACGACCGGGCGCTGGAGCTGTGGGAGGCGGTGCCGGACCCGGAGGGCGCGTCCGGCACCGACCGGATGGGGCTGGCGCTCGACACCGTCCGCACGTCGGGGCGGGCCGGCGAGCAGCGCCGCGCGATCTCCCGGCTGCGGCGCCTGCTGGAGCTCGCCGACCCCGCGGACGTCGTGCTCGGCGCCCGGATCCGGGACCGGCTCGCCGAGTACCTCTCCGACGTCGACGAGGACGACGAGTCGCAGGAGATGGCCCGCGCCGCCGTCGCGATGCTGCCGCCGGACCCGCCGCGGCCCGAGCGCGCCGCCGCGCTGTCCACCTACGCCCGCACGCTGCTGTACAAGGACGAGCACGGCGAGATGCCCGCGGTCGCGGAGGAGGCGATCGAGCTGGCGCGCGCCACAGGCGCCACCGGCGCCGAGGCGAGCCTGCTGGTGACGCTCGGCGTGTTCCGCGAGTCGCGGGAGGCCGACCCGGACGTGGTCGAGGTGTTCGAGCGGGCCCGGGACCTGGCGCTGGAGGGCGGCCGCCAGGTCGTCGCGCTGCGCGCCGCGTTCCACCACGCGCGGGCGAAGTTCGACCGCGGCGACCTCGCCGGCGCCACCGCCGCGGCCGACGAGGCCGTGAAGTGGACGATGGACGCCGGGCTCGGCTGGAGCACCTACGGGATCGTCCTGCGCTGCCTGCGGTACCTGATCCACTACACCTCCGGCGACTGGGCGGAGGCGGACCGGCTCGCCGGCGAGTTCGCCGTCCGGGTCGCGCGGACGCCGGAGGCGCAGGTGTCGGCGTACGCGCTGTTCACCGAGGTCGCCCAGGGCAGCCCGGCGGTGGAGGAGCGGCTGCGCTGGATCGCGCCGCTGTGGGCGAGGGACTCGTTCCTCAACTACGTCGCGCACGGCCTCGCCGCCGAGCACGCGCTCTGGAACGGCGACCCCGGCGAGGCGGTCGAGCACGTCGAGCGGACGCTGCGGGAGAGCGTCTACACGCAGGAGGCCCCCGTCATCCGCGTCGCGGCGATCGGCCTGTGGGCGCACGCCGAACTGGCGGCCCGCGCCCGCGCCGCCGGGGACGACGACGCGGTCCGCGCCGCGATCGAGGCGGGCGACGACCTGATCGGGCGCGCCCGCCGCGCCGCGGCGACCACCTCCGACGGCTGGCCCCGCGGATGGCTCGGCGTCGAGGGGCGCGCCTG